>NZ_JBAMDA010000001.1:977500-1303333 GCF_036964665.1 Nitrobacter sp. NHB1
TTGGCGGTTTTGTCCCTCAGCGGCATATCCGTAAATGTCATCGCGTTGTCGAAGCTATTATTTATTGCGCGCTCCCATCCTTCGCTCGACACTCCGCTCTCGCTGAACGCTTCCGCCAGCGCGTAATAGGCAAACTCGCGACCGATATTACCAATCGCGACATGGGCGCCAACCGCATTGGCAACCTTCAAGATGACGGGATGCGAGCCGGTGCCGTCCAGCGCCCGAAGCTCCGCGCACGCCTCCGCAAGCACCGTTTCAGCGCGCCCCCGCGGAAGTGGCGCATGGTCAGCCGGCGCCAAGCGTGACAGGTCTACCTCGCCCTTGGGGGGCGCTGTCGTCAATGCGGGGCGCAGCACATTGCCGTCGTAAATATCCTCAACGCCAGTCGAGACGTAAGGCCCAGGCGTCTTTCCGGCGATGTTGCGGGGGTTTGTGAAATAACTTGGCGGGCACACAGCGTTAGCGTTGCCAACCAGGAGATCGCCCCATCCTGTCTGCCCTTTGCCCTGCTTTTGAAATGTCGCCGAGTCGGGAAGTCGGAAATATGTATGAAAGCCACCGGAGGGGCTGGTCATGTGCGGGGGCGGTGGCTCAAATTCGAGGTTGTTGCACCATTCCTTGAAGACTGTCTCGCAGCCCCGTTCGACATCGCAAACCGCGATCCCGGATGCGCCGGGGTTAATGCCGATGTTGTAGCCGTCGGCGACCCACGTCTCCCATCGCAGGGTGTCCTTCGTGTGTCGGAGTTGCCACTCCTTGCCGATCGGGGCTTTATCGCCCTCATGGACTTGATGCAGAGCGAAGCCGTGACGTTCGTAAAAGTCGAAAAAGCTCGAAGTTTTAGATGACATACGTTTGATTGCTTTCTTTGATTGATGCATAAGAGTTGCTCCCGCGTCGGCGGGTTTTTCAATCGGCGTCAGTTGCCGAGAATCAGCAGCGCGTTATAGGCCGCGTCCGCCGCAGCCTTCGACAGCGAGCCTTCGGTGAATTCGACCAGCCGCTCGCCGTTCGTTTTCGGCGGCGAAGTGTGATTGAAGCCGCGCGCGGTGCGAACGAGCAAGCACTTGCTGATCCGAACGCCGGCGAATTCCACATCGAAAAAGGCGAGAGGGTGATCGCCGTTTTCCCAAGTCTTCGGATTTTTGATTTTGGAGATTGCGGTGATTCTCATGCCGCCACCTCGCCAACAAAGCGATGCACTTCGCCAATCGGAATGAAGAAGCGGCCACCGCGCTTCACCATCTTCGGCCGCTCATTGTCGGGGAGGGAATAGAAATAAGACTTGCTGCTGCCGGTGAGGCGGCAGAATTCCGAGACCGAGACGGCCAGTCGGTTTTGAAGGTCAAGTGATTTAGCCACGGCGAGCTCCATTTTGATATGGCTCGCCATCGGGCAACAAAAAGCCGAGACGAGCGCATGTAATTTGCGCATCTGCCTCGGCTGCAATCCGGTTGCAGTCGTTCAGGGTGAAAATGACACCGGGGGGTCGTACCCGCTTACGTGTCACCCGCCAACGTGGCCGTGTCTTCTTACCCTTAGAACGCAGGCACCATACTACGTTTTAGGAATTTTGTCAACGGGTCGGACCGCTTCGCAACAGTACCGACTCCAAAGCACCATGAGAGCGCGACGTTTTTCGATTGCTGATGAGCGTCGATAAGCCGCCTCAACATCGTTGCTGATGGCATGTGCCAATGCAGCTTCGGCGATCTCGCGCGGCACGTCCGTTTTGTCGCCACACCAATCCCTGAAGCACGATCGAAAGCCGTGACACGTCGCAGGCAGGGCAGTGTGGCGCTTGATCGCCTTGGCAATGCTCACGTCGCTGATCGGTCGGCCGACGCGCTGGCCGGGGAATATCAGCCCCGCCTTCGTGCGGGAAAGTTCGAGGACTGCCATTGCTTCGTCAGTCAGCGGCACGACGTGTTCGCGACCGCCTTTCATTCGAACGGCTGGCACGGTCCATATCTGCTTTTCCGTGTTGATCTCGGACCACTCAGCGCGGGCCGCTTCGCTGAAACGCGCGCCGGTCAAGATGATGTATCTGAGCAGCGCGGCGGACTCCGACGTGTCAGCCGAAAGCGACTTCCAGAACTTCGGCATTTCAACGTAGGGCAGGGCGTCGTGGTGGCGGACGGCGCGCACCTTCTTTCGCGAGGGCAGCAAATGGGCAAGGCGACCGCGCCAGACAGCCGGGTTATCGCCGCTGCGGTACTCCGCCATCGTCGCCCAATCTAGCACGGCTTCGATCCGGCCGCGAATGCGCGAGGCTGTCTCCGGCTTTTTCTGCCAGATCGGTTCAAGGATTTTAAGAACCGCGGCAACGTCGACCTCCGCCACTGGCCATGAACCGATTACCGGATAGACGTAATCCCGTAAGGTGTTCTTCCATTGCTGGCGATGGATGGGGTTTTTCCACGTCGCCTCGCGGCTATCGATGAATCGTTCGGCGCACTGCCGAAAGGTCATGTCACGGCGCGCGGCAACTCGCGCAGAAGCCTTTTTTTCCCGCTTCTGATTTATCGGGTCGACTCCGCTGCGAACAAGTTTGCGGGCGTCGGCTGCCAAATCGCGCGCCTCGGAAAGCGCGACGTCGCGGGCAGGTCCTAATCCTAGGTATCGTTCCTTCGCCGTGACCGGTGATTTGAAACGAAAGACCCATGACGCATTGCCGTTGGCATCCACGTCGAGCCGCAGGCCATCGCCATCAGCAAGACGATCGCCAGGCTTTGCATTCTTAACCTTGGCAGCGGTGAGATTTCCCAAAGTGTCCTCCAAACCTACGCCATATCCCTCGCTAAAATGTCGCTAATTCTACGGATCGATTAGCAACAATTCGGAATGATCCGAACCGTTGAAAGCGAGGAAGTGGCTGCGGCACAGCCGCTATATAGCCACTTCTCTCGACAATCCGCATTAGCTTGATATGGTGTGGACACTTTACTGGCGGAAGGGGTGGGATTCGAACCCACGGTGGGCTTGCACCCACGCCGGTTTTCAAGACCGGTGCCTTAAACCACTCGGCCACCCTTCCGTCGTCTCAGGAATTTCGACCGCTTAGCGCACGCCTCGCCGAAGCGCAATGCGAACGGGTTTTCTGAAAGAAGCCAGATTGGTCGCGGAAGGATGATTCGATTCCGCGATGCGGACGGAGGCAGATCGAAGGCCAAGTCGTCGAGCCTGCTTCGCAATACTGGAGCAGGACACGATCACGCCTTCGCCGATTTCGTTTTCAGCAGAAAGTCAGCTTCCGTTATTTAAAAACAGACGGTTTTACAAAGATATGCCTGTTTGTGCTGATCGTTTCCTTAAGCTGATGGTCCGTTCTCGATTGCGCCTCTGTATCACCTCGGGACGCGCCGTCTTGGAGCATCACAGCCAGGCTTCGATACATCTCGGGGAGGGTGATGCGCTCTTCCGTATGCCTTCCGATAGATCGGGATCGCTTTCTGACGGGCGACGAAGACCCTCCCGCGCGGAAAGCCGTTAGCGGAGAATGAGAATGCGGCCCTATGCTGCCGGGAAACTTCATGCGCATTGGTGTTTCGTTAGGCCGGCCGCTATAGAGTTCATTCCGCCGGGTAATGCGGGGTGTTGCGCGCGCGTCGCGATCATGATGGTGCTCCTACGTAAAGACAAAGAAATTCACCAATGGATGATCGCCGCAAACATCCGCGCGTCGAAATCGACGAATCGGCTTACATTTCTGCTAGCGGATTGAGCATGCGATGCCGGCTGTTGAACATGTCCGCCGATGGAGCCGCCGTCGAGGTTCCGAATCCGGCTTTTGTCCCGTCGCATTTCCAGCTCATGACCGAGAAGGATCGTGTGATCCGCCACTGTCGGGTGATCTGGATCAAGCAGAACCGGATCGGAGTTACCTTCGATCAGCCCGGTGCGGAGGACGGCTCGACCGAGCCGGGCAGCAACCCCTGATTTACTATTCGTTCCGTCAACCGACGGCTCACCCCATTTCCGCCGTGTTTGCGCTGCGATATGTTCACGGCTTGGTATGGATGTGGGCCGTATCATGCTGACCGGCGCTACGATGCGTGGCATGGCGTCCGGGAATTGGTCTTGGGGACGGATGGGGAAACCAGATTCAGATCGAATTGGACGTGCTGCACGCGCTGTAGCCGCCGCGGGCGCGTGCTTGATGCTGGCCAATTGCAGTTCATCGGGCAAGTTTAGCCGGATTGATCCGAAGTACGGAGTTTCGAGCAGCCCCCGGGTCGTCGGCTTCGGCGAGCCGGTGCCGAAAGGCGGCGGCACTTACCGGGTCGGCAAGCCTTACACTGTCGCCGGACGCGTCTACGTTCCTGAGGAAAATACCCATTACCGTGCTGAAGGACTCGCTTCATGGTACGGTGACGCCTTTCATGGCCGTCTGACTGCCAACGGCGAGGTTTTCGACATGGCCTCACTGTCCGCCGCGCACCCGACGCTCCCGTTGCCGTGCTATGCACGGGTGACCAACCTCGGCAACGGCAGATCCCTGATCGTTCGCGTCAACGATCGCGGACCGTATCACGGCAACCGGCTGATCGACGTCTCAAACAAGGCCGCCGAGTTGCTGAAGTTCAAGAGCAAGGGCGTCGCGCGAGTACGGGTCGAATATGTCGGACGCGCGCCGCTTGAAGGTTCGGATGACCGGCAACTGATGGCGACCCTACGAACCGGCGAACCGGCGCCGTCGCCATCCACGGTCAGGATCGCGTCGGCACGGCCGTTTGTGCCTCAACTCGCGTCGTCCGAGCGGCCGATCCGCAGCGATGTTCCGACGCCGGACGGGCGACCCTATACGCTCGGACATACCTCGATGGACGCTGACTCCATCAATGCGACTTCCGAAATGTCGGCGTCCAGCCGCGTCCGGTCGCATCCACAGAGGCCGGACAATCCGCGAGCGGTTTCATACGACGCCAGCGGCGACAGCGTGTCAGGCGATGTCCACCCGGTCGCCGCTTATGCGCCCATCGACCCGCGCGGACCGAGCGAACTGCTCTCGGGGCGCGGACTCTACTAAGCGCCGCCCACCAGCAACCGATCCCGCCGTCTTGACATTCCCCGGTGCTCCTCGGGCGTGGTCCGTGTTGTTCGCGATGGTTCCAACTGTTAGAATGGCCCATTCGGAACACGGCGCATGACAACCAGATCTTCCACGCCTGACAAACGCCGGAGGTTCGCCTGGCGCGGTCTGATGGCCGCCGCGGTCGGCCTTGCGATCGGCCTCAATGGCATCGCGTTGGCTGCAAACAACAGCGTACAGGGCGCCAAGAAGGAAGAGGTCTATGAGACCAGCGCCCCGACCGCGATTCTGATCGAAGCTAACAGCGGCAGCGTGCTGTTCGAAAAGAATGCCGACGAGCTACGTGCGCCGTCCAGCATGATGAAACTGATGACGGTAGAGGTGGTGTTCGACGCCATCCGGAAAGGCAAGGTCAAGCTCACCGACGAGTTCCTCATCAGCGAAAACACCTGGCGCAAGGGCGGGGCGCCCTCTGGCGGATCGACCATGTTCGCGGCGATCAACAGCCGCGTCTCCGTCGACGATCTCCTGCACGGCGCGATCATCCAGAGCGGCAACGATTCCTGCATGGCGCTGGCGGAGGGTATCGCCGGGAACGAGAGCGCCTTCGCGGAAAAGATGACAGCGCGGGCGCGGGAACTGGGCATGACCCGCTCGACCTTCGCCAATTCCAACGGCCTTCCGGATCCGAACAACAAGATGACGGTTCGCGAGCTTGCTATGCTGGCGCGCCACATCGTTCTGACGTATCCGAATTTCTACAAGCTGTTCGGCGAACGCGAATTCACCTGGAACAAGATCCGCCAGTTCAACCGCAACCCGCTGCTGACCGCGATGGACGGGGCCGACGGGCTCAAAACCGGCTACACCAAGGAGGGCGGCTACGGCCTGGTCGGCTCGGCCGTCCAGAACGGCACGCGGCTGATCGTCGTGGTAAACGGCCTCGAGAGTGCCGACGACCGCGCGACCGCCGCCAAGAAGTTGCTCGAATGGGGTTTTCGGAATTTCGAAGTCCGAACCTTGTTCGCAGCGGAACAGCCGGTCGGCTACGCCAAGGTGTTTGGCGGCGACAGCGGCTCGGTTCGGGTCGCCGCGTCTGAACCGGTTCAGGTCATGGTCCAGAAGACCGGCAGCGACAAGCTGATCGCACGCATCGTCTATACGGGCCCCGTTCACGCCCCGATAGCGCCGGGACAGCCGGTCGGGGTCATCAGGGTGTGGCGTGGCAAGGAAGTCGCGGTCGAGACGCCGGTTCATGCCACGGACGCCATCGGTGTCGGCTCGACCATGCGCCGCGCGATGGACGGGGCAATCGCGCTTGTCATCGGGATGGTGCGCTCGGGCGTCGCGAGGCTCTGATGACCGAGGCCGCACCCAAAGCGGGCCTGCTGTGTGGGCGCTTCATTACCTTCGAGGGCGGCGAGGGGTCCGGCAAATCGACGCAGATCAAAATCCTCGCCGAGCGCCTCAACGCGGCGAAACTGCGGGCCATCGTCACGCGCGAACCCGGCGGATCGCCGGGCGCCGAAATCATTCGTCACCTCGTGCTATCCGGCATGGGAAAAATGCTTGGCGCCTATGCGGAAACCTTGCTGTTTGCTGCGGCGCGCGACGACCATGTTCATACTGTCATCAAGCCCGCGCTGGAGCAGGGCATCTGGGTGCTCTGCGACCGCTTTGCCGATTCGACCCGTGCCTATCAGGGCCGGCTGGGCGACGTGCTGCCAAGCGTGCTGAACGCGCTGGAGCGCGTCACCATTGGCGATCTCAAGCCTGATCTGACCGTGATCCTCGACGTTCCGGTAGAGGTCGGGATGCAGCGCGCCGCCGCTCGCCGCGGCAGCCGCGCACCCGACCGCTTCGAGGCCGAGGACGTTGCTTTTCACCAGAATCTCCGCGGCGCCTATCGAGACATCGCCGCGAGCGACCCGCAACGCTGCGTGGTGATCGACGCCAATGCCGACATCAATACCGTCGCCGCCGGCGTGTGGGCAGCACTGCGCGACCGCGTGCTGACAGCGGACTCCACCAAAACGGTCACACGGGCATGATCGCCCGCCCCACCGCTGCGGAGAAGTCTTTCCTGCATCCGCGCGAAACCACCGCGCTGTTCGGTCATGGCGAGGCGGAGCGAACGTTGCTCGACGCCTACCGAGGCGGCCGCATCCCGCACGCGTGGCTGATCGGCGGCGCTCCGGGGATCGGCAAGGCGACGCTGGCCTATCGGATGGCGCGGTTTGTGCTAGCGCACGCCGACCCCGCCATGGCAGGGGTGCAATCGGCGGAAACGCTCGAACTGGACCCGATGCATCCGGTTGCCCGCCATGTCGCGGCCGACACGCATGGCGGGCTCCTGACGCTGGAGCGGACGCCCAACGAAAAGGGTGTGATGCGTACAGTCATCAGCGTCGAGCAGACCCGGGAGACAATCGCCTTTTTCGGTTCGACCGCGGCCGTGGGCGGCTGGCGGGTGTGCATCGTCGATACCGTCGACGAACTCAACCCCAATGCCGCCAACGCGCTGCTCAAGGTTCTTGAGGAGCCGCCACGTCAGTCGCTGTTTCTTCTGGTCAGCCACGCGCCGGCCCGGATGTTGCCGACGATCCAGTCGCGCTGCCGCAAACTCGCGCTGCGGCCGCTGGTCGCCGACGATGTGATCCGGGCGGCCGCCGAGGCGGCGCAGATCGCGCCCGACGATGCGTCGCTACGGGAAGCCGCCGACGCGGCCGAAGGCAGCGTGGCGCGAGCGCTGGCCCTGGTGGGAGGCGGCGCGCTGAAGCTTCATCAGCGGACGACGGCGTTGTTGGACAGCCTTCCGCAGGTCGACCCGCGCGAACTCCACGCACTGGGCGATGCGCTTGGCGGCAGCGATCGCGCTGCTCTTGGCGCCTTCGTCGACAGTGTCGATCGTTGGGTCGCCGAGCGTCTCCGCACCGGCGATGCCAACGCCAATCTTCCTCGCCTTGCACGGCTGGCGGAGGTATGGGAAAAGATCAACAACGCCGCGCGCGAGACGGAAACCTACAATCTCGAGCGAAAACCGCTGGTTTTTTCGGTGTTCGGGCTTCTTGCAGAAGCAACGCGGTAAAACGCTCCAGCCATGATCGTTCTCGACCTTCAGCCTCACTCATAAGGAATTCGTGGTGGCTCCCGCTAAGAAGAAACCGGCCAAGAAGTCCCGCGCAGGCAAGGCGCGCAAATCGCGCCACGCCGCCACCGATCGCGCCTCTATCGTGAAGAAGCGCAGCAAGAAGGCGAGCCCTCGAAAGACCGGCAAACGCACGAAAAAGACGAGCACGAAGACGACGACAAAAGCGCGCGCCCCGAAGAAGACCAAAAAGACAGCAAAAGCGCGCGTACCGAAGAAAGTCAAAAAGACAGCAAAGAAGGCGGCGAAGCGAGCGGCCAAAAAACGGCCAGCGACAAAAAAAATTCCGAAAAAAGCGGCGACGAAAAAGGTTACTGCGAAAAAGGCTGCGCCGAAGCGACCCGCAGCAAAGCGTCCGGCGAAGTCCGCAAAGCCCGCGACGTCACGTCGGCCCGGCACGACCGCGCCGCCGACGCCTTCGAGCGTCGCGCCGGCCCGCACCAACACTTTCTATATCACCACAGCGATCGTTTATCCGAACGGCGCGCCGCATATCGGGCACGCCTATGAGGCGATTGCCACCGATGCGCTGGCGCGCTTCCAGAGACTCGACGGCAAGGACGTGTTCTTCCTGACCGGCACCGACGAGCATGGACAGAAGATGGTTCAGACCGCGCAGCGGGAAAACATATCCGCGCTTGAACTCGCTACACGAAATGCCGAACTGCTGCGGAAGCTCGACGAGACGCTGAATATTTCGTTCGATCGGTTCATTCGCACCTCGGAACCCGCGCATCACCATTCGGTCCAGGAAATCTGGAAACGCATGGCGGCGAATGGCGACATCTACCTGTCGAGTTACGCCGGCTGGTATTCGGTGCGCGACGAAGCCTATTACGCGGAGGACGAGACGGTCGTTGGTGAGGACAACGTGCGGCGGGGCCCGCAGGGCACGCCGGTCGAGTGGGTCGAGGAGAAGAGCTATTTCTTCAAACTGTCGGCCTATCAGGACAGGCTGCTCGCGCTGTACGACAAGCAGCCCGATTTCATCGGACCGGATTCCCGCCGCAATGAAGTCATCAGCTTCGTAAAGGGCGGCCTGAAGGATCTGTCGATCTCGCGCACCACCTTCGACTGGGGCGTCAAGGTGCCCGATGATCCCGAGCACGTCATGTACGTCTGGGTCGACGCGCTGACCAACTACATTACCGGTGTCGGCTTTCCCGACGATAACGACAGGAACTGGCACTACTGGCCGGCCGACGTCCACATCATCGGCAAGGACATCATCCGCTTCCACGCGGTGTATTGGCCTGCCTTCCTGATGTCGGCGGGCATCCCGTTGCAGAAGCGGGTCTATGCCCACGGCTTCCTGTTCAATCGCGGTGAGAAGATGTCGAAGTCGGTCGGCAATGTCGTCGATCCTTTCAACCTCGCCGCGCAATACGGCGTCGATCAGGTACGCTACTTCTTTCTGCGCGAGGTGCCGTTCGGGCAGGACGGCAGCTACAACCACGAGGCGATCGTGGCGCGCATCAACGCCGACCTCGCCAACGACTTCGGCAATCTTGCACAGCGCTCGCTGTCGATGATCGCGAAGCAGCATGACGGCGTTCTGCCGGAGCCAGACGATTTCAGCGACAACGACAAAGCCATCCTCGCGCAGGCCGACGGCATGATTGCGATCGCGCGCGACGCGATGAATACGCAGCAGATTCACCAGGCGCTCAATGCGGTCTGGGCCGTCGTCGCCGAAGCCAACCGCTATTTCGCCGGCGAAGCGCCATGGGTACTGGCGAAGACCGATCCGGCGCGGCAGAAGACGGTGCTGTATGTCACGGCCGAGGTGGTGCGCCAGATCGCGATCCTGGCGCAGCCCGCGATGCCCGCGTCATGCGCGACGATGCTCGACCTCCTCGGCATTCCCGCCTCTGAGCGAAATTTTGCGATGCTTGGCGGTCATGTCCGCATCAAGCCGGGCACGACGTTGCCAGCGTCGGTCCCCGTATTCCCGCGCTATGTCGAACCGTCCGTGGCCTGAACCGATAACCGCCGATGCTTGTCGACAGCCACTGCCACCTCGATTTTCCGGATTTCGCCGATGATCTCGACGGAATTGTTTCGCGCGCGGCAGCGGCGGGCATCGAGCGCATGGTGACGATCTCGACCAGGGTGAGGGAGCAGGCGAAACTGCTCGCGATCGCGGAGCGGTTTCCGAACGTCTATTGCTCGGTCGGCACTCATCCGCATCACGCCGACGAGGAGGACGGAATTACTGCGAGCGAATTGATCGCGCTGACGCAAAATCCAAAGGCCGTCGCGCTGGGGGAGGCGGGGCTGGATTATTTCTACGAGCACGGCTCGCGCGACGCGCAGGCGCGGGGATTCCGCACCCACATCGCCGCCGCCCGCGCCACCGGTTTGCCGCTAGTGATCCACACCCGCGAGGCGGACGAGGATTGCGGACAAATCCTTGAAGATGAGATGGCGAAGGGCGCGTTCCGTGCGGTGCTGCATTGCTACACCGGCGGCCGCGAACTGGCGATGAAGGCGGTCGCGCTTGGATTGTATATCGGTTTCACGGGCATCCTGACCTTCAAGAAATCCGATGCGTTGCGTGCGCTCGCTGCCGAATTGCCCGCAGACCGGATTCTCGTCGAGACCGACGCGCCATATCTTGCGCCCGGCAAGTTTCGCGGCAAGCGCAATGAGCCCTCCTACGTCGTCGAGACCGCGAAGGTGCTGGCCGATACGCGCGGCGTTTCCCTCGAAGAGATTTCACGACAGACCACGGAGAATTTCTTCCGGCTGTTCTCCAAGGTGCCGCCTGTGGAAACGTCCGCATGACGGTGACGCTGACCGTTCTCGGTTGCGGATCGTCCGCCGGCGTGCCGCGTCCGGCGCTGGGCTGGGGCGCGTGCGATCCGACAAACCCGAAGAACCGCCGCCGCCGCTGTTCGCTGATGGTGGAGCGGGCATCGAAGCAGGGGACAACGCGTGTTGTGATTGACACCTCGCCCGACCTGCGCGAGCAGTTGATCGACGCCAATGTCGACCACATCGATGCGGTGTTTCTCACCCACGAACACGCCGACCAGACCCACGGGATCGACGACCTGCGTTCGGTGGTCTTGCATCAGCGCCGGCGGATTCCTGTGTATCTCAATCAATCCACTGCCGCGGATGTCATGCAGCGGTTCTCGTATTGCTTCGAGTCACCCGAAGGCAGCTTCTATCCGCCGATCCTGGAGCAACGCGCGATCGAGGCTGGCGAAAGCCAGGCCATCGACGGCAAGGGCGGCGCGCTCACACTGTCGGCCTTTCTCGTGCAGCACGGCGGCATTCCAGCGCTGGGCTATCGGATCGGCAACGCCGCCTATACGCCTGACCTGAATGATATTCCAAGCGACAGCTGGCCGGCGCTGCAAAATCTCGATCTGTGGATCGTCGACGGTCTGCGCTACAAGCAACACCCCAGCCATTTCAGCGTCGCGGATGCGTTGTCGTGGATCGACCGCTTCAAGCCGAAGCGCGCCGTCATCACCAACATGCACTCCGATCTGGATTACGAGGTGCTGCGTCGCGAACTGCCGGCAAATGTGATGCCGGCCTATGACGGGATGCGGCTGGAGATTGACGGTCCCCATCGTGCCTCAGCACTCGAATAACAGCAATGCTGTGTCATTTGGACCGCGCCAAATCTGAGCGAGCAATTCTATTCCGGTGCATAAGCATCTGACTTTCTTACCTTATATTATAGGCGATGTTTCACTTCGCATACCCAAGGCAATATCGTCCTCTGGGTCACTGATTTTGCGGCTGAATCTTTCCTGGTGTTTCGAGATGCGACCGCGCCCGAAATGTGCTATGTGTGGGAACGGATTTAAGAGAAACGCGGAATCGCCGGGGCAGTACCGGCACGGTCCACCACTACCTGGGGGCCGTTAGTGTAGACAGGAACACGCCGCATTGAATTGCGCCGCTCCCCTTGTGGGTCGAGCGGCGTTTTCATTTCTGGGGCTTCCGAGGCTTCACCACAGCCTTAAAGGCGCGCTTCGCGCCCTTTTCAGTCTCGTCCGCTCCGGCCTCTTTAGCGGCCTCTAGGAAGCGTTTGGACTGCTCAGGGTCGTCGTGCTTTGGTTTTTTATCGGGCATATCACTCACCGCTTTCTGACATTTGAACCGTGTAGTGAGCCTTAGGATCACGCTCGTACTCCCCGGCGTGAAATATCAGAAGTCCATTACGGGCTAATTTGTCTAAATCCTTTTTGCTCGTATGCCATGTCCGGCCTGTCACTCTTGCTGCCTCTGAAACCTGAATTCGCTTATTGCGGTAGGCGTAAGCCAGAATTTTGATTTCGTATTCCTGAAGGAGTTTCCAAGTATCAACGCCGAAATGATGGGCTACATCCGTGTCCGTTGCTCTCTTTCGGCTTGCGTGGTCGTTTCTCAGAGTTACGCGAACCACAACGCCATGCACGGCTTCTTGCTCCCACTTAGGTTCTGGGAGATTGAATTCCTTCATGCTCTCACGAATACGGCGGGCACCTTCACGAGCCATTCGCACGTATCCGAGATGACGCATCGCATCCATCAAATTATGATTTCGGGCCGACCTTGTTTCATAGATAGTTTTTTCATTCACGGGCGGGATGAAGCCGCCCGGACTATCCACCACCATGCGATCTGGAAAAAATTTGACGAATATTTCAGAGCCACTGAAACTATAGGAGCGATGAACTACAGCGTTTACAATCGTCTCGAACCAAGCATGGAATGGATATTCTGGGGTGGTGACGAATTTTCCTTGATCGTCCAGCCAAGTTACATCGTAAAGCATACTAGCGATGACCGCCTGACAGTCACGCAGAATACTAACGACATTCCCCTCAACTGTTCGATCTCGCTGGGGATTGTAAGACGTTCCTTGACCTTCCTGTTCGGCGGCGAACCTTTGAATGCGCACCCTGCATCCTGGTATCGATTTGCCGGGATCCTTTGCAGCCAACAAAACAAGCCCATTCAGAGGTGTAAGTTTTTCATCGTCTTTTTGAAGGAGCCGCCGGTCTATCAGCAATTCCTCATTCGTGAATTTGACGCCTTCGACGCGCCGATATTCGTCACAAAAATCTTGGATAACACGAAGATCAAAATCCTCTGGAAATTTGTATGGAGCAGGTTCTTGTTCGAATGAGAGTTCTTGTCTGGTTGAGCGGAAGTCTTGCTTTTCCTCCATACTCATCTTGTGACGGCTTTCGCCGTATCTAATCCAAGCCTCTTCCTTGTTGGTTTCCACGAGCCTGCCAATGTACGGCACGTATATGGCCACGCAGAAATCCGGCGCACCATTTACGATAACCGGAAGTCGCTTAAATTCCGGCTTGGCCTGCGGGCAGCGCATTAGATGGGTTGTTTCAATATCATTGAGTTGCGCTCCGCTGAGCGAATTGCATCCGACAATCGTAGCGTCGTTGTCGATTCCGAAAATGAGCAGACCACCATCCGGAGTGTTTGAAAAAGTGCTGTAGTATGTCGCTAGGTCGTCCAGATTGATCTTCTTGCAACCCTTCCGCTCAAATCGTCGATCCTCTCCCAGATATTCGAGAACAGTTTGATTGAGGCGCGCCCAAATATCGCGCGGAGTCCAGATGGCCGGATTATCATTGGCGCTAATTGGAGATTCAAAGTCGAACGAAAATTGGTCGGACATGCTACATATAGTATGTCGAGTTTGGCTCGACACCCCAAATAAGGTGTTTCAGCATCAGGTCGAAGGGGTGACTATACGTGGTAATCACCCTCTCTGGTAGCCAATGTCCAATCAGAATCGGCGCTTTTTCCGCGACTTTCTTAGTGGCAACTCTAATTGAAAGGGAGCCTTAGGCTTCCGTTTCGCAATTAGCTGATTGATAGGTCAACCGCTTACCGGCGAACCCCTTAAGGGCCAGATCGGCACGCTGCTCATCGTTGATGCCAAGCTTGGCGCGGGTGTTCTGGCGGAAATCGAATTCTGCCAGATAGCGGTCCAGATGCTTCTTATCGACGTGCTGATAGATACCGACAAGGCCGCGCTTCAAGACCGAAAAGAAGCCCTCCAGCGTGTTCGTATACACGTCGTCGCGCTTCCACTCGAACTTGGAGTGATCGACCATTTCATGGCTGGCAACCGGCGGGTATTTGTAGCGCGCGGCGGTGTCAGTCATCAGGCGGCTTTCGTGATGCACGTTCTGCCGAATGACGGACATTGCCATGCGATGATCCAGAAACGTCGAACGGACATCGCCGCCCCGTTCTACAAGGCTCATGACGACCGGATTATGGGTCTTGCGGCGGAAGTCTGCCGGACGCTTGGTCTTGCGGGACCGAGCCAATTCGGTTTCGTCGGCTTCGACGATCTTACCGGCACCTCCCAATGGGCCAGCGGAAGGCAGCGGAGCCATTCCGTGGCGGATGCGGTGACCAAGGTGCCAAGCGGTCTTCATGCCGCAGCCAAGGGTCCGCTGAAGCTGGCGGGTGGAAATGCCTTTCTTGCTGCTGCAAAGCAAGTGGATTGCCTGAAGCCACAGCCGTAGGGGAAGGTGGCTGTCCTCGAAAATGGTGCCGATCCGCACGGTAAACGGCTTGCGGCAGGCGTAGCACTTGCGCAGCCCAACGCGAGTGGTCTTGCCTTGAAGGCGGCCAATCTTGGCCTGATCCGCGTTCTCACAATGAGGGCAAACGGGACCGTTCGGCCAAAGCTCCGCTTCCACGTAAGCGAAGGCCGCTACCTCATTGTGAAACCTAGCATCGGACAGAACAGACTTGGCCATGGCCAGAACTCCTATGGCCGCATAGAATCATTTTCCAGTGGGTACGTCAAGTGAAACATCGCCATATTATATTCCATAATATACCTTATGCGAATTCAGTCACAGCCGATCCGGCTCACGCACGATATGTTGTCGTCGCTCATCCAACCGTTTCATTCGACAAGTTCCGGAGCGGTCGCACGTTCGACACTCCCAGTGTAGGCCGGCGGCTGATGACCGTTGCCATCCCGCAGCCCAATGCCCTTGATCAGGCCGAAGATCGCCGGGATCACGATCAGCGTCAGCAGCGTCGACGAGACCATGCCGCCGATCATCGGCACCGCGATCCTCTGCATGATTTCCGATCCGGTCCCCGTGCTCCACATGATCGGAAGCAGCCCCGCCATGATCGCGACGACGGTCATCATCTTGGGGCGGACGCGCCCGACTGCGCCTTCCATAACGGCGTCGTAGAGGTCCTTGCGCGTGACCGACCGCCCCTCCGCCGCGCGCCGGGCCTCGATCGCGGCATAGGCCTGGTTGAGATAGATCAGCATGACCACACCGGTCTCGGCGGCGACGCCCGCGAGTGCGATGAACCCGACGGCGACGGCGACGGACAGGTTGAACCCGAGCCACCACATCAGCCAAAGGCCACCTACCAAAGCAAACGGCAGCGATAGCATGACGATCATGGTTTCAGTGATCGAGCGGAAGTTCAGATACAACAGCAGGAAGATGATCAGCAATGTCACCGGTATGACGATCTTGAGACGCGCGGTGGCACGCTCGAGATACTCGTACTGGCCGCTCCAGATCACGTAGTAGCCCGGCGGAAACGCGATGTTGGCCTGCACCGCTTTCTGCGCGTCGGCCACGTACCCGCCGAGATCGCGATCGTGAATGTCGACGTAGACGTAAGCCGCGAGTTGCCCGTTCTCCGTCCGGATCGAAGTCGGCCCGCGATCCAGGGTAATTTTGGCCACCTCGCCCAGCGGCACGGCCCCTCCCTGCGGCATCGGCACGAGCACGTCGGACGCGATCTTCCCGGGACTGTCGCGAAGGTCGCGGGGATATCGCATGTTGACGCTAAAGCGCTGACGGCCCTCGACCGTCGTAGTCACCGTCTGTCCGCCGAGCGCGGTGGCGATAGTGTCCTGCACGTCCTGAATCATGATGCCGTAACGCGCGAGCGCCGCGCGATCGGGCGTGATGTCCAGATAGTACCCACCAATCCCGCGCTCAGCATAGGCCGAGGAGGTGCCTGGCACGGCCTTCAGAACCCGCTCGACCTGTTTCGCCAGCTTGTCGATTCCGGCCAGATCGGGACCGATCACCTTGACGCCGACCGGGGTGCGGATGCCGGTCGACAGCATGTCGATGCGGGCCTTGATCGGCATGGTCCAGGCATTGGAGACACCCGGAAACTGCAACGCCTTGTCCATCTTCGCGATCAGAGTGTCGATCGTCACGCCGGGCGGCCACTGTTCTTTCGGTTTGAGATTGATGATGGTTTCGAACATCTCAGGCGGGGCCGGGTCCGTTGCGGTGGAAGCGCGGCCCGCCTTGCCGAACACCGATGCCACTTCCGGAAACGACCGGATGATCCGGTCCTGGGTCTGCAGCAGTTCGCCCGCCTTGGTGACGGAAATGCCCGGCAACGTCGTCGGCATGTAGAGCAGCGTTCCCTCGTTGAGGTCAGGCATGAACTCGGTCCCGAGCTGTCGGGCGGGCCAGACGGTGACGGCGAGGATTGCGATGGCGAGAACGATGACCAGCGCCCTCGCCCGCATCACGCCCTTAATCACCGGTCGGTAGATCCAGACCAGGAACCGGTTGATCGGATTCTTGTGCTCCGGAACGATCTGGCCGCGGACGAAGATCACCATCAACGCAGGCACCAGCGTAACCGACAGAAGAGCGGCCGCAGCCATGGCAAACGTCTTGGTGAAGGCGAGCGGACTGAACAGACGTCCTTCCTGCGATTCCAGCGTGAAGATCGGCATGAAGGAGACGGTGATGACCAGCAGGCTGAAGAACAGCGCGGGTCCGACTTCGGATGCGGCATCGATCAGGATCTGAAGACGTGATTGGCCCGGCGCGGCGCGTTCCAGGCGTTTGTGCGCGTTCTCGATCATCACGATCGCCGCATCCACCATGGCGCCCATCGCGATCGCGATGCCGCCGAGGCTCATGATATTTGAACCGATCCCGAGCAGCTTCATCGCGCCGAACGCCATCAGCACACCGACCGGCAGCATCAGGATCGCGACCAGCGCGCTCCTGACATGCAGCAGGAAGACGATGCAGACCAGTGCGACGATGATGCTTTCCTCGACCAGCGTATGCTTGAGCGTCGCGATGGCGGCATTGATCAAGGTCGACCGATCGTAGACCGGAACGATCTCGACCGACTTCGGCAGACTGGTGGCAATCTCCTGGAACCGCTTCTTGACGTTATTGATGACATCGAGGGCGTTGGCGCCGAAGCGTTGCAGGACGATGCCGCTCGTGACCTCTCCTTCTCCGTTCAATTCCGTGATTCCGCGCCGTTCGTCCGGCCCGAGTTCGACGCGGGCGACGTCGCGCAGCAACACCGGTGTGCCGTTGTCGGTCTTGAGCACGATGTTGCCGAGATCGTTGATATCCCTGATGTAGCCCCTGCCCCGAATGACGTATTCGAATTCGGATAGTTCGACCGTCCTGCCGCCGACGTCGGCGTTGCTGGCGCGGATCGCGTCGCGCATCTTTTGCATCGTGATCCCGCGGTCGCGCATGCGCTGCGGATCGAGAATGACATTGTATTGGCGCACGAACCCGCCCGCGCTGGCGACCTCGGCGACGCCTCCCGCCTTTGCCAGGGCGAATTTCAGGTTCCAATCTTGTATGGCCCGCGTGTCCGATAGATTGAGTTCCTTGGAGACCACGGCGTACTGGTAGACCCAGCCGACCCCGGTGGCGTCGGGGCCGATTGTCGGCGTTACGCCCGATGGCAATCGCGAGGACGCGCTATTGAGGGATTCGAGTACGCGCGAGCGCGCCCAGTAGATGTCCGTTCCATCCTCGAAGATCACGTAGACAAACGACACGCCGAAAAACGAGAACCCACGCACGACCTTGGATTTCGGCACCGTCAGCATCGCCGTCGCCAGCGGATAGGTCACCTGATCTTCGACGACCTGCGGCGCCTGGCCGGGGTAATCGGTGTAGACGATGACCTGCGTGTCCGACAGGTCAGGAATCGCGTCAAGCGGCAGGTGGACTAGGGCGTAGATGCCCGCGGCGGCCGCGAAACCAGCACCGAACAGGACCAGCAGCAGATTGCGAGCCGACCAGGCGATCAGGCGCGCGATCATGGCTGGCTCCCCGCTTCCGAAAAGCCCTTCAGCGCAGCTTTCAGATTGCTTTCGGCATCGATCAGGAAGTTCGCCGACACCACGACAGCCTCGCCGTCATGCACACCTTCTCGTACCTCGACGTAACCATTGCCACGCCGGCCAAGCTTCACCTCGCGCGGTTCGAAGCGCCCTTCCCCCTTGTCCACCAGCACGGACTGTCGCGCCCCGGTATCGAGCACCGCGCTTTCCGGAATCGCCAAAACCGGAGTCGGATTGTCCGTGTCGATTTCCGCGTCGATATACATGTCGGGAAGCAAGGCGTAATCGGGATTGGCGAGTTCGACCCTGGCCCGCGCCGTGCGCGTTTCGCGGTTTACTTGCGGATAGATCACGCTGATCTTTCCGGCGAACGTGCGTCCCGGAAAACTGCGTGCCCTCACGGTGACCGGTTGCCCTACCCGCACCACACCGAGGTCTCGCTCGGCGACATCGACCACGGCCCACACAACCGAGGTGTCGGCGACGCGGAACAGGACCTCGCCGGGCTGTGCCCGCATGCCCTCGATGGCATTGCGTTCCAGCACGATGCCGTCCCGCGGCGCGGTCCATTCGATCGCAATCGGAACCACCCGGCTCCTTTCCATGGCGACGATCGCGCCATCCGGAACGTCGAGGTTCATCAAGCGTTGCCGCGATCCGCGGCCGTAGCGCTCTGGAGTAGTCGTGTTGGGCGAGTTGATCGTGGAGATGTACTCCGCCGCGGCCGACGAAATCGCCGGACTGTAGATCTCCATCAACGGTTGCCCTTTCTTGACGGCGGACCCGGTGGTGACGTTCGAGACCTTCTGCACCCAGCTTTCCGCGCGCATCGAGATCACCGACACCCGTCGCTCGTCGAGCTGGATCGTGCCGGGTACCCGCACCGACGTCCGGATGATGCGAGGTACGGCTCGCTCGGATTGCACGCCTGTGCGCTGGATTTTGCCCGGCGACAGCTTGACCGAACCGTCGCCAGTATCCTCGCCCTCGTACACGGGGATATAATCCATCCCCATCGAGTCTTTCTTCGGCGTCGGCGACGTATCCGGCAGGCCCATCGGATTGCGGTAGTATTCGATCTTACGGTCGTCGCCCTCGGCATCGGCAGCCTCGGAGCTCGTCGTCTCGTGAGCGGGATTGTCGAAGCTCAGGTCGGCACCCGGCGGGACCGGACGGTACGCGCGTCCATCCTCCGTCTTCTTCGGAGTCAGCGAGTAGAACGGCTTGCCATCGGGATCCCGATAGTAAATCGCTGCGCCGGCGGACTCTGCCGGGGCCGGCGTCACCAAGTGAATCGAGCCAACCCTGCGCACATGGTCGGCAATGAATGCGCCGCCAGCCGCCGCGATAAGCGCGGCGGCGGCAACGCCCGTCAGGACGGCCGGTTTCATTTTTGCGCCGTGATGACGAACTTGTTCTCGACGGTGCCGGTCTCGCCCTGGACCTTGGCACCGAGCGACAACTGCCAACGCCCCGCCATGCCGAACGTCGCCTTGAACCTGTAAACGCCGGGGTCGCTTCCCGGCGTCTGCGTGATCTTCGTCGCCATCTCCTGCATGCCGTCGGGCGCCATATCGAGACGGGTGGCGAAGATCACCGCGTCAGGAACCGGTTTTCCGGTCTTGGTATTCATCAGCCTGACGGTGATGACCTTGTCGGGTCCGGCCTGCACGGTCTGATCGACCAATTCGAACTTGTAGTCGTTGATGTCCGCAAGGGCTGCGGTGCCGGCCATGCCGATTGCGGTCATGGCGATCAACGCACCCCGAAGGGCGCGCGCGTAACGTGACGAATTCATCTGTAAAATCCTCGAACAGTGCTGGTCTGCCGCAAGGCGGCATGCATCAACCGCGCAGGGCTTCGGCCGCGCGGAGTGGAGCGGCGCTGGTGCGCCGATCAGACCAGGGTTCGAGGAGGATGGTCGGGCGGAGGACGATCGAGCCCGTCGCTCATAAGGTCGTCATGAGCCGCAAGCTGGTAATGCTTGGCAAGCCGCATAATGATGGCATCGGCAACAGGTTGAGTTACCGAATTTTTGAGCATGCAAATCGCAAGCAGCGGGCAATCCTTGCAATCGTTCTTCTTTTGCTTTTGCGTGTCCGGGCAGCACGGCATCTCGTCGGCCATCGATACCATGCCGGACATCGCGACGTTGGACGGCCCCATCGCCGCCACCGGCGAAACCAATGGGGCCATGACAAGCCCCGCGATCACGAAGACCGCCAGCAGATGACCGATTAGGCGACGAAAACCCATGAACTACCTTGCCATGGCACGCCGGACCGGGAAAGCAGCAATTTTCACATGTTCGGAACCGAACGGCCACATCAGCGACAACCGTGATCACGGGAGAATCCGCTATATCGGTGCGATTGCAGGCATTTGCCGCCTGAATGCGATCAGGAATCCGATATCATACTCGCCCGGTCCGATAGAACTACCCCGCCGTTCCCGGAGAGGTTTCTGCTGCGGACAGATCGTGCGCCGGCTCGGAGTCTTTCCGGAACAGGATATACAACGCCGGCAGCACCAGCAGCGTCAGGATGGTCGACGAGACGATGCCGCCGATCACGACGGTCGCCAATGGCCGCTGTACCTCCGCGCCGGCGCCGGTCGCGATGGCCATTGGAACGAATCCGAGGGAGGCGACGAGCGCCGTCATCAGGACCGGTCGCAACCGGGTCGATGCGCCCTGATACACGGCGTCGAACACCGGCTTTCCCTCCCGGCGCAGCCGTTCGATGAAGGCGATGATGACGATGCCGTTCAGAACCGCGACACCGGACAGCGCGATGAAACCGACGCCGGCGCTGATGGACAGCGGGATGCCACGCAGCAGCAGCGCCAGAACGCCGCCGGTCAGGGCCAGCGGAACGCCGCTGAACACCAGCAGCGCGTCGGCGACCGATCCGAAGCTCATGAACAACAGCAGCAGCACGAGCGCTAGCGCAACCGGCACCACAA
The DNA here is from genome assembly GCF_036964665.1 of Nitrobacter sp. NHB1. NCBI lineage: Bacteria > Pseudomonadati > Pseudomonadota > Alphaproteobacteria > Hyphomicrobiales > Nitrobacteraceae > Nitrobacter > Candidatus Nitrobacter laanbroekii. Next base: position 998,753 of record NZ_JBAMDA010000001.1, read on the forward strand.
TGGTCAAGCGTCTGGTTGCCGAAACGAGTTGCTCGAACTGCCCTCCCCAGCCGATCCAGTAGCCCGGCGGCAGTTTGACTTTCTCCGCGACCGCCCGTTGCGCGTCGGCCACGAACGATCCGAGGTCCCGCTCGCGGACATTGGCGGTGACGACGATGCGACGCTTGCCGTTTTCGCGGCTGATCTGGTTGGGACCCGGCGCGATATCGATTGTTGCCACCGACGACAGCGGCACGTATCGCATCTGCGCCACGGACGATGCTGACCATGCGGCCTTCGTCGTCTCCGCCGCTGCGTTCTCGACGGGAGGCAGCGGAATGGAGATGGCGCGGATCGAATCCAGACGGCCCCGAAGATTTTCGGGGAGGCGGACCACGATATCGAAGCGCCTATCGCCCTCGAACAGCTTGCCGACGCTTTTGCCGCCGATCGCAATCTCCACGACGTTCTGGACGTCCGCAGTGCTCAGGCCGTACCGCGACAACGCCCGGCGGTCGAGCTTGACCGTCAGAATCGGAAGCCCGGACACCTGCTCGGTCTTCACGTCGGTCGCGCCGGGGATACTCGTGATCGCGGCTTGCACTTGCTTCGCGGCGCCCTGGAGAATGTCCAGATCGTCGCCGAAGATCTTGATGCCAAGGTCGCTGCGTACACCCGAAATCAGTTCGTTGACCCGCAACTGGATCGGTTGCGAGATTTCATAGTTGCTGCCCGGAATCTCGTTCGCAGCGTGCTCGATCTCCTCCACCAGTTCGGATTTCGGCTTCGACGGGTCGGGCCACTCCTCGCGCGGCTTGAGCATGACGTAGCCGTCCGAGATCGATGGCGGCATCGCATCGGTGGCGACCTCGGCAGTGCCGGTTCGCGCGAAGAAATCCTTCACCTCCGGAATTTTCCTGATCCGTTTTTCCAGCGCCATCTGGAGATCGAGCGACTGGGTCAGGCTGGTCCCCGGTATCCGGATCGCGGCGATGGCGATGTCCCCCTCGTCGAGAGACGGAATGAATTCGCCGCCCATGCGGGTCGCGGCAATGCCGCTTGCAAACACGATGACGACAGCCCCCGACGCCACCAGATGCCGATACTGGATCGCACCTTTCAGCAGCGGCAGATAGACTCGCTTCGCCCCGCGCATGAAGACGTTCTCCTTCTCGGAGACCTTGCCGGTTACAACGATCGCGACCGCCGCGGGAACGAAAGTCACGGAAAAGATGGCGGCGCCCAGCAACGCCATCAGCACGGTGAGCGCCATCGGCGTGAACATCTTTCCTTCGACGCCGGTGAGCGTCAGCACCGGCAGATACACGACCGCGATGATCATGGTGCCGAACAGGCTGGGTTTGATCACCTCGCGGGATCCGTCGAGAATCGTCCGCAGGCGTTCCTTGAGCGACAGAATCCCGCCTTTCCTGCGCTGCTCCTCCGCAAGAAGCCGCAGGCAATTCTCGACGATGATCACCGCGCCATCGACGATGATGCCGAAATCGATGGCACCGAGGCTCATCAGGTTTGCGCTGACTTTCGCCTCGACCATGCCGGTGATGGTGAAGAGCATGGCCAGGGGGATCACGCACGCCGTCACGATAGCCGCGCGAATGTTGCCGAGAATGAGGAACAGCACCGCAATGACGAGGAGCGCGCCCTCGATCAGATTTTTCTGGACGGTTCTGATGGTCGCATCGACCAGATCCGTTCGGTCGTAGACCGTACGCGCGATCACGCCGTCGGGAAGCGACCGTGCGATCTCGCCGAGCTTGGCGGCCACCCGTTTCGCGACAGCGCGACTGTTCTCGCCGATCAGCAGCATCGCCGTGCCGAGCACGGTCTCCTTGCCGTCCAGCGTCGCGGCCCCCGTCCGGAGATCCTTGCCTTCCTTCACGTCGGCCACATCGCGGATGCGGACGGGAATGCCCCGGCGTGATCCGATGACGATGTCCTGGATCTCCGCTATGTTGGCGACCTGCCCTGGTGTCCGGACCAGATATTGTTCGCCGTTGCGTTCGATATAGCCCGCGCCGACGTTGGCGTTGTTGGCGGCGAGAGCCGTCATCACGTCGCGGAATCCAAGATTGTAAGCCAACAGACGCCCCGGATCCGGCAAGACATGAAATTGGCGTTCGTATCCGCCGATGGTGTTGACCTCGATCACGCCGGGAACGGTGCGCAGTTGCGGCTTGATGATCCAGTCCTGGATCGTGCGCAGGTCGCTCGGCGTGAATTCGCCGCCGGGTGCCTTGGCTCCTTGCCTGGCCTCCACGGTGTACATGAATATTTCACCGAGCCCGGTCGACACCGGACCCATCGCAACTTCGACGCCGGCCGGCAATTGGTCCTTCACCTGCTGGATGCGCTCGTTGACGAGCTGGCGCGCGAAGTAGATGTCGGTGCCGTCGAGAAAGACGACCGTGACCTGGCTCAAGCCGTAGCGCGAACTCGATCGCGTGTATTCAAGCTTCGGGAGACCGCCCATCGCCGTCTCGACCGGGAACGTAATCCGCTGTTCTGTTTCCAACGGAGAATAACCTGGCGCGCGGGTATTGATCTGCACCTGGACGTTCGTGATGTCAGGCACGGCATCGATCGGCAGCCGGGTGAAGCTCCAGGCTCCGAAGACTCCGACCCCCAGCACGAACAGCATCATCAGCCAGCGCTGGCGGATAGAAAAGGCAAGGACGGTGTCAATCATGTCCTGCCTCGCCCTTGCCCATCTCCGCCTTCACGACGAAGCTGTTCTCGGCGACATAGGGTTCTCCCGCCGACATGCCCGCTCGAATCTCCACGAATTTCGAATCGGATTCTCCGATCTCGACGGGACGGGCCTCGATCTTGTCACCGCCCTCCCGGACGAACACGACCGTCTTGTTTTCCAGCGTTTGAATCGCTCCCGCGCGCACGGCGACGGGCACGTGGCGCTTTGCCAGCACAAGCCGCGCCGTGACGAACAGTCCCGGACGCAGGCGTCCGTTCTTATTTGCCAGAACGATCCGGGCAAGCGCTGTCTGCGTGTCGCTCGATCCGATCGGCGCGACATAGGAGATGTGGCCCTTGATGTCCGCGCCGCCGTCGTCCGGGTCGATCAGCACTTCGTCTCCGGTCCGGACTCGCTTCAGATCCTGACGATAGATCGACAGGTCAACCCAGATCGTCGACAGGTCGGCGACGACGAAGGACGGCTTCTGTTCCGAGGCATACTCGCCGAGCGATATCTGGCGGTCGATCACGGTACCGCTGATCGGCGCCTTCAGATCGTAGACGGTCAGGCTCTGGTTGCTTTCGATCGAGGCGAGCTGGTCGTCTTTGGTGACCGCGTCGCCGATTCGCTTCCTGATCGAGCGGACGATACCCGGAAAACGCGGCGTGACCTGAACCACGGCCTCCTGGTTAGCGCGCAGCACGCCATTGAAGGACAGCGTGTCGCTGAGCGTGGCCGCACCGGCCTCTGCGAGTATCGCACCGGCGGCGGCGAGCTTGACGTCGCTGATCAGAATGCGGTCGGCGCCGTGCTCGTCCTGCTCGATGTGCTCGTTTGCTGTCTTCTCGTTCTTATGGCTCGTCTGCGTCGCCGGCGCTTTGGGTTTCTCCGACTCCATCATGCGGTAGCCGACGCCTGCGAGCGCCAGCACCACTATGGCCGCAACGATGATCGTGAGCGTCCTCATCGCGCCTTCTCCCGCGTCAGTGAGAACGGGTTTCCGACGAGTCCCTCGATGGTGGCGACGGCGACGTGGAAGTTCTGCTGGGCCTCCTGCTCGCGCAGGCGCGCCTGAGCGACGCTTGCTTGCGCATCCAGCACTTCGAGCAACGTGAAGCGCCCCTGCCCGTACCCCTCGAAGATCGCATCGGCGGCCTGGCGCGATTTCGGGATCGCGACATCGCGCAGCACTTTCAGCTCGCGCAACGCCCCCTGAAGCGAATCGTAGGCGCGGCCGGCAAGCACGATCAGCGTGTTGCGATTGGCTTTGCGCTCGGCGCGGGTCTTCGCGAGGCTTTCCTGAGCGGACAGGATGTTGCCCTGGTTCTGGTCGAAAACCGGAATGGGGACGGACAGCGAGAGCCTGACCGCGTCGTCGTTGGTCTCGTTGAAATGACGCCAGCCGGCGCTGACGCGAACGTCCGGATAGGGCTTCAGCCGGGCCAGCAGAAGTTCGGCGTTGCGCTGCGCGTAGACCGCGGTCCAACGCATCAGTTGCGGATTTGAATCGATCGCGGTGACAACGGCCTTAAAAGACGGTGGCCGGCCCCGAACGTCCAGTCGTCCGGAAACAGCCGAGAACTTTGCTGCGGTGTCTCCCATCAGCACCGCTAATTCGCGCCGGGCGCTGGCAAGCGTCGAGCGAACCCGCTCGCGGTCCGCTTTCACCAATGCGGACGCGACTTCCGCCCGGCCGATTTCAGCAGGCGACGAAGCGCCGGCGTCCACCCGCCGCTGCAACAGCGGCGTCAACTTGTCGATTGCGGCGACCTGCTCGTCCAGTATCTGGATTCTGCGCTGCGCACCGAGGACGCCCAGAAAACCGACGGCTGTCTCCGACAGAACTTCGAGGCGAACGGCCTTGCGCTGAATGGCCGCGGTCTCAATGCTGGCGCGGCCGACGGCAATTCGCGCATCGCGCTTGCCGAAAAGCTCAAATAGCTGGCTGATCTGTAGCGTGGTCTCGGCCGACTTCGTTCCGCGATAGCGTCTGGAGCCGAACGAGTTGTCCTGCTCATAGGACACTTCGGGATTGATCAGCGCGCCAGCCTGGATGCGTTGGCCGGTCGCGATGCCGACGTCGCGCTCGGCGGCGGTCAGACGCGGGCTGGCGGCGAGCGCGCGTTGAAGCGCGGTCTTCAACGTAAGCGTTTGCGAATGCGACGGTACCGTCAGCCAGGGGCTGACCAGCAATGCCATCGCCCACGCGAGACGCGCGGCGGATTTTGACAACATGAAATATTCCTGACGAACGACGGATTCAGAGCGTCAATGCGCTCCGCGAACACGTTCATGTCAGGATTTTTGGTGGCGGAGTCTCGGTATCCGGGACAAGATCAGAGGCCCGCGAAAGCACCCGCGGAATCGCGGCGGCCTCTGGAGCAATGATAACAGAGAGCGTCGGCGGATTCGGAAGTGAGACGGGAAAACAACCATGACAGTGGTGGTCTGCGATCATTCCCGGCCCGTTCGTGTCCGTATGGATTGGCGCCATCGAGACGATGATCTCACCCTTGGGAGCGGTCACATCCATGTGGAAGAATTGGTGCAGGGCGCCCGATAACAAGTAAACGACGATCAGAGACACGACCGCGAACCTGCCGCGCGAAGCGCGTAGGCGATGCGTTCCATCATTGGTGGCAGTGAGGGTCAAAGGCTACTCGTTCCAAGCCGGCAGACTTTATTTAACACGACCGCGAACGTCGAGTCGACCGCAACACTATAACACGTCCGCCATGTCATCGAAGGCGAGGGCGCGGACCGTCGTCGCGGGAGTTCCGTCAAGCCGCCCGCGCCGCGTACTCGCGCCAGCCTTTTGCGCGCAACCGGCACGCCGGGCATTTGCCGCAACCATAGCCCCAGTCATGGCGCTCGCCGCGCTCGCCGAGATAACAGGTGTGCGAGTGTTCGCGGATCAGATCGACCAACCCTGCCCTGCCGAGTTCATGCGCGAGCGCCCACGTCGCCGCTTTGTCGAGCCACATCAGCGGCGTATGCAGTTCGAACTGCCTGTCCATTCCCAGGTTGAGCGCGGTCTGCAGCGCCTTGATGGTGTCGTCGCGGCAATCCGGATAGCCGGAATAATCGGTCTCGCACATGCCGCCGACGATATCCGTCATGCCGCGCCGATAGGCCAGCGCCGCCGCGAAGGTCAGGAACACGAGATTACGGCCGGGCACGAAGGTATTGGGCAATCCGCCCTCGCCCATTTCGATCGCGACGTTGCGGGTCAACGCGGTGTCGGAAACCTCCGCCAGCGTCGGAATGGCAAGTGTATGCCCCTCACCGAGTTTCTCCGCCCAGTCCGGGCGTAGCGATGTCATGCCCGCGAGCAATGCGTCGCGGCAGTCGAGTTCGATGGCGTGGCGCTGACCGTAGTCGAATCCCAGCGTTTCGACGTGCGCGAAGCGTTGCAGCGCCCAGGCAAGGCACGTCGCGGAGTCCTGCCCTCCGGAGAACAGCACTAGCGCGGTTCGGGAGGCTGGCTGATCGATCATGACGATGCCAATAGCATCCATCGGCACCCTCGCCAATCGGCTAGAGCCTTTTCGCTTCTGATGGAATCAGAAGCGAGGCTCTATGATTTTGATTTGACGCGTTTTCTTCACGCGAACCGGTATCCACTTCGCTCGAAAACGCTCTAAGATTGCGTTGCTGACCGTCCGCTTTTCTGCTGGGACGGCGGCGCGGCTTGCGGCATAGAGAGCGCTGATTTCCCGATACCGGTGAACCGATGATCCCTTCCCGCGATATTTCACGCCTGATCGAAATCATGGCGCAATTGAGAACGCCCGGCGCCGGCTGCCCGTGGGACCTCGAACAGACGTTTGCGACCATTGCGCCCTACACCATCGAGGAAGCCTACGAGGTTGCGGACGCGATCACCCGTCATGATCTGATCGATCTCTGCGATGAACTCGGAGATTTGCTATTGCAGGTCGTGTTTCACGCCCGCATGGCCGAAGAGCAGAACGCCTTTTCGTTCGGCGATGTGGTCGAGGCCATCACGCGCAAGATGATCCGCAGGCATCCGCATGTGTTCGCCGACAGTTCGGGCACTATCGCGCCATCTGACGTGAAAGGAACATGGGAGCGCATCAAGGCGGAAGAAAAGGCCGAGCGTGCGGCGCGCAAACCGATGCAGGAAGCGCCCGTCTCAGGCCTGCTCGCGGGCATCAAGGCCGGACAGCCTGCGTTGGCGCGCGCAATAGCCTTGCAGCAAAAGGCCTCGACCGTCGGGTTCGACTGGAACGATCCCCGCGCGGTGCTCGATAAAATCCGCGAGGAGGCGGATGAAATCGAAGCGGCGCTGGATTGTGGCGACAAGTCTGACATCGCGTCCGAGACCGGCGATCTCATGTTCGCACTGGTTAACCTCGCACGTCATGTCGATGCCGATCCGGAGATGGCGCTGCGCGGGACCAATGCGAAATTCGAGCGGCGGTTCGCTTATATTGAACAGGCGCTTGCTGCAAGGGGCTGCTCGCTGGAGGACGCATCTCTTGCCGAGATGGATGCGTTGTGGAACGAGGCGAAGGCGCAGGAGAGAACCTGACCGGTCGTGGTCCCCGTGAATCCGTGTCGTCCCCGCAAACCGACAGACCGGCTTACACCCCCGTCTGACTGATGAACTTGGTGATGAGGTAGGCCTCCATCGCCTCGATTCCGCCCTCGGAGCCGTAACCTGAATCCTTGACGCCTCCGAACGGATTTTCGGGCAGGGCCAGGCCGACATTGTTGATCGCCACCATGCCGCTCTCGATCGCAGCGCCGATGGCGGTCGCGGTCTTGGTCGAACTGGTGAAGGCGTAGGACGCGAGGCCATACGGCAGGCGGTTCGCCTCCTCCGCGACCTCCTCGAAGGTCGAGAACGGCGAGATCAGCGCCAGCGGGCCGAACGGCTCCTCGTTCATAGCGCGGGCGTTCTTCGGCACATCAGTGACCACGGTTGGCTCGAAAAAATAACCCTTGTTGCCGACCCTATGACCGCCGGCCACGAGCTTGCCGCCTTTACCCACCGCGTCCTGCACGAAGCTCTCGGTGGCGGTCATGCGGCGGGAATTGGCGAGCGCGCCCATCGTTGAATCGGCGTCGAGCCCGTTGCCGACCTTGATCGCCGTGGCGGCTTCCGTGAACTTGCCGACAAAATCCTTATAGACCTTGTCCTGCACGAGAAGGCGTGTCGGTGCGATGCAGACTTGGCCTGCGTTACGGAATTTGGCGCCCGAGATGATCTTCGCGGCGCTTGCAATGTCGGCGTCGTTGAACACGATGGCCGGTGCGTGGCCGCCGAGTTCCATGGTCGCACGCTTCATGTGCAGTCCGGCGAGCGCCGCAAGTTGCTTGCCGACAGCGGTCGAGCCCGTGAACGACATCTTCCGAATGATCGGATGCGGGATCAGGTATTCGGAGATTTCGGCAGGCACGCCGAATACGAGATTGATCACGCCGTCGGGCACGCCCGCATCGACGAACGCGCGGAGCAGTTCGGCCGGAGACGCCGGTGTTTCCTCGGGCGCCTTGACGATGATCGAACAGCCGGCGGCAAGCGCGGCAGACAGCTTGCGGCAGACCTGATTGATCGGGAAATTCCATGGCGTGAAAGCCGCCACCGGGCCGACCGGCTCCTTGATCGCGATCTGGTAGATACCGGGTCCGCGCGCCGGAATCACCCGGCCATAGGCTCGGCGGGATTCTTCTGCGAACCATTCGATGACGTCGACCGCCGCCAGCGTCTCGATCCTGGCCTCGGCGAGAACCTTGCCCTGCTCCATGGTCATCAGCGTTGCGATCTTGTCGACGCGCTCCCGCATCAAGGCCGCCGCCTTTCGCATGATCTTGCCGCGCTCGAAGGGCGCGACGGCGCGCCAGACCTTGAAGCCCTTGTCGGCAGCGGCGAGCGCCTCGTCGAGGTCGACGCGATCCGCATGAGCCACCGTGCCGATCTGCTCTTCGGTAGCGGGGTTGAGCACGGCGATGGTCTTGCCGGACGCACCGGGACGCCACTTGCCGTCGATCAGCAGCGATGTGTTCTGATAATTCACGGGCATCTCCTGCGGCTGTCCTGCGATTGCTCGAGGGGTATGGAATAGAGCGGGATGAGGAAAAGTGTGTAGCGGCTTTCCGCCCGCATCCCGCTCAAAAATATAGGAATCGATCACGTTCATGATCTTGGATCGATTCAATCCAAGACCATTGTGATCTAGTGCCGCCACCTTGCCGGTCAAGTCCGTCCTGCCTGCCTTGCGAAGAGGGACGGGATGGCGCAATCCATCAAAGCGGGTGCGGTATCGCGGCGTATCGGTTGACGAGGATGTCGCGTTTGGTTTCGTCGACGCGGACGGTCATATCGTAACGACCGTCGCGCAGTTCCTTGACAAGCACTTCGGAATTGCGGTGCAGCCAACTGATCGCCGCGCCGTCGGAGGCATCGACCGACAGGTCCAGCGTGGTTCGGGTCGCCGCAAGCCGATCCTCGATCGCCGCCAGCAGCGTATCCAGCCCTTCGCCGGTTTCGGCGGAGACGAGGAAACACGGCACCTCTACCGAGCGGCGCGCAGCGATGTTTTCCAGATTTTCACGTTGATCCGCGTCGAAGCGATCGATCTTGTTCCAGACCTCGAGAATGCGCGCGCCGTGTCCGGGATCGATGCCGAGCTGACGCAGCACAGCCTCGACGTCGTGTTGCTGCGCCTCCGCGTCCTCGTGCGAAATGTCGCGAACATGGAGGATAACGTCCGCCTCCATCACCTCTTCCAGCGTCGCGCGAAACGCAGCGACAAGCTGGGTCGGCAAATTGGATATGAATCCGACGGTGTCGGACAGCATGGCCTTGCCGCCGTGCGGCAGCGCCAGCGCGCGCAGCGTCGGGTCGAGGGTTGCAAACAGCATGTCGGCGGCTTGGACCTCCGCGCGCGTCAGCCGATTGAACAGCGTCGACTTCCCTGCATTGGTGTAGCCGACCAGCGCGACCACGCGATAGGGCACGCGCTGCCGCCCGGCGCGATGCAGCCGTCGCGTCGCCTGCACCTTCTTCAGTTCATTCTCCAGCCGCGCTATGCGGTCGCCGATCAGGCGGCGGTCGGCCTCGATCTGGGTTTCGCCGGGGCCGCCCATGAAGCCAAAGCCGCCGCGCTGCCGTTCGAGGTGGGTCCAGGAGCGCACCAGTCGGCTGCGCTGGTAGTTGAGGTGAGCGAGTTCGACCTGAAGCGCGCCCTCTTTTGTCTTGGCGCGGCGTCCGAAAATTTCGAGGATTAAGCCGGTCCGGTCGAGCACCTTTGTGCTCCAGGCCTTTTCCAGATTGCGCTGCTGAATCGGCGACAGCGCACAATCCATCACCACGAGATCGGCGCCTTCGGCGGCAATCAGGCCGGCAAATTCCTCGACCTTGCCCTTGCCGAGATATGTCGCGGGCCTGATCTGGGTGACTTGCGCGACGATCGCTTTGGCCACGTCGAGGTCAATCGCACGCGCAAGACCGGCGGCTTCATCCAGCCGGGCGTCGGTATCGCGCATGGCGTGTCCCACCTGCGGCGTGTCGGCATTGCCGCGCCGCAGCCGCAGATAAGGGCCGATGACGATTGCCCGCCCGGTCGGTTTGCCCTGCATCGGCCCTGAACGGCCGATGCTCCCCTCGGGATTCCGGGGTTCCAATCAGGAAACTTTCAGATATGTGATCAAAGCGGAGCGTCCTCGCCGCCTTCGAACAACTGGATCGGGGCGCCCGGCATAATGGTCGAAATCGCATGTTTGTAGACAAGCTGCGAATGACCATCGCGCCTGAGCAGCAGGCAGAAATTGTCGAACCAGGTGACAATTCCCTGCAGCTTGACCCCGTTCACCAGAAAGATCGTCAGGGGAGTCTTGGTCTTTCGAACGTGGTTGAGGAAGGTGTCCTGAAGGTTTTGTGCGCGGTCTATCGCCATTTTTTTTATCCCGCAGTTTCGCTTTGCGTTTTTTTTAACCGGACACAGCTCTCCGGGGAGCGTCTCCTGGCCGCCGGCCCCCTCTGAGATCCTCCTCGTGGACCCGGCGCCTTGATTAGAGGGCAGAGCATGGTGTTAGGCAAGCCGGTTCGGGCGACGGGTTCGTCCGGATACGCAAAAACTATCAGGAAAATGCTGAAAAACGGTGGAATTCTTCCCGCAGCCGTCTGGCAATACCCCCCGGCTGACCATTCCCTACCGTCTGTCCGTCGATCGCGACGACGGGCATGACGATCTGGGAGGCCGAGGTCACGAAAGCCTCCGCAGCCGCGCACGCTTCCGCCGGCGTGAATGGGCGTTCCTCCAATCTGATCTGAAGAGCGTCCATGACCTCCATGAGAACGGCCCGCGTGATGCCGGCAAGAATGCCGTGGTCCGCCGAGCGGGTGACGACGCGGCCGTCTTTCGTCACGATCCAGGCGTTGCTCGATGCGCCCTCGGTAACGAATCCGTCGCTACCGACGTACCAGGCCTCATAGGCCCCCTGCTCCCGCGCTTCCTGCTTTGCCAGCACGTTGGGCAACAGCGATACGGACTTGATATCCACCCGCGGCCAGCGATTTTCCGGCACGGTGACGACCTTGATGCCGTTGGCGGCGGTTTGCTGGTTTTTCTCGTAGTTGAGCGCACGGGCCGTGACGACGATGCTCGGCTTCACGGGATGCGGCGGAAATGCATGATCGCGCCGCGCCACGCCGCGGGTCACCTGCAGATAAATCAGACCGTAGGTCACACGGTTGCGCCGCACCACCTCGTGCATGACAATGCCGAGCGCCGGGAGCGGCATCGGTTCGGCGATCCGCAACTCGCGCAGCGACCGCTGCAATCGCGCCATGTGCCGGGGAAAATCCACCAGTCTCTCGCCGCGCACCTCGCAGACCTCATAAACGCCGTCGGCAAACTGATAGCCGCGGTCCTCGACGTTAACGCAAGCGTCGCGCAGATCGCGATATCGGCCGTTGACATAAGCAATTCGTGACATCCGGCGCGTCCGACCACCGAAATGGGTTTTAGTTGACGCCGAGCGCCTTGAGTTTGCGATGCAGCGCCGAGCGCTCCATGCCGACGAATTCCGCCGTTCGCGAGATATTGTTGGAGAAGCGGCTGATCTGGGCAATCAGATAGTCGCGCTCGAACACCTCACGAGCCTCGCGCAGCGGCAGGCCCATGATGTGCTCGCCGTTGACGCCGGTCGGCATCGCCGGGACCATCGAGCCGACATCCTGCGGCAGCATATCCGCGGTGATGATCACCTCCGGACCGCCGCCGGCCAGGATCATCACGCGCTCGACGTTGTTACGGAGCTGCCGGACGTTGCCGGGCCAGACGTGCGATTGCAGCACGGCCATCGCGTCGTCGCCGATATTGCGTCTGGGCAACCCGCTCGCGGTGGAGATATGGTCCATGAAAAACTCGATCAGTTCGGGAATGTCCTCACGGCGTTCGGAGAGCGGCGGAACCCGGATCGGCACGACCGACAACCGATGATAAAGATCCTCGCGGAAACGGCCGGCGGCGATCTCCTCCTCCAGGTTGCGCGCCGTCGACGAAATGATGCGCACATCGACCTTGATCTTGGTCACGCCGCCGGAGCGCTGAAAGGTCTGGTCGACCAGGACGCGCATGATCTTGTTCTGAGTCTCGCGCGGCATGTCGCCGATCTCGTCGATGAACAGCGTCCCGCCGTGCGCCTCTTCCAGCGCCCCGGCCTTGCGGGGTTGCTGACCGTCGGTCTGCTCGACGCCGAACAGTTCGAACTCCATTCGTTCCGGCGTAATCGCCGCGGCGTTGATAACGACAAACGGTCCCTCCGAGCGGCCCGACTGATTGTGAAGCGTTCGCGCGGCCAGCTCCTTACCGGATCCGGAAGGGCCGACGATCATGATGCGGCTGTTGGCCTTCGCCGCGCGCTCGATGGTCTGCCGAAGCTGGTTCATGCATGGCGAACGGCCGACCAGCGAGCCGGCTGCCGGCGCAAGCTGCTTCAATTCCCTAACCTCACGCTTGAGACGCGACGTTTCGAGCGCACGCGTTGCCACCAGAATCAGGCGATCCGCCTTGAACGGTTTTTCAATGAAGTCATAGGCGCCGCGCTTGATCGCCGCGACAGCCGTTTCAATGTTGCCGTGGCCGGAGATCATGACGACCGGCATGTCGGGGCTGTCCTGCTTGATCATCTCCAGCAGTTGCAGCCCGTCGAGCTTGCTGCCTTGCAGCCAGATATCGAGGAACACCATGTGCGGACGGCGGCTTGAAACCTCCGCAAGCGCCTCATCGCTGTTGCGCGCGGTTCGGGTCGTGAAACCCTCGTCTTCCAGGATGCCCGCAACGAGGTCGCGGATATCCGCCTCGTCGTCAACTATCAGAATATCGTGTGCCATAGATTGGATCCGTCTGGTCAGTTGCCGGTTGCAACCTCTGTTTTCGTTTCGTCGCCGGTCAAGGTATCGTCGTTAGTCGCGCCACTGCTCCCACCGGTTTCAGCATTCGCGCTCCCGGACACCGCAAACCGCAACCGCATCCAGGCTCCTCGCGCTCCCGGTCTTATGACGGATGCGTCGTTGATTTCGAGCTTTCCGCCGTGGTCTTCCAGCACGCGCCCCACAATCGCAAGACCGAGGCCGGTGCCCTTCTCGCGGGTCGTGACGTAGGGCTCCAGCAACCGCGCTCGTCCAACCTTCGGCAGGCCGATGCCGTTGTCGATCACGTCGATGACGATGTCGTCGCCCTCCCGCGCGGCGATGACGTCGATCCGACCTTTTCCAAGCGTCTCCGGCGGCACGGTCTCGATAGCTTCGGTCGCGTTCTTGATGATATTGGTTAGGGCCTGCGAGATCAGCCGCCGGTCGAACTGCGCGCGCATCGGTTCGTGCTTGATATCGGCCCCGATATCGATTTCGGGATGTCCGACACGCATGAGGAAAACCGTCTGGCGGACCGTATCGGCGACGTCCTCTCCTTCCATCACCGGCTTCGGCATTCGCGCAAAACGCGAGAACTCATCGACCATCCGCCTGATATCCTCGACCTGACGCACGATCGTATCGGTACACTGCTCGAAGATTGGCTTGTCTTCGGTAATCACCTTGCCGAATTTGCGGCGAATGCGCTCGGCCGAGAGCTGGATCGGCGTCAACGGATTCTTGATTTCATGCGCGATTCGCCGGGCCACGTCGCCCCACGCTGAAGTGCGCTGCGCGGTCACAAGTTCGGTGATATCGTCCAGCGTGACGATATAGCTATCGCGCGACTGACTGGTTTGCTCGGCGCTGACACGCACCGAGATGTTGCGCTCGTTGCCGTCTCGATTGATGGTGATCTGCCCCTGCACCAGCCGCTGGGTCCCCTCCCTCGCCGACCGCATGAGGTCGTTCAACTCCGGAATGACGTCGGATAGCGGGCGTCCCAGCGTTTCCGATTCGGAATGACCGATCAATTTCTCCGCCGAGCGGTTGAGAACGCCGATGGTGTTGGCGCCGTCGACGCCAATGATGCCGGCGCTCGCCGACGACAGCACAGCCTCGATGAAGCGGCGCCGGCTGTCGATCAGGCCGCTGGCGTTGACGAGTTCATCGCGCTGCATCCGCAACTCGGCCGTCATCTTGTTGAAGGTTTCGCCGAGTTGGGCGAGATCGCCTTCCGACTTCAGGACGGGCACCTGAACGTTCAAGTCGCCGGTGGATACGATGTTGGCTGCGTTCATCAAGCGACGGACGGGCGCGACGAACCGGTCGGCGAAGTTCAGGCCCAGCAATACCGACGCCATCAGGATGGTTAGCGCGATCACGGCGAACATCAGCGCGAACGCCACCTGGATGCCAAGGCGCCGGGCCTCGATCGTGGCGTATTCGGCAACGCTTGCTTCGGTCTGCTTCAGTTGCGCGACGACATGTGGATCGAGGAGTCTTGCGACGTAAAGAAAGGTGTCCTGGAACGAGCGCAGGCGAATGACGGCGGCGACATAGTTCGCCTCAGGAAACACCGCGATCTGCGGCTCGTCCGCGTTCACATTTTTGAGGAAGTCCGGGTTCGGCGTGGTGTAGGTCCGCTCGATGCCGGTTTGCGCCGACTCGAGCAGATGGCCATCCTTGTCGATCAGCATCGCGCCCGGCAGGTTGCGGGCCTTCGCGCTCGAAGTCAGAAGCTGGCGAAACGTTCCGCGGTCCTGGTCGTACAGCGGCCGCGCGTTGGAAATGTCGTTGGCCATGCCAAGGATATCGCCGCGAATGAGCTGGGCGTGCTCGTGCAGGTAGGCGTTGGCGACGATCAGCGAGTTCTGGATGACTTCCTTGGTCGGACCCGAAAAGAGGCGGTCGAGGCCGCGATCGATAGTGACGTTGGCCACCACCGAGACCAGGACCGCCGGCAGCACCGCGATCACCGAGAACAGACTGACAATCTGGACATGCAACTTCGCCGCGGCGCGCCCCCGGCGGCGGGCCTGAACCACGGTCCAGACCTCGCGGGCGATAATGCCGACAAGCAGAAGGATGGCGCCGGCGTCGATCAGCAGGAATGTGATGACGACCCGGTGGGTCGGCTCGATTGGCGTGAGGCCGACCAAAACGACGAAGGTCAGAAACGCCGACAGTAGCGCGAGGCCGATCGCGACCGGCACCAGCAACCGGCGCAAGGTCCAGCCGCGCGGTTCGGCGAGTGTCGGATCGTGTGCTGAAACCGGCGTGTCTGCGCTAGTCATCCGCGAAAAGGTTTGAGCGGTGGAGGTTCGCTGACTATCGGCCGATACCCCGACAGCGAACTGATGCATTCCTACAACAATGTTGCGCAATTGAGACATTTCCGCGGCGCAACCGTAGCGCGGAACGACAAGCTTTGGACAAGTCGTCGATTCGCACCGGAAAATCGTCGAAACCTGGCCGGATGGGGCCGCTATCCTCCAATCCGATAGACCTGGATATCCAGATCGCGGATTTTCTTGCGCAGCGTGTTGCGGTTCAAACCTAACAGGTCAGCGGCCCGAATCTGGTTGCCGCGGGTCGCGGCCAGCGCAGCGGTGAGAAGCGGGACCTCGATCTCCCTGAGAACGCGGTGGTACAGGCCCGGCGGCGGGACGCCATTCGGGGAGCCTGAGAACAGCGACGACAGGTACATCTCGACGGCGCCGCCGAGACTATCGATGCCTTGTTGTCCGCCGTATCCGGAGACGACCGGAGGAGATGCAAGTTCGCCATCGATCACCGGGCCGGTGATGACGTCCTGCGGATAGAGCGCCGCGAGCCTGCGCGCCAGATTTTCCAGTTCGCGGACGTTGCCGGGCCAGCGATGCCGCTTCAAGCGCTCGAGCGCGAGCGCATCGAGCTTCTTGGGCGGCAGCCCGTCCTTTTCGGCCAGGGCAAAGAAGTGCCTGATCAAATCAGGCAGATCCTCGATGCGTTCGCGCAGCGGCGGCAGCCGCAGCGGCACCACGTTGAGGCGGAAGAACAGATCCTCGCGAAACAGCCCCTGCTGGATCAGGACGCGGAGGTCCTTATTGCTCGCCGCAACGATGCGGACATCGGTCTTGATCGCGATCCGCCCGCCAACGGTGGTGTATTCGCCCTGCTGAAGCACGCGCAGCAGGCGCGTCTGCGCTTCCATCGGCATGTCGCCGATTTCGTCGAGGAAGAGGGTCCCGCCTTCGGCCTGCTCGAAACGGCCGGAGGCGCGGGTGTTGGCGCCCGTGAACGCACCGCGCTCGTGGCCGAACAACTCCGACTCGATGAGGTCGCGGGGGATTGCCGCCATGTTGACGGCGACAAACGGGCCGTTGCGCCGCTTGCCGTAGTCGTGAAGCGCGCGCGCGACCAGTTCCTTGCCGGTGCCGGACTCGCCGGAAATCATCACGGTCAGGTCGGTCTGCATCAACCGCGCCAGCACGCGATAGATTTCCTGCATGGCCGGCGAGCGTCCGATCAGCGGAATGGAATCGAATTCGTTCTCGCCCCCGCGACTGGCTGCACGCTCCTTGGGCTCGGCGAGTGCGCGGCCGACGATGGCGACCAGTTCCTTGAGGTCGAAAGGTTTCGGGAGGTATTCATACGCGCCACGCTCGGAGGCGCGGATCGCCGTCATGAACGTGTTTTGCGCGCTCATCACGATGACCGGCAGGTTCGGCCGCATCTTCTTGATGCGCGGCAGCAGATCGAAGGCGCTCTCGTCCGGCATCACGACGTCAGTGATGACGATGTCCCCCTCACCTTGACTGACCCATCGCCACAGCGTCGCTGCATTGCCGGTAAGCCGCACTTCATATCCTGCACGCGACAGCGCCTGGTTGAGCACCGTGCGGATGGCCGCGTCATCGTCTGCGACAAGTATGCTGGCTGCGGGCATGTTTCGTCCTCATCCTAAATCGCGTGAGGCAGGTGACGGCATTCCCGGCACGGCGGCATCATCGCTTTGCCGCTGTTTTGGGCCGGTGTCGAACATCGGGAGGAGAACGCGGAAGGTGGTCTTGCGCGGCTGCGATTCGCACTCGACGATTCCGCCGTGATCGCGGACGATCTTGGCGACCAGCGCGAGGCCGAGCCCGCTTCCTGTCGGCTTCGTGGTTACGAATGGATCGAACAGGTTCGGCAACAGATCCTCCGCTACACCGTGGCCGTTGTCCTTGACACAAAATTCCAGCGGCAAAGACACTCGCGACTTCTTGCCCGGCACGGAAAGACGGAGGCCCGGGCGGAACGCGGTCGTGAACTGGATTTCTCCCTCGCCCTTGAGATCGACGACGGCTTCGGCGGCATTTTTGACGAGGTTCAGAAAGACCTGAATCAATTGGTCCCGATCGGCCAGAACCGGCGGCAGCGAGGGATCGTAATCCTCGATAAACTTGGCGTTTCGCGCGAATCCGGACTGCGCGAGCCGTTTGACATGATCGAGCACCGCGTGAATGTTGACCGGACCGCGCGTCACCGGACGTTCGTCGCCGAATACTTCCATGCGGTCGACCAACGTGACGATGCGGTCGGCTTCGTCGCAAATCAACCGGGTCAGCATCCGGTCTTCCGACGACGCGCCCTGCTCGAGAAGCTGCGCCGCACCGCGAATGCCGGACAACGGATTCTTGATCTCGTGCGCGAGCATGGCCGCGAGCGCGGTCACCGAGCGCGCCGCGCTGCGGTGGGTCAACTGCCGATCCATCTTGTCGGCGATGGTGCGCTGCTGAATCATCACCACGACATGGCCGGCCCGTTCCGTCAGAGGCGCGACGTGCAGGTCCACCTGGCGATCGCGGCCGATCCGCGGCGTGCCGAGATCGACCCTGAATTCGTTCACGGGCGAGCCGGTGTTCCGAACCTGATCGATCAGCGTCAGCAGCGGGCTGCCGAACGGAACGACCTCCTTCAGCGGCTGTCGTTGCAGGAACTGCGCCGACATTTCGAAGAAGGATTCCGCCGCTATGTTGGCGTTGACGATCCTGCCATCGGGTGCAACCAGCAGCACCGGGTTCGGCAGAGCATTGAGAATGGCCTCGCCGTCGGAGGGCGCGATATGTGAGCGCTCCGCGAGCGGTGTCATGCTGCGGCACTCCACGCAAAATCCTCGAATGCATCCGCCAGGGACCGCTGCACGCCGGCCGGATCGTCGGCCGTCAGAATTTTTCCCCGCCACGTCTTGAGGACCGATGTCGGTACTGAGCCGACCGTCGCCGCGACATCGAGCGCCCAGCCAAGATGTTTTCGCGCATGACGACGCCCGATGCGCAGGCCGTAGTGCCGCAGCAGGTCGTCATAGAGCGCGCGGATATATACCAACTGCTCCGCGAGCGAAGGAGGCGGTTCCGCGACACCCGTTTCGAGCCGGCGTCCGATCTGGCCCGGCATCCAGGGCTGGCCCTGCGCACCACGTCCCACCATGACGGCATCGGCGCCCGACGCCTCCAGCGCAACGACGGCCGCATCGAACGATGTGATGTCGCCATTGACGACCACGGGAATATCGACGGCGTCCTTGACTGCCCGCACCGCCTGCCAGTCGGCACTGCCTTTGTAGAACTGGCAACGGGTGCGGCCGTGAACGGTCATCATCTGGACGCCGGCGGATTCGGCGCGCTGCGCCAGCGCCGGCGCATTGAGCGAGCGATCGTCCCATCCGAGCCGCATCTTGAGCGTGACCGGCACTTTCACCGCGCCGACCGTCGCCTCGATCAGCCGCAGCGCATGGTCGAGATCGCGCATCAGCGCCGAGCCCGACTGGCCGCCGGTCACATGGCGGGCGGGGCAGCCCATGTTGATGTCGATGATGTCGGCGCCGGCGGCCTCGGCGATCCGCGCGCCCTCTGCCATCCAGTGTGTCTCGCAGCCGGCAAGCTGAACGACGTGCGGTCCGCCGCCCGTGGCCTCACAGCGGAGCACGGACATGGGCCGTCCGCGGGCGAGATCGTCACTGGCCGTCATTTCGGAGACGACGAGCCCTGCCCCCAGCGCTTCCGCAAGGCTCCGAAAAGGCCTGTCGGTGATCCCCGACATCGGCGCGAGAAGAACCCGGCTGGTGACCGGAATATCCCCAACGGTGAATGGCCCGAGACCTGATGATGGTGCTGGACCTGTCGGGTTCGTGCTCATGGTCCAAAACTGCTCCGTCGCAGCGATTCTGAAATAGTCAGCTTATTTATTAGGCAAAACTGATTGATGCCTATACCGTAGCCAGTTTCTGGTATCTTGCAAGTGCGCTGCAACACAAATAATCCCTATCGTCCACGGTTGAGTGTCCTGCTGTTTTTGGCCCGGGCATGGTAAGGGCAGCGGAGTTTCCTCCTCCCGACAACCTGATTCGACCTCATCGATTCCAATGCCGACCTCAAAACGAACTGCCGCCATCATTGTTGCCGCAGGCCGCGGCCTCCGCGCCGGGACCGGCGGTCCCAAACAATACCGGACCATCGCCGGACGGACCGTGATTGCGCGAGCCATGGAGGCGTTCTGCGATCACCCCGCCGTTTTCGCGGTCCAGCCGGTGCTCAATCCGGATGACCTTGCGATGTTCAATCAGGCCGTCGCCGGGTTTCGCTATCGGCCGCCGGCGAATGGCGGCGCTACGCGCCAGGCCTCGGTTCATGCCGGCCTCGAGGCCCTCGCCAACGATGCGCCGGACATCGTGCTGATTCACGATGCCGCCCGGCCGTTCGTGACGCCGGCGCTGATCGCGCGCGCGATCAACGCCGCCGATATAACCGGTGCGGCGGTGCCGGTCATTCCCGTTACCGATACTATCAAACAGGTCGACGACTCCGGTGCCGTCAATGCGACCCCCGATCGTGCAAGACTACGGATCGCGCAAACACCGCAGGCGTTTCGTTTCGATGTGATCCTCGACGCCCATCGCCGCGCGGCGCACGACGGCCGCGACGATTTCACCGACGACGCCGCGCTCGCCGAGTGGGTGGGATTGACGGTTGCGACATTCGAAGGCGATGCTGCCAATATGAAACTGACAACTCCGGAAGATTTCGTGCGCGAGGAAGCGCGCCTGGCCGCATCGCTCGGCGACATCAGGACCGGCACCGGCTACGACGTCCACGCCTTCGCCGAAGGCGACCATGTCATGCTGTGTGGCTTGAAGGTGCCGCACAATCGCGGCTTCCGCGCCCATTCCGACGGCGACGTCGGCCTGCACGCGCTGGTCGATGCCATCCTGGGCGCGCTGGCGGACGGCGACATCGGCTCGCATTTCCCGCCGAGCGATCCGCAGTGGAAAGACGCGGCTTCCGACAAATTCCTGAAATACGCCGTCGACCGCGTCGCGGCGCGCGGCGGCCGCATCGCCAATCTCGAAGTCACCATGATCTGCGAGCGGCCCAAGGTCGGACCCTTGCGCGATACGATGCGCGCGCGCATCGCCGAAATTACCGGCGTCGCGGTCTCGCGCGTCGCCGTGAAGGCGACCACCAGCGAGCGGCTCGGCTTCACCGGGCGCGAGGAAGGCATCGCGGCGACAGCCAGCGCCACTGTCCGCCTGCCTTGGAACGATAGGGACGACAAGGGCTGGAGCGCCTGACATGGGCGGCAGCGACACACGCGCCCTGTCGCGTTCGCTGCTCGACCTTTGCCGGATGCGCAAGCTCACCATTGCAACGGCCGAATCCTGCACCGGCGGGCTGGTCGCCGGCGCGCTGACCGACATTCCCGGCTCCTCGGACGTGATCGATCGCGGTTTCGTCACCTATTCCAACGACGCCAAGCGCGCGATGTTGGGCGTCAAGGCCGGCACCCTCGACAGTTTTGGTGCGGTCAGCAAGGAAACCGCAACCGCCATGGCGGTCGGCGCGCTGGAACGCGCCGGCACCGATCTGGCCGTCGCCATCACCGGGATCGCGGGTCCCGGCGGCGCGACGCCCGGCAAGCCCGTGGGCCTCGTTCATTTCGCTGTTGCCGCGCGTGACGGCCGCCTGACCCATCGCGAATGCCGCTTCGGAGCGATCGGCCGTAGCTCGGTGCGGCAACGTTCGGTCGTCGAAGCGCTGCGGATGCTGATGGAACTGGCGCGGGGACCCAAGCCGCCCGCAAAAGTCCGGCGCGAAAGCGTCAGCCGCTTGCGGCCGCGAACGGCGCGAGCGCCGTTGCGTCGTGTGGCCGAGCGGCGCCGGACCGCGGGACCGCTAAAACCCTCTCCGAAGAAAACCTGAGAGACGTCGCTTTATTTCGCGGTATGCGGCGTACCGTAGACGGCGTCCGCGCGCTTCTCGAATGCCGATGCGAAGCGCTGGAACGCAGCGTCGAACATCGCGCCCATCAGTATCGCCAACATTCGACTCTTGAAGTCATAGGTGATGAAAAACCCGACGTCGCAGGCCAGATCCGACTTCGGCTCGAAGGTCCAGCGGTTTTCCATGTGGCTGAACGGACCGCGCAGATATTCGACCAGGATTTTGCGGTTTGGTCGGTCCAGGGTCACCTTGCTCGTAAACGTCTCCCGCACCAGCTTGAACGACACGGTCATATCGGCCACCACGACTTCCGTGCCATCGGCCGCAGACGTACGCTGCCGCACCTTCAGTGATTGGCATAGCGGCACGAACTCCGGATAGCGCTCAACGTCCGCGACGAGATCGAACATCTGTTGCGAACTGTGTTGCACGCGGCGCTTGCTGGAGAATGTCGGCATCCTGCGCGGCTTAACGCAGCAATTTTGCGCGCGCGGCCTGCAACTTCGCAAAGTCTTCGCCGGCATGGTGCGACGAGCGCGTTAGCGGGCTCGCCGATACCATCAGAAAGCCCTTGGTGTAGGCGACGGTCTCGTAGCCGGAAAACTCCTCCGGCGTGACATAACGCATCACGGCATGATGCTTGCGGGTCGGCTGCAGGTATTGCCCGATGGTGAGAAAGTCGACATCCGCCGACCGCAGGTCATCCATCACCTGCAAGACCTCGTGACGCTCCTCGCCGAGCCCGACCATGATCCCCGACTTGGTGAAGATCGTCGGGTCGATCTCCTTCACTCGCTGCAGCAGGCGGATGGAGTGGAAATAGCGCGCGCCCGGCCGCACCGTCAAATAGCGCGACGGCACGGTTTCGAGGTTGTGGTTGAAGACGTCGGGCTTCGCCGCCACGACCTTTTCCAGCGCTCCATCCTTGCGGAGGAAATCCGGCGTCAGGATTTCGATGGTAGTGGCCGGGCAGCGCTCACGGATCGCGCGGATGGTGCGGGCGAAATGCTCGGCGCCGCCGTCATTGAGGTCGTCGCGATCAACGGATGTGACGACAATGTGCGCCAGCCCCAGCTTGCGCGTCGCCTCGGCCACATATTCGGGCTCCGAGGCTTCCAGCGCGCCCGGCAGTCCGGTCTTGACGTTGCAGAAGGCGCAGGCGCGGGTGCAGGTGTCGCCCATGATCATGAAGGTCGCGTGCTTCTTGTCCCAGCACTCGCCGATGTTCGGGCAGCCCGCCTCCTCGCACACCGTGACGAGACCGTTCTCCTTGACGATCCGCCGCGTGTCCACATAGCCGCGCGAATTCGGCGCGCGCACGCGAATCCAGTCCGGCTTCGGCGGCGACAGCGCGTCGGGCCGGTTGACCTTTTCCGGATGGCGCGGCCGGACGGGATTGGCAGAAACGGTATCGAGGACGACGACCATGAATGATCCGTTGTGCAGGAGACTCTAGAATCTGATCCAACTGCATTGAACCAACTCTAGCCTTAGTCCTTTCGATTGAGCATGATCTTATCCGAAAACCGGTTTCCACTTTTCGGGATCATGCTCTAGGTAATCCGCCCGGCGTAGCGCTGCAACCCACTTCGCCAGCGCCGTCAGATATGTAACATATCCCATACCGTACCGCCCGCCCCGATCGCCGCCTGAAAATGACTCCAATCGCGCCTTCCTACAGTTCGAACCCGCCTGTTCTCGGCAAACCGCTTAAACGCTCGTTTTTCGGGCGTAGCGTGCACGACATCGCGCCCGACCTGATCGGCGCGACGCTGCTGGTGGACGGGGTCGGCGGCATCATCGTCGAGGTGGAGGCCTATCACCACACCGAGCCGGCGGCGCATTCCCATCGAGGGCCGACGCCGCGGAACATGGTGATGTTCGGCCCGCCCGGCTTCGCCTATGTCTATCGCTCCTATGGCATCCACTGGTGTATGAACTTCGTGTGCGAAAAGGATGGCTCGGCCGCTGCGGTTCTGATCCGCGCGCTACGACCGACCTACGGCATTCCGGCGATGCAGCGACGGCGCGGGCTGCACGAGGAGCGTCTGCTGTGTTCAGGGCCGGGCAAACTGTGCGAGGCGCTCGGCATATCGATTGCGCACAACGCGCTGCCGCTCGATGCGCCACCGATCGCGGTCTATCGGCGCACAGGCAAGGTTGAAGTCGTCGCCGGCGTCCGCATCGGCATCACCAAGGCCGCCGACCTGCCATGGCGATTCGGATTGAAGGGATCGAAATTCCTTAGCAAGCCGTTCAGAAACGCTGGGTTCTGAAATCGATCCCCAGCGGCAGCACGACCATCGGCACGACGGCAAGACCGATCGGCACGAACGCGAAGGCGGCATTCCCCGTGATATCCCAGACCATCCCACTGACAATGGAGATCACCATCGCAATGCCGTAGCCGATGGTGAACATTCCTGCCGACATGCGGGGCACGTCATCGGGGGCCACCAGCAGCGCCGGCAGCGTTAGCACAAGAGTCAGGCCGACGGCGCAGGTGAAGCCCACCAGCGCCGACGCGCCGACAATTCCCCACAGGTTCGTGGTGGTTGCGACGCCAACAGCGCCCAGCAAGCCGAATACACCGCAAAGAATCAGCGGCCACCTTCTCCGCTCCAGGCGGCCCGCGACGACCATCACGAGAATCGATCCCGGCAACTGCCCGAGGTTGAGCGCCGACAGCGCCGGCCCGATCTGCTCGGTATGGCCGGTTTGCAGCAGCAGGCCGGGCAGGAAGGCATTCGTGCAGAAATAAAGCTGGTTGTTCGCGCTGGCGACAAGACCGACCTTCCAGAGCAGCGGGTCGCGCCAGTCCGGCATCCAGCGACGGTGCTGAGCCGACATGGCCTCCCCGCTTGGCCGAGCGATGACGACGATCAGCGCGATCGCTGCCGCCGCAACCGACCAAAGTTCGAGGCTTGCGCGCCACCCGCCTCCCAGCAAGGGTACGATGACGGCGGCGAGCACGACCGGAAAGATTTCGCCGCACAGCAAGCCGTTGGTGTAGACGGCTGTGGCGAAACCGATCCGGCGCGGAACCCATTGCCGCACCAACGGCGGCAGCGCCGGCTGCATCACGGCCACGCCCGCCGCCATCAGCGCGGTCGCGGCGAACAGCGTCATCGCGTCGATGGCGAAACCGCGCAGCGCCGATCCGGCTGCGGCAATCAGGAGGCCGACCACGAGTGCATTGACGGCGCCGACGCGAGCGATCAGCAGCGATCCGGGAACCGCGATCAGCGCGAACAGGCTGACCGGAATGGCGTTGAGAATCCCGACCTCGGTTCCCGACAGCGCAAGATCCGAAATGATGACCGCCAGCACCGGCGGCACGGCAAGGATCGTGAGCCGCAGACCGACACCCCCGAGCCAGAGCAAACTCAACGGGCGCAACGATGGCGGCCGCGCAGCGCTCACTCAGCAGCCTTCAAACGCTCCAGCGCATCGGCGAATTTCGCCTTGCGCGCAACGGCGGCTTCCCGCTTGTCCTTTTCTTCCTCGACGATCTCTTCGGGCGCGTTGGCGACGAACTTCTCGTTGGCGAGTTTGAAATCGACGCGATTGATATCGGCATCGGCCTTGGCGATTTCCTTCCCCAAACGCGCGCGCTGGGCGGCAACATCAACGATGCCTTTCAACGGCAGCGCGGCGACTTCGCCGCGGATCAGCAGTTGCACGGCGCCTTGCGGCACACGGTCCGCGAATGAGATGTCCGCGAGCCGGGACAGTCGCTTGACGACATCGCTCCAGCGCTGCGCCCGCGCCTTGCTCTCAGTGGATACGCCTGCGAGCACCAGCGGCGTCAGCGTTGCGGGCGGAATATTCATCTCCGCGCGAACCGAGCGGATGGCGGTGACGAGATCGACCACCCAGCCGATCTCGGCCTCCGCCGCATCGTCGCGGAACGTCGGCTCCAACGGTTCGGCAAGCGGCTCTGACGCAGCGAAGGGATCGGCGGCGGCGGCGGCGATCAACGCATGCTGCGCGCGGGTGAGACCGGCCTTGATCGGCCATGGCGTCAGCGTCAGCAGTTGCGTCCGTGCCGATGTCACCGCCCATAATTCCTCGGTGAGGAACGGCATGAACGGGTGCAAAAGCTTCAGGATTTCATCGCGCGCCCAGGCCACCATGGCACGGGTCTCGAACTTGGCGGGACCGTCCTCGCCCATCATCACGGGCTTTGCGAGCTCAAGATACCAATCGCAGTAGACATTCCAGACAAAGCGGTAGATCGCACCGGCAGCGTCATTGAAACGATAGGCCTCGATGGCCTCGGTGATCTCGCACGTGGCGCGCGCGGTCTCATGAACGATCCATCGGTTGAGCGTTTCCTTCGCGACGGTCGGATCGAACTGCGCAGGAACCACGCAATCGTTCATTTCCGCGAAGCGGCAGGCGTTCCAGAGCTTGGTCGCGAAATTGCGATAGCCTTCGACCCGCTGCGACGACAGCTTGATGTCACGGCCCTGCGCCGCCATCGCCGCAAGCGTGAAGCGCAACGCATCGGCGCCGTATTTGTCGACCAGATGCAAAGGATCGATGACGTTGCCCTTCGACTTCGACATCTTGGCGCCGTTCTCGTCGCGGACGAGAGCGTGGATGTAGACCGTCGAGAACGGCGCTTCCTTCATGACATAGATGCCCATCATCATCATCCGGGCGACCCAGAAGAAGATGATGTCGAAACCGGTGACCAGCGCGTTGGTCGGATAGTAGCGCTTCAACTCCGGCGTCTCGTCCGGCCAGCCGAGCGTCGAGAACGGCCACAGCGCCGAAGAGAACCAGGTGTCGAGCACGTCTTCGTCTCGCGTGATGAAGCCCTCACGCTTTGCCGGATCGCGCGCCATTTCGGCGCCCTGGTCCACGGTGATGATACCCTGCTCGGCGTAATAGCCGAGCGCATGGCCGACCGCTTCGTCCTCCGTCTCCGCGACAAACACCTTGCCGTCCGGACCATACCAGGCCGGAATCTGGTGACCCCACCAGAGCTGGCGCGAGATGCACCACGGCTGGATGTTCTCCATCCACTCGAAGTAGGTCTTCTCCCAGTTCTTCGGCACGAACGTCGTATCACCCGAACGCACGGCCGCCATCGCCGGCTGCGCCAGTTCCTTGGCGTCGACGTACCATTGATCCGTCAGGTAGGGTTCGATGACCGCGCCGGAGCGGTCGCCGTGCGGCACCATGTGCGCGTGCGGCTCGACCTTGTCGAGGAAACCGAAATCTTCGAGACGTGCGACGATCGCCTTGCGCGCGGCGAAACGGTCGGTGCCGTGAAGTTCCTCCGCCAGCATCAGCGCGCCTTCGGGCAGGCCGCGCAGATAATCCTCGTTGTCGGATAGCGTCAGCCGGCCTTCCCGATCGAGCACGCCGATCTGCGGCAGGCGGTGGCGCTTTCCGACCTCGAAGTCGTTGAAGTCGTGGGCTGGGGTAATTTTGACCGCGCCCGTGCCCTTTTCCGGATCGGCATAGTCGTCGCCGACGATCGGAATGAGACGGCCGACCAGCGGCAGCACGACGTTGCTGCCGATCAGGTGCTCAAGCTTCTCGTTATCCGGATGCACGGCGACGGCCGTGTCTCCCAGCATGGTCTCCGGCCGCGTGGTGGCGACGACGATATAGGTCGACGGATCGTCCGGATTGAAGCCCTTGCCTTCGATCGGATAGCGCAGATGCCACAGGCTGCCCTTGACCTCGATCTGTTTCACCTCGAGATCGGAAATCGCGGTGAGCAGCTTCGGGTCCCAGTTGACCAACCGCTTGTCCTTGTAGATCAAGCCGGCGCGGTGCAGTTCGACGAACACCTTGGCAACCGCGCGCGACAGGCCTTCGTCCATGGTGAAACGCTCACGCGACCAATCGCAGGACGCGCCGAGCCGCTTCAACTGGTTGACGATAACGCCGCCGCTTTCAGCCTTCCACTGCCAAACCCGCTCGAGAAACCTGGCACGGCCCATCTCGCGGCGGCCGGGTTCCTGGCGCTCCGTCAACTGCCGCTCCACCACCATCTGGGTGGCAATGCCGGCGTGATCGGTGCCGGGCTGCCACAGCACGTCACGGCCGCGCATCCGCTCGAAGCGGCACAGCACGTCCTGCAACGTGTTGTTGAGCGCGTGACCCATGTGCAACGAGCCGGTGACGTTCGGCGGCGGGATGACGATCGTGAACGGTTCGGCGTCGCGGCGCTCGGCCCGCCCTGCCTTGAACGCGCCGGCCTCTTCCCAGATGCGGGACATGCGGCTTTCAATATCAGCGGGCTGGTAGGTCTTTTCGATCATGGGATGCAATCACAGTCGGCGCCGTTTCAGGCGAGTTCGCGGAATGAAGCGTCTGACCCTAAAAGCCTTTCAGCGCGCGCCAAGTCAACAAGACCGCCGGACAAAGCGGCCCAAAGACGGCAGATGCCGGCCTTAAGACTTCCGATAGGGGCAAGTTCCGACCTTCGCCGACCCGGCGGCCATGGCATTGCGCACCCCGGGAACGGGTCACGAGCGCCCGCGCGACACCCGCTCGATTTCCGCCTTGACGATGCGCTCGACCAGCCCCGGCAGATTGTCGTCGAGCCAGGACTTCAGCATCGGGCGCAGCATCTCCTTGACGAGGTCCTCAAGGGTGCGGGCGTTGTTGCTCAAAACCGTGCTGGCGAGCGAATTAAAGGCGGTCTCGACCGCCGAAACCGTCGAATGCGACAGGATTTGCGCTGCCGGCACGGCATTCGGAACGGCTGGCCGATCGACGGCGACCGGACGCGGCCGGGTGGCCGGGGTCGGCGTCGTCTCTGCGAATTCCAGATCGTCCTGCGGCTCGACCTTCTGGAAAGCGGCCTGCGCCGGATACGGGAGGGCCATCTCGTCGGTCAGTTCAAACACCTCGTCGGCCTGGGCCGGGCGGACCTCCTCCTCGGTCGTTGCGGCATCGAGGTTTGCGAGCAAAGCATCGATGTCGTCCTGACTGTTGTCGGCGGCCGGCTTCGGCGCGGCCGCGGACGAAGGAATGGCGATCATGGCGGCCGGCTTCGTGGGCGCGGCCGGCTGAGAGGCGGGTGATGTGGCCGGCTGGGATTTTGCAATCGCGACATCGGCGGTTGCTGTCTTTCCAGCCGCCGCGGGCTTTTCGTCGTCGGCGATGATGCGGCGGATCGACGCCAGAATTTCCTCCATCGAGGGTTCTTGGACCGTTGCTGGTTGCGTCATGTCCAACTCCACATCTTCACGATCCTCGCCAGCGTCCTGGCATCATGCGACAGAGGATTTTCCGGTTCCAGATGCGGGCGCGGACTTGATCGCAAACCCGATTTGTCCCCGGATCAGACGTTGCGAATCGATGCCGATATCGAATCGATGCCGATATCAATGTCTCCGCCTCGGACGTCTGCAGCAAGGCCGGTAAACACCGGACATCGCACGAATCGCTTCGCGGCCCTGTGCAAAGGTATGGCACGGCAACGATTGATTGCAAGCAAAGGGCTGTGGACACGGTCCTCTGTCAGAGCGCGATCATTGCCCGTCCGGCGTACGCACGCCGGCCCAACTGTCGCGAACCTGGTGATAATGGACACTCGGATCGTAAACAGTGGTTTTTAGCTTCAGCACCTGCGGCGACAGCCGGCCGACGGCATTCAACACGGCGTAGGATGCGACCACGCGATCGTGCTGGGCCGTCACCAGCGCCACGCGCGCGTTGACGAGCGTCTGTTGCGCGGTCAACACGTCGAATGTAGTCCGCTGCCCGGCCTTGGCCTCTTCGCGAATGCCGTTGAGCGCGATCTCGGACGCCTTGACTTGCGCCTGCGCCGACGCCACCTGCGACTTGCCCGCGAGGAGCTGGCCCCATGCCTGCGCCACGCTGGCGCGCGTCTGATCGCGGACCTGCTCGAGGCTGAGACGTTGTTGCGCCAGCGTTTCCTTCGACTGACGGATCAGCGAATACTCCGCGCCACCCTGGTAGATCGGCACCGACACCTGCGCGATCGCGGATGCAAAGAACTGCTTCGGAATCGTGAGTTGCTGTGCGTAACCTTGTTGCACGTTGGCCTGGAGAGTCACGGTCGGGAACAGCGCGCCCTCGGCTACCTTGACCTGCAGGTGGCTGACATCGATACCGTACATCGACGCGGTGACATTGGGATTTTGGGTCAGGGCTAGATTCGTGGCGCCTGCAAGCGTTGCCGGCAAGAAACGATCGACCGGCGAACCCGGCGCCAGTTGCCTCGGTTCGTTGCCGATGATGCGGCGAAAATTCGAACGTGTGGTCGTGAGGGTGGATTCGGCGGTCAAAAGCTGGGTGCGGCCGGCAGCAAGCTGAGCTTGCGACTGCGCAACGTCGGTGCGGGTGACTTCGCCGACGCTGAAACGATCTTGGGTCTGCTTCAGCGTCTCCTCGAGCACACGGACGTTGCTGCGCTGGACTTCCACGATGGCGGAGTCGCGCAAATAATCCATGTAGATGGTTGCCGCAGCGAGCAGCACGGTCTGTTCGAGAACCCTTAAGCCCTCGCGCGCTGCCGACACCTGTCCTTCCGCCGCGCGGGTCTTGTTGGAGGTCTGGAAGCCGTCGAAGAGCGTCTGCGAAACCGTGGCGCCGACTGCCGCCGGCGCCTGTGCGCCGTGAAGCGCCGTCGCCGGACCTCCCGGCACACCTTGCGTGGCATCCGTATACTGATAACCGCCGCTCGCGGTTATGGCGACCTTGGGCCTATAGCCCGACAGGGCCTGCGGCACGTTTTCATCGGTGGCGCGCACCGAGGCGCGCTGCGCGTTGAGCTGAGGATTGCTCTGGTAGGCGCGCACCAGCGCAGACTCGATCGTGTCGGCGCGCGCCGGTGTCGCCGCCCCCGGCCATGCAGTCACAAGAGCCAACGCGGCAGCCCCGGCCAGTAGTCTCACACCACCCATCCGCGGAGTTCCATTCTTCCTTTGCCGGACCCAGCGAGGCTGCGCCTGTGCACCCGATCGCCCTATCTCGAGTCACTTGTCCCCGCACAAACATATTCGCCGCCAGAGAGCTACGAAACCCTTTGCGGGCGATCCCGACCGAAACTCTCTGGCTGGGGCTTTGGGGCCACACTTGACACTCCGATCAGACTCGAATGGCCGGAACTAGCAGTCCCCAAAAGCCCGCACCATCTTACCTGATTTTCTTATATTTCCGTACCTTTAATCAAAAACGAAAATTAAAAGAAATAACAAAAACAGGCAATATTATGATTCTATTGTTATTTTTGTCGAGGAGCACGAATATTCGAAATATTGCTTTACCTTAGTCGAATGAGCGCAATGAATAATCAATCAGATGACCGCCGATCCATCTCTGCGGCCCATTGGTGTTCATCCACGACTAGAACCGTTCTGATGGAGTCAGAACGGGCGCTCCAAGCTATTGGGTGGTTGCATTCCTTACGGTGAACCGGTGTCCACTTCACCGGGAAATGCTCTAATCCACATCTTCGACCGCGCCGGGCGTGATGCCGAAGGCTTTCTGCGCCAGCGTCGCCGCCATGAATTCGTCGAGGTCACCGTCGAGCACACCCGAAGTGTCCGACGTTTGCACTCCGGTTCGGAGGTCCTTCACCATCTGGTAGGGCTGCAGGACGTAGGACCGGATCTGATGGCCCCAGCCGATGTCGGTCTTGGCAGCCTGATCCGCGGCGGCCTGCTCTTCCCGCTTCTTGAGTTCGATTTCATAGAGTCTCGCTCGCAGCATGTCCCAGGCTTGCGCGCGGTTCTTGTGCTGCGAACGTCCGGCCTGACAAACCACCGCGACCCCGGTCGGAATATGCGTCAGCCGCACCGCCGATTCGGTCTTGTTGACGTGCTGGCCGCCGGCGCCGCCGGAGCGCATGGTATCGGTGCGAACGTCGGATTCCTTGATGTCGATCTTGATGCTGTCGTCCACTACCGGGAAGATCGCCACGCTCGAAAACGACGTATGGCGTCGTGCGTTGGAATCGAACGGCGAGATTCTCACGAGACGATGCACGCCCGCCTCGGTCTTGAGCCAGCCATAAGCATTGTGGCCGCTGACCTGAATAGTCGCCGACTTGATGCCAGCTTCCTCGCCAGGCGTTTCTTCCAGATACTCGATCTTGAAACCACGCTTCTCCGCCCAGCGCGCATACATGCGCAGCAGCATCGAGGCCCAGTCCTGGCTTTCGGTGCCGCCCGCGCCGGCATGAACTTCGAGATAGGTGTTGAAGCGATCCGCCTCTCCCGAGAGCAGCGCCTCAAGCTCGCGGCGGGCGACCTCCTTTTTGAGGTTCTTCAGGGCATTTTCGGATTCGTTGACGACGGCCTGATCGTTCTCGGCCTCGCCGAGTTCGATCATGCCGATCTGGTCCTCGAGCTCGTGCTCGACCTTGCCGATACCGGTCAGCGAATCCTCCAGCGAGGTCCGCTCCTGCATCAGCTTCTGGGCTTTCTGGGGATCGTTCCAGAGATCGGGATCCTCGGCGAGCTTGTTCAGCTCCGCCAGGCGCGCGGTCGATGTGTCGACGTCAAAGATGCCTCCTCAGCAGCCCGACCGACTGCTTGATCTCTTCAACGAGTCTTTCGATTTCAGCGCGCATGGCTTCTCGGATCCACGGCTCGCGCCGTCGTTCAACAATGAATGGCCGGTGATGTAGCCGCGAAGGCCGCAAAGCGCAATCGCGTAGAGCATTTTCCGGCTAAGTGAAATCCGGTGAGCCGTACGAAAATGCTCTCAAACAAGAACTTGCGCGTATTCTGATCGCAAAACCGGTATCTACTTTTGCGGAATACGCGTTAGTAAAGCCCGCCGGTCCCGGGCCGGAACAGGCTGCGGTCGGCGTCGGGCAGCGGTTGCGGCTGGCGTCCGTCGGCCACGCCGATCACGGAATAATTGTCGGGCGGTGCGGTGCCGGGCTTGAAGGCTTCGAGGATGGTCTTGCCGGTATCGCCAGGCCCGGCGCGCATACCGGTCTTGGCATCGACGCGAACCAGCTTGATGCCGGCGGGGATACGGAACGGAGTGGCCGGCTTGTCGGCAAGCGCGGCCTTCATGAAATCACGCGCGATCGGCGCCGCCAGGTGTCCGCCGGTCGCGCGACGGCCGAGATTGCGCGGCTTGTCGTAGCCGATGTAGACGCCGACGACGAGGTCGGGCGAGAATCCGATGAACCAGGCGTCTTTCTGGTCGTTGGTGGTGCCGGTCTTGCCGGCAATCGGCTTGCCGACATCGCGCATGACCGTGGCGGTGCCGGCCTGCACCACGCCCTCCATCATCGAGGTGATCTGATAGGCCGTCATCGAATCGAGCACCTGCTCTCGGTGGTCGATCAACTGGGGTTCGGGCTGGTTTTTCCAGCCTTCCGGCGCATCGCACCCGCGGCATTCGCGCGTGTCGTGCTTGTAGATGGTATGGCCATAGCGATCCTGAATGCGATCGATCAGGGTCGGCTTCACGCGCCTGCCGCCATTGTCGAACATCGAATACGCGGTCACCATGCGCAACACCGTGGTCTCGCCGGCTCCCAGCGCGTAGGAGAGATAGTTCGGCAGTTCGTCGTAGACCCCGAAGCGCTTGGCATATTCGCCGATCAAGGGCATGCCGATGTCTTGCGCCAGCCGGACCGTCACGGTGTTGAGCGAGAGCCGCAGCGCATTCCGGAGCGTTTGCGGCCCGTAGTATTTTTCCTTCGAGTAATTTTCCGGCCGCCACACGCCGGAGCCCCGTCCCTGATCGATCTCGATCGGCGCATCGACGATCACGGTCGATGGCGTATAGCCGTTGTCGAGCGCCGTGGAATAGACGATCGGCTTGAACGAGGAGCCCGGCTGCCGATAGGCCTGTGTTGCGCGATTGAACTGGCTTTGATCGAACGAGAAACCGCCGACCATTGCCAGCACGCGGCCGGTCCACGGATCCATTGCCACCATCGCGCCGGACACTTCGGGTAGTTGCCGCAGCCGGTATTCGCCGTCGACCACCTTGCCGTCCTTTGCAATCAGAGGATCGGCATAGATCACGTCACCGGGCGAAAGCACCTGCGACACCTTCGTCGGCGAATGACCTCGCGTCGATTTGGACGCGGCTTTGGCCCACTTCACCCCGTCGAGCGTGATCAAGCCCGTTTGCCGCTCCTTGCTCACGGCACCACCAAGCTCGCGGCCAGGCTGAAAGCCGATCCGTGCGGACTTGTCGTCGGACTCGAGCACGACCGCCATCCGCCACGGTGCGATGTCGGACAGCGATTTGACGTCGGCGAGTTTCACGCCCCAGTCGCCGGAGATATCGAGCTTGCTCATTGCGCCGCGCCAGCCCTGGGCCTCGTCATAAGTGACGAGGCCATTGGCCATGGTCTTACGCGCTATCGCCTGCAGTTTCGGGTCGAGCGTCGTCCGGACCGACAGACCTCCCTCGTAGAGCTTCTTTTCGCCGTAGCGTTCGAACAGGTCGCGCCGAACTTCCTCGGCGAAATACTCGCCGGCAAAGGTATGAGCCCCGTTGGCCCGGCTGGTGACGATCAGTGGAGCCTTGCGGGCCTTGTCGGCATCGGCCTGGTTGATCCAGCCGTTCTCCAGCAGCCGGTCGATGACGTAGTCGCGCCGTTCGACCGCGCGGTCGTGGTTCTTGACCGGATGCAGGGTCGAGGGCGCTTTGGGCAAAGCCGCCAGATAGGCGGCCTCGGCGACGGTCAACTCATTGACCGATTTATTGAAATACACCAGCGATGCGGCCGCGATGCCATAGGCGCCGAGGCCGAGGTAGATCTCGTTCAGGTACAGTTCGAGGATCTTGTCCTTCGAATAGGCCCGCTCGATGCGCATCGCGAGCAACGCTTCCTTGATCTTGCGGGTAAAGGAAACTTCATTGGTCAGCAGGAAGTTCTTGGCAACCTGCTGGGTGATCGTGGAGGCGCCCTGCGGCCGTTTGTTGGATCCGAGGTTCTGGACATAAAGCAGCGCCGCGCGCAGCATGCCGGGATAATCGATGCCACCATGCTCATAGAAATTCTTGTCCTCCGCGGCCAGGAACGCGTTGATGACCAGCTTCGGCACTGCCTGTATCGGCAGGTAGAGCCGACGTTCCTTCGCGTACTCGCCGAGCAGCGAACCGTCGGACGCATGGACACGCGTCATCACCGGCGGTTCATAATTCTGAAGCTGGGAATAGTCCGGCAGGTCCTTGGAAAAATGCCAGATCAATGCCGCAGCCGCTGCGACGCCGACCAGAAACAGGATGGTTCCCGCTGCAAACAGGAAACCCATGAATCGCAGCAGCAAGCGCATTATCGAATGTCCGTTTCGTTACCGGCGGCCTGGCGATATGACGACGCGTCCGAGGGTCTTAATCGTCGGTCGATGCATTTCGCTCGTCGAAGCATCCGCCGGACATGTACTCCGGTTCTGGCCGATTCTGCGAACTTGCGACAACTTTTCTATAGGGCGGCGGCTGTGGCCAAACTAGGGCTTCCGCCCTTGAGGCATCACCTTTCAGTCCGCCGGCGCGACCGAAACCACCCTTTTTGCCAGAAACGCCTCGACGGCCTTCGCGACCGAGCGGACCGTCTTGGAGCGCCAGCTTTCCGATGTCATCTGGTGGAGGTCCGCCTTGTTCGAAACGTAACCGAGTTCAACCAGCACCGACGGCACATCGGGCGCCTTCAGCACCCTGAACCCGGCCGACTTCAGAGGGTGCTTGTGCATCCGCGCGGAATTTTTCATCTCACTCATCAACAGCCTGGCAAAGCGGTTTGAAAACGTGCGTGTTTCCCGCTGCGCGAGATCGATCAGGATATCGGCGACGTCGGTCGGCTCTTCGGTCAGGTTGACACCCCCGATCGCGTCCGCCTTGTTTTCGGCCTCTGCCAGCCGCTCTGCCTCGGCGTCCGATGCCTTGTCCGACAGCGTGTAGATCGTCGCGCCCCGGGCATTGCCCTCGCGGCGCGGCAGGGCGTCCGCATGGATCGACAAGAACAGTGCGGCGTCGTTGTTTCGGGCGACGTGCACACGCTCGGCCAGCGGAATGAAGGTGTCGTCCGTTCGCGTCATGACAACGCGGTATTTGCCGTCCTGCTCGATGCGATCGCGCAAAGCCACGGCAAAAGCCAGCACCAGATCCTTTTCCGTCTCTCCCGTTGAGGCCTGGGTTCCGTTATCGATTCCGCCGTGGCCGGGATCGATAACGACCACGGGTCGCCCGTCCGGCGGCGGGACAGGCCCGGTCGCACCGGCGACGGGAGTCGGGGAATCAATGCCTTTCGACTGTTCAGAGCCGCTCGAAACTGCCAACAGGCGATCGAATGCAGCACGGTCGACGGCCTCCAGTTCGACCACCAAGCGGGGCGGCTGACCGTTCGCGGCATCGAGCACATAGGCCTTTTCGATTTTCGCGGGGCCTGCAAGATCGAACACGATCCGCGATCCGCCCGGCATCACCAGCCCGTAGCGGAACGCCTTGATCAGGCCGCGTCCGGCATCGCCGGCGTGGGGCGCAAGGCGGAAGCTGACCTGGGGGATATCGATGACGGCCCGGTAAGGATCGGCCAGCAAGAAGGCATGGATGTCGATCTTCTTGTCGAGATCGAGAATGAAGCGGGTCTGTTTCATGTCGCCTGCGAGCCGGACCTCGGATGCGACTGGAAAATCACCCGCCACCTCGGGGCGAACAGGTTCGTTCCCCGTGGCAAGCGACGCTGCGCCGGGAACAAATAGCGCTGCGGCGCATAGCCAGATGATCCCAAGGTTTGCGCGGCCCGCCAACGAACCCATGCCTCCGAGCTGCCTTACCTTACCGCAATTTACCGCAATAGGACCGCAGGGTTAATCGGCCCTTAATCGGCCAATGACAAAAAATTCTGGCGGTGTTGCCGGCCTGCGACGCTGTCCCTTGCAAGCGGCAAGCAATCCACGTATGTAAGCTGTTGCTGACGGTTAAACTCCCGGTTGTGTCGCGTTCAGCCTCCCGGTGCAGCGCAGGGCTTCAAATTGTTAGAAGTTCCGGCGTTCCTGACCCCTCCATAGCCAGCGCGTCGCGCGGTCGATTTGGAGCGGCAGTTTCAAGCTCGAGGGGCGTCCGGTCTCAGGTTACGATAGTTGCGCCCGGGACGGCTTCAGAAAGGTCACGACTGATTGTCTCGGCCCTGCGGCCACGAGGTACGACAGCCGACGGGCGCTTGTGCGCCGCGTCGGTCCGGCAGCGAGATACATGGCGGTACTTTTGCCGCCAACCTGTTCAGACGGGCAGACGCCTGATGCGCCAAACTGAAAAGCCGGCCAATATCCCCGCAAAGGCCGCGCCGACGCGAAGTGAGAGCTTCGCGCGTCGCGCCGCGCCGGGAGCAGGGTCGGTATGGCGCCCCGGATCGCGTCGCAGCCTTCCCCTCACCCCCGAATCAGGTGGACCGTTGCGTCACCCGGCCGCGCGGAACGCGCGCGCCGTGCCATGCGCCCTCCGCCGCCAAGAGCTCCAAAATGTCCAACAAGCCCAACAAAATGTTGATCGACGCCACCCACCCGGAAGAGACCCGGGTCGTGGTGGTCCGCGGCAATCGCGTCGAGGAATTTGATTTCGAATCCGCCCAACGCAAGCAACTGCGCGGCAACATCTATCTGGCCAAGGTCACCCGCGTCGAGCCTTCGCTGCAAGCCGCGTTTATCGAATACGGCGGAAACCGGCACGGCTTCCTTGCGTTCAGCGAAATCCATCCTGACTACTATCAAATTCCGGTCGCCGACCGTGAGGCGCTGATCGAAGCCGACGAACGCGCGCACCGCGAGGCGGAGGAAGAGTCGGAAGATCGCTCCAGCCGCCGCCGTTCGCGGCATCGCAACTCGCGTCGACGCGATCACGGCGAACGCGTGCAAAGCGCCGTTATCGAGGATGCGGCCCAACAGAACGCGGGGATGGACGCGCCGCCGTTCAGCCCGGCGCACGACGAATCCGCGTCGGACGATTCCATCAGGCAGCAACACGGGGTGCAGGATCACGATCATCCCCGCGAGGATGACGCGGATCACGATCACCCGCACGAGCATGGGCACGACGAGATCGGGCACAGCCATCCGTACGACTCCGATCATCATCATCACGAAATCGATGCCGACCACCCCGGCGGGTCGCACGACAACGCTTTCATAGATGATGAGACGCATGATGACACCGGCGAAGCCCCGGTCGCAGCTGCACCTGCACCGGATGATACCCCGGTCGCGGCAGCATCGGATCACGCGGCCGGCTTCGAGCCGTCCGCCCACGGCGGCGCCCCGGACGACCATATCGAACCGGCCGTCTCCCCTGAGGCTGATCATGCCCTCGAAACACACGATGAGGCGCACGATCACGAGCCGGGCGACCACGACGGTCAGCCTCATGATGTCGGATTCCATGGCGAGGAGGCTCACGCCGAGGATGAGGATGGTGAGGACGACGCCGAGGAAGATGAGCAGGTCGAATCCGTCGGCGGTGATGATGCGATGGAGGAAGTGCCCGAGCGCGCCTACCGGCAGCGCCGTCAGTACAAAATTCAGGAAGTCATCAAGCGCCGCCAGGTGATGCTGGTGCAGGTGGTGAAGGAGGAGCGCGGCAACAAGGGCGCGGCGCTGACGACCTACCTGTCGCTGGCCGGCCGCTATGCCGTGCTGATGCCCAATACCGCGCGCGGCGGCGGCATCAGCCGCAAGATCACCTCGGCGCAGGACCGTTCGCGGCTGAAGGACGTGGTGCAGGACCTCGACGTGCCCGAGGGCATGGGGGTCATCCTGCGCACCGCCGGCGCCTCGCGCACTAAGCCGGAGATCAAGCGCGACTTCGAGTATCTGATCCGCATGTGGGAAACCGTGCGCGACATGACCCTGCAGTCGCAGGCCCCGACACTCGTCTACGAGGAAGGCTCGCTGATCAAGCGCTCTCTGCGCGATCTCTACAACAAGGAAATCGACGAAATCCAGGTCGCCGGTGAAGCCGGCTATCAGGAGGCGCGCGATTTCATGAAGATGCTGATGCCGACCAACGTCCGCGCGGTGAAACAGTATCGCGACTGTCAGCCGTTGTTCTCGCGCATGGGCGTCGAAAGCCAGCTCGATGCGATGTTCTCGCCGACGGTGCAGCTTCGCTCCGGCGGATACATCGTCATCAACCAAACCGAAGCGCTGGTGTCGATCGATGTCAATTCGGGCCGTTCGACCCGCGAACATCACATCAAGGATACGGCGCTCAAGACCAACCTCGAGGCCGCCGAGGAAGTCTCTCGACAGTTGCGATTGCGCGATCTCGCCGGCCTGATCGTCATCGACTTCATCGACATGGACGAGAAGCGCAGCAACCGCGCGGTGGAGCGCAAGCTCAGCGACTGCCTGCGCCACGACCGCGCGCGCATCCAGGTCGGACGCATCTCGCACTTCGGTCTTCTGGAAATGTCACGCCAGCGCATTCGCGCCAGCATGCTGGAAAGTTCGACGGAGCCCTGCCAGCACTGCGGAGGCAGCGGCCACGTCCGCTCGGTTCCATCGGTGGCGTTGCAGTTGCTGCGAAGCCTCGAGGAAGTCCTGATGAAAGGCGCGACGCACGACCTTGTCGTGAGGACACGCACTAACGTCGCGTTGTATGTACTCAATCAAAAACGCGGCCATCTGCGGGACCTCGAACACAGCTTCAAGGTTGGTCTCTCCGTGGTCGCCGATCCCTCGATCGCCGGCCAGCAATCCTTCATCATTGATCGCGGTGAGCAGGTGCATACGCTGGAGGCTGCGAAAGCGCTGCTGGCCGCACAACTTGCCGCATCCCCACCGCAGGCCGAAGAGGCCAATGACGATGAGCAGCCACTCGATATCGAAGCCGAGATCGAGACCAGCGACACCGAGAGCCGCGCCGATGAACAAGCGGGTGGCGAAGCCGAGGGTGAGGGCCGCAAGCGCAGGCGCCGCCGGCCCCGGCGTGAACGTTCCGTAGAAGCCAGCGACGACCAGACCGCGCACGGCAACGAAGGCTCGGACAACGTCCAGATTGCCGCCGATTTCGCCGCGGCACGCTTTATGACCGGCGACGTCGAAAATAACGGAGACGACGCCGGAGTTCAGGACGGCGAAGCGCGGGCCGATCAATCTCCGGACGGAGAATCGCGCCCACGTCGTCGTGGGCGTCGTGGCGGTCGTCGGCGCCGCGGCAGCGCTGACGCCGGCGTTGTCGGCTCGATTTCCGACGAACTCGGTCCTCCCTCAGCGCCGGAGGTCGTTGAAGCCGTCGCGGACTTCGATTCGGTACCGATCGCCCCTGAACCGCAGGCCGGTTCGCCCGACATCGAAGCTCAGCCGCAGCACACCGCGACGCAGCCGGAAATGAAGAGCCCTCCGGTTGAGGCCAGGGATGAGGCAGAATCCGAAAAAGCCGTTCGCCGTCGCTCGACGGTGCGGGAGAAAGTGAGCTTCGCCTCGGAAGCACCGCCGGAAGCGCCCATCGTTCAAAGCCAGCCGGAACCATCGGCGCCTGAGCCGCAACAGCCTCCCGAAGCATCGGCCGAAGTCCGGCCGCCCCGTGCGGGGTGGTGGTCGCGCCGGTTCGGCAGCGGCACCTGAACCGGTCTCCCTCGAATGCCAAAACGCCCGGCCTGGCCGGGCGTTTTCGTGCGGTCGGACGAAGCGCGGTTTCAGAAATGACTGTAGGAAAGCCGCGGTAGCGCGATCTCCTTGCCTTCCGCATCAAGCCATTTCGGCGCCGTCTTGCCCGCGACGACTACCCCGATCGGCGCTACCGCGACGCCGAAGCCGCGCGCCGCCCGAGCGAAGGCCTCGAAGCGATCCTCCGGAACCGTACACAAGATCTCGTAATCGTCGCCGCCGCTCACCGCGCTCTCGAGACTGGTCTGGCCCTGCTCCATCAGTCCGCGTGCGGCCTCGGACAACGGAACGGACGCGGCATCGATCACCGCCGAAACTCCCGACGCCGCGCACAGTTTTGCGAGATCGCCGGCCAGGCCGTCGGAAACGTCCATCGCGGCACGCGCATAATTCCGCAACACGCCAGCGAGGCCGATGCGCGGCTGCGGAACCCGGTAGCGGCCGAGCAGCGTCTCTCGGACCGCGGCATCGCTGACCGTGAGCTTGCCCTTGAGAATGGCGAGCCCCAGCGCTGCGTCGCCGATCGTGCCTGAGACGACGATGCGATCACCCGGCTCCGCGCTGCCGCGCATGACCATTCCGCCGGGCGGCACGCGGCCGAAGGCGGTGATGGAAATCGTCAGCGGCCCCGGCGTCGCGACGGTGTCGCCGCCAAGCAGCGGACAATCAAACGCGGTTGCGTCGTCGCCGAGCCCGCGCGCGAATGGCGCGAGCCATCTCTCGTTGGTGTCACGCAATGCCAGCGTCAGGACGAAGCCGGCAGGCGTCGCGCCCTTGGCGGCGAGATCGGAGAGATTGACCCGCAAGGCCTTCTTCGCGACCGTTTCCGGCGGATCGCCGGCGAGGAAATGCACACCTTCGACGATGGCATCGGCCGTAACCACGAGATCGTCGCCGCCGCATTTCAAGACAGCCGCGTCGTCGGCGAGCCCCAGCGCGCCGGGATCGGTCGCGATC
Source organism: Nitrobacter sp. NHB1 (assembly GCF_036964665.1). Classification (NCBI taxonomy): domain Bacteria; kingdom Pseudomonadati; phylum Pseudomonadota; class Alphaproteobacteria; order Hyphomicrobiales; family Nitrobacteraceae; genus Nitrobacter; species Candidatus Nitrobacter laanbroekii. The sequence goes on from NZ_JBAMDA010000001.1 coordinate 1,039,610, forward strand.
GGCTTGAAATAGCGCGCAATCAGATCGTCTTCACCGGAGGACATGCGGTTGATCCTTGCGAACGTGATTCTCGCCACAGTCAAACTCGTCATGGCCGGGCAAAGCCGTTCGAAGAACGGCGTCGCTTCCGCTCGCCTGTGTCCCGGCCATCCAGGTCTTTTCCGTCTGAACCGCAGCAAGACGTGGATACCCGGCATAAAGCCGGGCATGACGACATCATCTTATCTTCGGCGCTACCCTACCCCCGCTCAAACTCGTCGGCGCGGAAACGCCGCGCGATCTGATCGAGCACCGCATTGACCATGCCCACCTCCTCCTTTTCAACGAAGGCGTGCGCGACATCGACATATTCGGACACCACGACCCGCGCCGGAACATCCTTGCGGTGCTCCAATTCGTACGAGCCAGCGCGCAGCACCGCACGCAGGATGGCGTCGATCCGCTTCAGCGGCCAGCCCCTCGCCAGCGCATCGTCGATCAACGGGTCGAGCCTGGTCTGGTCGCGGACCACGCCCGCCACCACGTCGCGAAAGAATGCGGCTTCTGCGGGAAGATATTTGTCGCCTTCGACCTCGCTGCCGAGCCAGTGGCTTTCGAACTCCGCGAAGACATCGTTGATCCCCGCGCCGCCGATCTCCATCTGATACAGCGCCTGCACCGCGGCGAGCCGGGCCGCGCCGCGCCTGTTGGCTTTCTTGTCGATGTTTTGCCTGATGTCCGCCATCGCGCCGTTATGCCTTCGCCAATCGGCGCTTGATCCGCACCATCGTCAGCGCCGCCCGCGCCGCGTCGCCGCCCTTGTTCAACTCGCTCGCGCGCGCCCTCGCCCACGCCTGCGCATCGGTGTTGACCGTGATGATGCCGTTGCCGAGGGGCACGCGCCGCTGCACCGACAGATCCATCAGCGCGCGGGAGGATTCCATCGAGACGATCTCAAAATGGATCGTGTCGCCCCGCACCACGCAGCCGAGCGCGATTACCGCATCGTAAGGCTTGCCGCTCCGTTCGGCCGCATCGAGCGCTATGGCAATCGCCGCAGGAATTTCCAGAGCACCGGGAACGGTGACGACGTCATAGCCGACGCCGGCAGCGCTCAATTCGGCGACCGCACCTTCGAGCAGCGCATCCTGGATATCATCGTAAAACCGCGCCTCGACGATCAGGGCGCGTGCGCCCGAGACGTCGGCCTGATCCTTGACTGGTGCGCGCCTTGCCTCTGCCATACCATGCTCCGGTTCGCCATTGCCGAGGCATAGCAGTTCGAAAAGAACGGCGCCGCTTCGCTCGCCTGTTGCCCGGCAAACCATCTTGTTAAGAGGAAGGATACGCGGGTCAAGCCCGCGCATGACACATTTATCGAAAGCCTACTTCATCTCGCTCAGCCGCGCCGCGTAACGCGCCATCATGTCGACCTCGATATTGACCTCGCTGCCGGCACGCCAATCGCCCAGCGTGGTGAAACCGAGCGTGTGCGGAATGATGAGCACCGAGAACGCTGCGTCCCGAACGGTATTTACCGTCAGCGATACGCCATCCAGCGTCACCGAGCCTTTGGCCGCGATGAAGCGCGCCAAATCCCGGGTGGTGCGCAATTCAAAGCGCGCCATGCCGTGCTGATCGTCGCGCGCGACGATAACGGCGAGTCCGTCGGCATGACCTGCGACGATGTGGCCGCCGAGTTCGTCGCCGATTTTCAGCGCACGCTCGAGATTGAGCCGCGTTCCCGCCGCCCAGTGCTTTGCCGTGGTCACGTCGAGCGTCTCCGCTCCCACATCGACCTCGAACCAGGTCCGGCCGCCGGCGACGCCCGAGGCAACGACGGTCAGGCACACGCCGCTGCACGCGATCGACGCGCCGTCGGCGATGGTGTTTTGATCGTAACGGCAGAGGATACGCAACCGGTGCAGCCGGTTCCGCGCCGTCTGCGTCAGGCTTTCGATCTCGCCGATGTCGGTCACTATGCCGGTGAACATCAGAACTTCCAAAATCCAATGCTTGCGACCGTCATGGCCGGGCATGACGGCCTCAAGCGTAGCTCGATCTAGACACGCTCGTAGATCGCGAGAGTATCCTGATCGAGTGTTTCGCTACCACGAACCTTGAACTGCGGCGAGCGGGTGATGGCGGTCAGCGGCAAGGCACCAAGCGCCGCCACGCCGTCGTCGCCGATCGGATCGGGACCACGCAGCAGCCACGCTTCGTCGACCAGACCAGCCGCGACGAACGACGATGCAACGCGTGCGCCGCCCTCGACCATCAGCCGGGTGACGCCCCGTTCGGAAAGTGCGCGAAGCACCGCCGCCAGATCAAGCCCGGGCGCGCCAGCCGCGACCGAAACGCGCACGACCTGCACGCCTGCGGCGCCGAGCTTCATGGCTGCGGATGCTTGGGCGGGATCCGACGCCATCACCCAAAGCGGCGTCTCGCACGCGGACCGGACCAGCCGGCTGTCGTGCGGAATACGCAGCGCGTGATCCAGCACCACACGCAGCGGCGAGCGCGCTTCCATGCCGGGAAGGCGGCAGGTCAGGAGAGGATCGTCGGCCAGCACGGTGCCGATGCCGACCAGAATGGCGTTGCATTGCGCGCGCAACAGATGCACCCGCGCCTTGGCCGCTTCGCCCGTGATGGCGACCGGCGCGCCTCCGGCCGCAGCGATCTTTCCGTCGCTGGAAACTGCGAGCTTGAGGATGACGTGCGGGCGTTTGTCCCGGACCCGCCGGAAATGTCCGGCATGATGGTGCGCCGCCTCGACTGCGCAAAGTCCGACTTCGACCGATATTCCCCCTGCCCGTAACCGCGCATGGCCCTGCCCCGCGACTTCGGGCGTAGGATCCTCGATTGCGGACACGACACGCGTGATGCCGGCTGCGATCACGGCATCGGCGCATGGCGGCGTTTTTCCGACATGCGAACACGGCTCCAGCGTGACATACAGCGTCGCGCCGCGCGCCGCCTCGCCCGCGCGCCGCAGCGCCTCGACCTCGGCGTGCGGTCGCCCTCCCGGCTGGGTCCAGCCGCGGCCGACGATCACATCGTCCTTCACGATGACGGCGCCCACGGCCGGATTGGGCGCGCTCGCGCCCAGGCTACGGCGACCCATGGCCAGCGCCAATTGCATGAAACGCAAATCGGCGACCTTGGCGTTCCGGAGTTTTTCGCCGTACTGCTCTTCCAGAATGCGGAAGATCATTTGCGCAGCGGCACAGGCCGCGCGTCGTCCTCGCTGGAGAGTTCGCCCAGCACCGCCTCGAAATCCTTGGCCTCGCGGAAATTGCGGTAGACCGAGGCAAAGCGCACATAGGCGACGTCGTCGAGGCTCCGCAAATGTTCCATTACGATCTCGCCGATGATCTCGGACGAAATCTCCGCCTCGCCGCCGCCCTCGAGTTCGCGGACGATGCCCGACACCATGGTTTCGACGCGCTCGGGCTCAACCGGCCGTTTGCGCAAGGATATTTGCAGCGAACGTACCAGCTTGTCGCGGTCGAACGGCACCCGCCGCCCGTTACGCTTGATGACCGTGAGTTCGCGCAATTGCACCCGCTCGAACGTCGTGAAGCGGAAATTGCAGGCCATGCAGACGCGCCGGCGGCGGATGACGGCCGAATCCTCGGTCGGCCGGGAATCCTTTACCTGAGTATCAAGACTGTTGCAGCTCGGGCAGCGCATGACTTCACCTGTTCATCCGTCATTGCGAGGAGCATAGCGACGAAGCAATCCATACTTTCTGAATGCTTGATTGCTTCGCTTCGCTCGCAATGACGACGCGTTGACCCTTTCGATTACTGATAGATCGGGAAGCGATCGGTCAGCGCCTTGACCTTCTCCTTCACCGCCGCCTCGACCAGCGGGGCCTTGCCGTCGTCAGCCTGCGCGATGGCGTTGAGCACTTCCGCGATCAGGCCGCCGACCTGCTTGAATTCGGCAACCCCGAAGCCGCGCGTGGTGGCGGCCGGCGTGCCGAGACGAAGACCCGAGGTCACGAACGGCTTTTCCGGATCGAAAGGGATGCCGTTCTTGTTGCAGGTGATCGCAGCGCGCACCAGCGCCTTTTCGGAGACGTTGCCTCGCAGCCCTTTGGGCCGCAGGTCCACCAGCATCAGGTGGTTGTCGGTGCCGCCGGAGACGATGTCGAAGCCGTGGCCGCGCAGACTTTCGGCCAGCGCCCTGGCGTTTTCGACGACGTTCTTCGCGTAGATCTTGAAGTCCGGACGCAGTGCCTCGCCGAACGCCACGGCCTTTGCAGCGATGACATGCATCAGCGGGCCGCCCTGCAGGCCGGGGAAGATCGCCGAATTGAACTTCTTGGCAAGCGCCTCGTCGTTGCACAGGATCAGGCCGCCGCGTGGACCGCGCAGCGACTTGTGGGTGGTGGTCGTCGTCACATGCGCGTGCGGCACCGGCGAGGCATGGACGCCACCGGCGACGAGGCCGGCGAAGTGCGCCATGTCCACCATCAGATAGGCGCCGACGCTGTCGGCAATCTCGCGGAAGCGCTTGAAATCCCACGGTCGCGAATAGGCCGAGCCGCCGGCGATGATCAGCTTCGGCTTGACCTCCTCTGCACGGCGCGCGACCTCATCCATGTCGATCAGGTGGTCATCGCGCCGCACGGTGTAGTGCGCGGCCTTGAACCACTTGCCGGACATGTTGACCGGCGCGCCATGGGTCAGGTGGCCGCCAGCGGCGAGGTCGAGCCCCATGAAGGTATCGCCGGGTTGCAGCAGCGCCAGAAACACCGCCTGGTTCATCTGGCTTCCGGAATTCGGCTGGACGTTGGCGAACTGCGCGCCAAACAGCTTTTTGGCCCGCTCGATTGCGAGCGTTTCGGCGACATCGACCCACTCGCACCCGCCGTAATAGCGCGCGCCCGGATAACCCTCGGCGTATTTGTTGGTCATCACCGAGCCCTGCGCTTCCAGAACCGCGCGGCTGACGATGTTTTCGGACGCGATCAGCTCGATCTCGTGACGCTGACGGCCCAATTCGCCCTTGATCGCGGCGGCGATCTCGGGATCGGCCTCGGCCAGGGTGGCCGTAAAGAAGGAATCGGGCGCGGAGGCGACTTTGGCGGGAGAGTTCATCTACAGAATATCCTTGGCGGCACAGCCCGTTAAACACCGGGTGCGAACAGCAGTAACAGGCGATCGAAGCGGTATCAGCCAGATAGCACATCGGGTCAGGGCGGCCAAGGTGTTGCGCCTCCTTCCTGAGTTTCGTGCAATATATGGTGGATCGCCGGCGTAAACGCTCTGGTTGAGGTTTTATTTTGCGAGGTAGTGGCGCACCGCGGCCAGCGACGGTCCCACATCGGCAACCGCTGCGAGCAGCCGGTCGCGCGACACGTTCAGCCGGCTCGCCCAAACGTCGGTTTGGGCATCGTCATTCGTATCCACCGTGGTCGCCGGTTTCTGATAGGTGGATATCACCGATGCAACTGTGACCAGCCGGATCATCGGACAAGTCTAGCACCCGGGCTGCAGCCTGCCACCATGCCGTGCCGCCACAGTTAAAATCCGGTGTCCGATTCCGATTTCGAACGGAATTCCGGCCGCGGCACCGACTTCTCAAGCCAAATCCGGCGCCGTCGCCAGCCTGGACGCTGCTACAAGCAATAAGCAACCGTGCCCGCGATCGTGACCGCCAGAACAATCAAGGCCATCGTCGGCCAGCCGCTTCGTGAGGCGGCATACCGACCCCGGGCGCGCCGTTCCGTAATGAGCGCGTGCTCGTACTCGTCTGAGGATGAAAAGATGCAGGCAAAGCCACTGCGCGCGCTCGCCGCGGCGGCTTCGAGCGACCGGATGTCGGTCTGGGTGTTGCTGCGTGAGATCATCATGAGCAAATCCTAGGTATCGCATGGTAAACAAAAGGTTAACGATTTCTGCTGCGAAGCCGGACCGGATCAATGGGCTGTGCATCGCGACGCCTGCCGGGAACGGCTTCTAATTACACCGGCCACATGACAGAGGATTGACGGACTGCGGGTGCTGGCCACACCGCTGGCCTTCGCCGGTCCTGCTCGGGCGACAGCGGCTCCTCCTCGGCGACCTGAACGCGATTGCGCCCGCCGCGTTTGGCCTGATAGAGCGCCGTATCGGCGGCTGCGAGCAGCACTTCGAGTTCAGTGCCTGGCGGACCGCTTGCCGCGCCAATACTCACGGTCGTCTCGACCGGCGCGTCCTCGGCCGTAATGCCGCTAACGGCGAACGCCTCGCGCACGCGCTCCGCAGCAACAGCCGCCTCCTCAATCGAGCAAGGCAGCAAGGCGGCAAATTCCTCGCCACCAATCCGTCCAGACAGATCAGTGGTCCGCAGCGTATTGGTGACGACGATCGCGAACAGCTTGAGAATTTCGTCGCCCGCCGCGTGGCCGAAGCGGTCGTTGATCGACTTGAAATGATCGATGTCGAAAACGAGCGCCGTCACCAGGCGCCCGGTACTGGCCTCACGTTCTATGACCCGTGCGGTCGCCTCGGCAAAACCCCGACGGTTCAACATGCCGGTCAGCGGATCGATCGAAGCTGCGGCCTTGTGGGCCTTCACGGTACGATCCGACACCAGCATGAAGATGACGAAAACAGTGCCGACCGCATAGAGTACGAGTTCGAAGGCGAATATCGGAACCCACTTGGCGCTGCGGAAGCTGCTGCCGTCGGCGCGCAGCATATAACCCAGCAGTATGGGCAACATCAGCACAAAACCGTGCAGGATGGGCACCAGTAGCGCCGGCCAGCGCTTCCGCATGGCTTTGCGTTGCTCGGACCACAGTTCGTTCGCGGTCAGAACCGCGTAGGCCGCGACGATGCCCGCACCGATCGTCAGTCGCATGGTGGACGATTCATCGGGCGGACACACGATGATGATCAGCCAGACCGCGGCGCCGAGCGGCAACGCCAGCCAATTCGGCTTGCGGCCGTGGAACACACGCGCTGCGCTCCACACCATGCCGCAGGCCACAAAGCCCACCGCATTGAGCGCCAGCGCCACGGTATCGCGCAGCAGCGGGCCCGCGACCGTCCAGACTCCGATCGAGATGGCGCCGAGGAGATAAGCCGCGCCCCACCAGTTAAGCGTGGGAATTTTCTGCTGCCGTCCGAAGAACAACAGCATGACCCCGAGCATCACGCCGACAAGTGCCGCTACGAGATAAAGAGTCGAGATGTCGAGTGACATGACGATGCCGACAACCGTTGCCGGACTCGCGCCCCTGACGCGGACCGACCGAGAACTCCCTCGAATTGCAAAAAACTACCACGCCCGCATTGGCAATTCGTTCGGATGCGCGTGCAAGTTTTCGCGAAAATCCGCGTCAGTTCGTCGGCATTCATTAAACAAGATGGCTACCCCCAAGCGTTCAATTCAAGTCTATCCATGGCGCATGCTCTCCATTCAGAAAGCACTGAAGATCCAACTCGATTTCCGTTGGGGGCAATTGATCTGACCGCCGCACCGCGCAGATCTTCGTTTGAAATGTTCTTTTTATGTTCCATATATCATCTCATAGCGAACCGGTCGGCGCATTGGCGCATGTGCCCTCCCCTTAGCAATTCGACGAGATGGGTCGGGCACGGGCGGAGCAATCGCCGGCCGAGACGGATGACGGCTGGTGGAAATCGGTGCTCAATGATCCATGCGCGGCCGGCGCCGCGCTTGCCGATCCAGCAATGCTTGACGAAATTCCGCGCCCTATCCTGCACGTCGGTTGTTTACGATGTCAGCGCATTGTGGAATCCAGAAGTCGGATGCGGTGCACCTGTACGGTCCGCGCGCTGTCTGGAAAGATGTCGGACAGGGACTGATCGACCACGGCTGTCAGCGTCGCTCCGGACGTCATAAAGGAGGACGGCTGTTGGCCGGATTGGGAGGATGAGGAAAAATTCAAGTGGATCGGGTTTTTCAGGTTTTCATTAGTTCGACCTCCATTGATTTGCAGGACGAACGACAGGCCGTCAGCAACACGTTGGCAAAAGCGGGATACATACCTGCCGGCCTGGAATTGTTTCCAGCAACAGATCAACAACAACTCGCCTACATCAAGCGGATCATCGATCGCAGCGACTATTACGTCGCGATCGCGGGCAGCCGTTACGGCTCGCTCTCCGATAATGGGCTAAGCTTTATAGAAGAAGAGCTTGAATACGCACGATCACGAGACATTCCTATACTTGCGTTCCTTCCTGAAAACCCAGCCAGCATTGCGGTCGGCAAGACAGAAACTGACGCACGGCTAAAAGAAAAACTGGACGCCTTCAAAGCTCGTTTGAGCATCAGCCGCATCGTCGAATTTTGGAACAACGAAAGCGATCTTTGCATGAAAGTCGTGCTGGCGGTCGCGACCGCCGTGAATTTGAAGCCAGGAGTTGGCTGGATACGCGGTGATCAGGCCATCGATCCAAAGGTCATCCAGGAATTGGAAAGACTCCGCATCCAGAACGCGGACTTTTGTCAGAAGCTCGCCGATCTCAATCGCGACGAGTTATCGACTAACCCGACTCTCGTAACATCAGCCGATTCAGTTACCGTGGAATTGCTTGTCTATCGATCGGAAGAAGGGTTTCCAGACTCCGTATCGCGGACAATCTCATTGAGCGATCTTTTTGTCGGACTATATGACCACCTCCTCAAGAACCCGTCGGAGGCATACGTTCGAGAACTTGTTGGATATTGGTACCGGCAGAACGTTCACATTTCGGACTATTGCGAACTTGACGAAAAGAGCGCGATCGTCATCCGGGATAAACTGGAGGCTCTGGGCTTAATCAAGTCCCGGTCGATCATAGCGGGTTTTTCCAATCACATCGCCTGGTGCGTGACCGAAAAAGGAAAACGGTTTCTCGAGTCGAGACGCCCGGCGAGGATTGGTCAATCAGACTCCACAGCGACCTAACGCAGCCTGGCGAATAGCGCATTGAACAATGCCGGGGTTAGCCGGTAACGGACCTTCCGTTTGTCGGCTGTTTCGCCAGTGCCGCCATTACTTCCACAGGCAGGCCGCGTTTGACATTCGCTTGCCGGGTTTGCTGCGAAGTGGGTAGCGAATATCAAATTCACTCCACCAGCACTATCGCTGGAACGGCGGAAGGAACGGATTACTCCGTGGTTGCTGCGGCGGCGATGGCGCCGGTTGCGGCGGCGGCGCTGCCTGACGCTGCTGGCGCGTGGATTGTCGCGGCGGGCGCTTGGTGGGCGGCGGTGCCGGTTTCGGCTGATCCGGCTGCGCGTTGACGACGGTTGTTTCCGGATCCTTGCAGTCGGTCAGCCAGACATCGTAGATCGGATGCTCGACGCCATGCAGGCCGGGGCTCGCCGCGAACATCCAGCCGGAGAAAATCCGCTTCACCTCGCCCTGAAGGGTGATCTCGTCGACCTCGACGAAGGCGTCGGTATTGGCCGCTTCGGTCGCGGGGCGCGTGTAGCAGGCATCGGTCTTCACCCGCAGCGCGCCGAACTGCACGGTTTCACCGACATCCTCGTCGAAATGGATGATGCGGCCGGTGATCTTGTCGAGGCCCGAGAACACGGCCTTCTTGTTGATGACCTTCTGGGCCGGTGGCTCGGTGACGACTTCATCGCCCGGTTGCAGCGTGGCCGGCGTGGGCGGGGCCGAGCGCGGCGGATGCTGTGCGGGCGTATGATTGGGCGAAGGCGGCGCGGCGGCAACTCCACCGGGCGCATTCTGCGGAACCACCGTAGTTCCGGGCGGCGGCGGCAGCGGCTGAGCCTGAACCGGGCCGGGAGGTGGGGCGCCCTGCCCGGGCGGCAAATGCAGCGGAGCCGGCAGCACGCGTCCTTGCCGCGGCAGGTCCGGCACTTCTTCCTCGTCGTCCTCGGGCGCGACCTGCCCGCGCGGAATGGCGCCCGGCGGACGCGGCGGGGGATCCGAAAAGATATTGCCTATTTGCGCGTGCGCAGGCGATGCAGCCGCGACCAGGGCGGCAACTGCGAAAGCCGCACAACCGGCTATGACAATGGTTCGAAACATCTTTGCGCGGCTTTGTGAGGCTCGAATCAGGGCCGGACCATTGTACAGATATCCAAGCCGCTCGCAGGCGTCCCGGTTAACACGCCGATTACGGCGGGGAAAGGGCGGCTGCCCCTGCGCCCGCATAGCGACAGCCGCGGAACCGTCCATGGCACAATTCGAACTGGAGACACGGGAAGCGTACGGCGCATCGGCATCGAAGTCGGCATCAAAATCGACGGCGGCACCAAGAGGCCGAAGCAAACAGTGGATTTTGGACGGTGAACTTTTTGGGCAGTGGACTTGAGGCAACAGATACGATGATTCGCATCTCCTGCGGTATTTGGTAAGCGTGCGGGGTTGGCGCATTCGGGGTATTCAGGGCTATACTTAAGCCTATACTCGCTTTTCAGTTTTTGCGTGTCGGGGAATTGCCATGAGCCGGACGGGGGCGCTTCGGATTGCGATGACGGCGGCTGGGCTGGCGCTCGGCGGCGCGACGGCGCAGGCGCAACAGGTCGGCACGGCATCGGCGGTCAATCCGGCCGCGACCGCCAACCTCAAGACCATCACCATCGGTCAGTCGATCGCCCACAAGGAGCGCATCCAGACCAAGGCCAGCGGCTCGGTGCAACTGCTGTTCCTCGACAAGACCTCAATGACCATCGGTCCGAACAGCGACATCACGATCGATGAATACGTCTATGACCCCAGCGCCAACACCGGCAAGCTGGCGGCGACGCTTGGCAAGGGCGCGCTGCGTTTCGTCGGTGGCCAGATCAGCCATAACGGCGATGCCGAGATCAAGACCGCGTCGGCCTTGATCGGCATCCGCGGCGGCGTGATGATGACCGACGGCAAGGGCGGTATCTATTCCGGCTATGGCACGATGACCGTGAATTCCGGCGGGCAAACTGTAACGCTCCATGCCGGTGAATTCACCCAGACCCAGGCCGGTGGGCCGCCGACCCTGCCCGGCCTGCCGCCGCCCGGGTTCGTGCAGCAGTTGATCGTGGCGTTCCAGAGCACCGCCGGTCAGACGGGCGGCGCGCGCCGGGGCGCGGCATCGGCAAGAAATATCGCGTCTGCCGAGCAAAAGGCGACCGGGTCATCGGGGGGATCGGTCACGGGCTCGAATATGCCGACGCCGGCCAATCCGGTCGCCGGGCTTATCAACGCGATTTCGTCGACATTCACCCAGTCGGTGCAGACGTCCAGTCAGGAGACTGCGCTGCAGCAGCTGGCTTCACGCCAGCCCACGCCGCTCGATAACGTCCGTCCAAACGTTACAATTTCTGGATATGCCAGCGGAATAGATGTAATCGCGTACCCAGGTTTGAGCTCTCAAGCTGCTCCTTTTACCGGCACCTCGGAAATCAAGCTCGATGCCACCAACAATCGTGTGGCAGGGACACTTAGCACTTACGTTTACGATCCCTTGAGGCCCTTTATGGTAGCTCTCAATGCGTTCAGTAACGTATTATTTGAGTTCGGATCGACGGGATCGTCCGGACCGGCGAACAGCGTCTACACGAACTACAATAATTTTAGCGCTACGACTGCAAGTGGAGCAACGACCCATCCAACTGACAGCGGACAATCAATCCAGGGTGTTCCAATTAACGGCGAGATCGCTGTCCTCAACAACGACGCTACCAAGCAAATCGGCGTCTCCTCGGGAGTACCCGATCTTACAGTATGTCAATGCGATTACACGCGGTGGGGCTTATGGCACGTAACCAATACCACTCCGAACTCGCCTTTCACTGAGACAATTGTCGGTACCTGGGTTGCCGGACGTCCGGTGGGCAGCATCAGTGACGTGCCGATCACAGGCACCGCCACCTATACCGGCCACGTCATCGCCAACGTGCAGAGCGCGGGCTTCGTCGCCGGCAACTTCTCCAACACCGTTGACTTCGGTGCGCGATCCGGCGCGGTGAGCGTGACCAATCTCGACAGCACCAACTATTCCGGCAATGTGTCGTTCAACACCGACCCGCGCAATTTCGGCGGAACGCTTGCCGGAAATGTCGGCAACCGAACGATGGCGTTACAGGGCAGTTTTTTCCAAGGCGGCACCGACCCCGTGGGGGAAATGGGCGGTAAGGTCGGCATCGCCGGACAGAACTACCTCGGCAGTGGAATCTTCGCTGCTTCAGTCAAGCACTAACCTTCTCGCGATCACGCCACACTGCGGCGCGCCGTAAGACGACGATCAGGGTGTAGACAGATAGAAGTCGCGAGCCCGCGCCGTCTATTGTCCCGGTGTCCAGGGCTGGTAATCGCCGGTCGCCGCGGGACGACGGCCGCTTGCCAGCGTCGAGCCGGGCGGCCGATAGGCCGCGGGCGTTCCGGTCATGTTGGGCACGTGCGGTTTCTGCCATTCGCGCGGCTGATAGTTCTCTTTGGTCGGCGGCACATCGACGATGTGATGCATCCAGCCATGCCACTCCGGCGGAATGCGGCTGGCTTCGGTATAGCCATTGTAGATTACCCAGCGCCGCTCGAAGCCGAGCGTCGGGTCGATCTTCCCGCCGCGTGTCCGGTAATAGCAGTTGCCCTGGCTGTCCTTGCCGACCAGTTCGCCAAAGCGCCACGTCCAGAATTGCGTGCCGAAGGTCTGGCTATTCCACCAGGTAAAAAGTTTGAGGAAAAACTGCTTCATTGTCGGAATCCGTCGCGGAAGTGTCATGACACCCTGATTTGATGGCATCCCGCCGCCGTCTTGTCCAGCGCAACCGCGGCCTCCGGATATTGGCGGGTTACGCCTTCGGCTAACCCACCCCACGGATGTTTTGGATGCCCCACCCGACGCCATCCGCAGCGCCAACCATGACGAGCGTGGTTGGCCCACGGCAGTTGACTGCCTCGCTAAAACTCTGAATGTGGCTTTCAGGAACAAGAAATATAAAGGTTGTGAAATGTCCGAAGTCGTCAACAACATGGAAAAACATCGCTACGAAATCGAAGTGGACGGGCATGTTGCCGCAACCTACTACCGATTTCTGGACGGAGTGATCGTCTTCACCCATACCCAGGTGCCGCCCGAGCTCGAAGGCAAGGGCATCGGCTCGGAACTCGTGCAGGGTGCGCTGGATCAGGTGCGCGCTGATAGATTCAGGGCTCGCGCTCAATGCCCCTTCGTGAAGGACTGGCTCGAGAAGCATCCGGATTATGCCGATCTGCTGAGGCCGAATTTGTGAGGATACGCGCAACGTCGTCGCGAAGGGTGGGACTTGAGCTATCCATCGCGGCTCACGATATGCGTCGGTTCCCGGAGGGATTTAGAGCGTTTTCAAGCGAAGTGGGTACCGGTTCGCGTGAAGAAAACGCGTCAATTCAAAATCATAGAGCCTCGCTTCTGATTCCATCAGAAGCGAAAAGGCTCTAGCGCAGATATGACCGCCGTCCACGACAACAAAGCCCTGAGCCGTTTTGAACTGGAAGCCGAAGGCGGCGTTGCTTTCGCGGACTACCGCCTCGCGCCGGGTACGGTCGTCATAACCCACACCGAAACGCCGCGCGAACTGCGCGGCCGCGGCATTGCCTCGGCGTTGGTGAAGGGGGCGCTGGCGCTGATCCGGGCCGAGGGTCTGAAGGTGGTCGCCGGCTGCGGATTCGTGGCCGTCTATCTCGACAAGCATCCGGAAGAAGCCGACCGCGCGGTTTGAAGCCGCGCGTCAGGCGTTCGCGTTCGCGATCTCATCACATGCGAACGCCCTTCCGTTATCAAAGGGAATGCGCACTCGCGCTTGGCAACAATCGCATCAGTGTTTCATGTCGGGCGGCAGCTTGCCACCGTTGGTTGCGAGCTCAGCCATCATCTGCTTGTGCAGCCAGATGTTCATCGTCGCGGAATCGTTGGTGTCGCCCGGGTATTTCAGATCCTTGGCCAGTTCCTTGCGGGCACTCAGACTGGAATCGACATCGAGCGCCTTCATCAGATCCACGATCGAGGTCCGCCATTCCAGCTTTTCCTTCTTGGCGGCGACGGCCTTGTCGAGAATGGCAGTGACATCGACGCTCGCGACCGCACCGCCCGATGAAACGGCTGTACCGCCGCCTGTTTCACCTGTCGGTGTTGCCGCTTCGGCTTGCGTACCGAAGATGGCGCCCATGATCTTTCCAAATATGCTCATTGTACCGCTCCCAATAGCGTCAAGTCTTGCGCCTATCCAAAAGCGAAACCTCGCGTCTGTTTCCGCTGGATTGCCGAAAAGAGTAGCCGCCTCGTTGCGGCTTGCCAATGCGGCAATGCCAAGCCGCCGACGGAGCTTCTGCTCCGCGCGCGCCGCGGACGACATCACAATGTCGCATTCTGCGCTTCGCCGGCAAACGCATCCGCTCGCATGCAATCGAAAGCCTCGATAGGGTCGTCCTCTGCCCTCCTCTGCGGCGGCAAAAATTCACTGAACCGTGAGCAACGAAAATCAACGATAGGAATTAGAATTGCCTGACAGGTCGCGGCAAGACCAGGTTCCTTGCTCTCGCGTCTGGGCTTGATCGTGATCGTTTCCGAAGGGGCCAACTCGCGCCTTCTGGCGGAGGATTGGCCCCGCAAAAGGGAGACAGGAACATGGCCACCTCTTACCCTGTAGACATCACGACACGCCTACAATCAGGGGCGATCGGTGTAGACGGACCGGTGATCCGTCATATCGGCTTCTCCGACCTTCTCGATTCGTTGCGGCTGGGCTGGGAAGACTTCAAGGCGGTACCGAGCCACGCCATCGTCCTTTGCGTGATCTATCCCATACTCGGACTCCTGCTGGCGCGGGCAGTGCTTGGTTATTCGATCTTTCCGCTGCTGTTTCCGGTCGCCGCCGGCTTTGCCCTGATCGGGCCGTTTGCGGCGCTCGGACTCTATGAACTGAGCTATCGGCGCGAACTCGGCATGGAGGCCTCCGCCTGGCACGCGCTCCGCGTGTTGCGGGCACCGTCGTTCGGATCGATGCTTGGACTGGGCGCGCTTCTGCTTGCCATTTTCGCCGTCTGGGTGGCAACCGCGCACGCGATCTATGTGTCCACCTTCGGCAATACACCCGCATCGGCGATTCCCGATTTCGTCACGCGGGTTTTCACCACGCCCGAGGGCTGGCGCCTGATCGTGGTCGGTTGCGGCGTCGGATTCCTGTTTGCAGCCGTCGCCTTGTGCATCAGCATCGTGTCGTTCCCGCTGATGCTCCACCAGCACGCCGACATGACCGATGCCATGTTGACGTCGATGCGCGTGGTCGCGAAAAATCCAGTCGCAGCCGCGGAATGGGGTTTGATCGTTGCCGTCCTGCTGGTTCTTGGGACGATCCCCTTCTTCCTCGGCCTCACGATTGTGATGCCGCTGCTCGGTCATGCGACGTGGCATCTCTATCGGAAGGCGATCGAGACCCCCTTGACGTCGCCATCGCACGAAGTCCCGGAAAGGGAGACGGAAAAGCGCTACGCCGCCGACTTCCCGTCGGTGCTCTTCCAGTGGCACTACTGGAGACGGACCGATCTATAGTATTCCGTTTTTCGGTCGCGACCTGAAACGGAACGCAATCCCCGGCTTCAAGAGACGTTAAGCCCTCCCGAAGCCGGGGTCTTATGATCGCAAAGGACGGCCAGACCGCTGCCAATTGATGGGGCCGGACCGGCAAGAACACCAATAGTAATGAACATATATTCATTACTATTGGTGTTCTTGTGTTTAACGCTTGGTCTCATGCAAATCGCTCACGGTAAGGAACGCGAGCGCTGCTGTCTTTGCGATCGTTGCGGGGCGCAAACGCGATTCCCCTTGATCGAAAAACGCGCTACCTCTTCACCCATGACACAGATCGAATTCTCCCGCGCTGACGTCCATGTCGTCGGCGCCGGCCTTGCCGGCTCGGAAGCCGCCTGGCAGGTCGCAAATCACGGCGTTCGGGTGGTGCTGCACGAGATGCGGCCGCACCGGATGACGGCGGCGCACCGGACCGACGGCCTCGCTGAACTCGTCTGCTCCAATTCGTTCCGCTCCGACGACGCCGCCAACAACGCGGTCGGACTGCTGCACGCCGAGATGCGCCGGCTGGGATCGCTGATCATGCGCTGCGCCGATGCCAATCAGGTTCCGGCCGGCGGCGCGCTCGCGGTAGACCGTGACGGTTTTTCGTCTGCCGTTACCAAGGCTCTCGACGATCATCCGCTGATCGAGATCAGCCGAACTGAGGTCGATGGCCTGCCGCCGGCGGATTGGCGCAACGTCATCGTCGCCACGGGTCCCCTCACCTCGGCTCCTCTCGCCGCCGCGATCCGCGCATTGACCGACGAATCCGCGCTGGCCTTTTTCGACGCGATCGCGCCGATCGTCCACCGCGACTCCATCGATATGTCGAAGGCCTGGTTCCAGTCGCGCTATGACAAGGTCGGTCCGGGCGGCAACGGCGCGGACTACATCAATTGCCCGATGACCGAGGCGCAGTATCACGCCTTCGTGGACGCGCTGATCGAGGGCGAGAAGGTCGACTTCAAGGACTGGGAGACCGATACGCCCTACTTCGACGGCTGCCTGCCGATCGAGGTGATGGCGGAACGCGGCCGCGAGACCCTGCGCCATGGGCCGATGAAGCCGGTCGGCTTGACCAATCCGCACGATCCGACGGTGAAGCCCTATGCGATTGTGCAGTTGCGTCAGGACAACAGGCTTGGCACGCTTTACAATATCGTGGGCTTCCAGACCAAGCTGAAGCACGGCGCGCAAACCCGTGTCTTCCGCACCATTCCGGGCCTTGAGACAGCGGAGTTCGCCCGCCTCGGCGGCCTGCATCGCAACACGTTTTTGAATTCGCCAAAGCTGCTCGACACCCGGTTGCGTTTGCGCGCCGAGCCGCGGCTGCGCTTTGCCGGGCAGATGACGGGTTGCGAAGGTTACGTCGAATCCGCCGCCATCGGCCTGATCGCCGGCCTCTATGCCGCGTCGGACGCGCGGGCGCGGAGCCTCGCCGCTCCGCCGCCGACCACGGCGCTCGGCGCGCTGATTGGCCACATCACCGGCGGTCACATCGAGAGCATTGACGCCGGACCCCGCTCATTCCAGCCGATGAACATCAACTTCGGATTGTTTCCGCCGCTTGCCAATCCGCCAGCGAAGAAGCCGGACGGCACGCGGCTGCGCGGCAACGAGAAGACCATCGCGAAAAAGCAGGCTATCAGTGCGCGCGCGCTCGCCGACCTCGATCGCTGGATCGCGGATGCGCTCCGCGTTGCGGCCGCTGCATAAGTTCAACAGACCGCTTCTGGATCGTTCATGCCCCTTCCCAAACAGGACGCCGCATTCCTGTCCGCAACGTGGACCGAAGGCGTCCTGCTGAAACGCGACGTGTTTTCCACCGTGGAGCGCGGACGTTTTCGCGCTGCTTCCGGCGAGGTCGATGCGGTGCTGCGGCGGCTCGACCAGGTGCCGTGGTGGTCTTATGGTGTCGCGCGTCACCTGTTCGCGCGCGAACGCCGGGCCTTGCAGCGCGCCGGCGGCCTCTCCGTCGGGCCGGATCTGCTATGGTCCGGACGGCAGGCGTTGGTGCGCGGCTTCATCGATGGCGTGGCGCTGCATCTCGCCAGGCCTCACGGCGACCGCGCCTACTTCCAGTCTGCCAAAGCGGCGCTGCGCAAGCTGCATCGCGCCGGTATCTGCCACAACGATCTCGCCAAGGAACAGAACTGGTTGCGCGGCAGCGATGGCCGCGCCTACCTGACCGACTTCCAGCTTGCGGCGTGCTTCAACCGGCGGTCGCGGCTATTTCGCATCGCCGCCTACGAGGATCTGCGTCATCTTCTGAAGCACAAGCGCACCTACGCGCCGGACGCACTGACGCCCCGCGAGCGCAAGATACTGGCGCGCAAATCGCTGGTGGCGCGGACATGGCTGATGACGGGCAAGAAGGTCTACAACGCCGTCACACGCGGCGTGTTCAATTTCACCGACCGCGAAGGCGGCGGCCGGCGCCTCGTCAGCGACGCCCCCGTGCTGATCGCGCGCATCAAGGACAACCCGGCGGTACGCGACGCGGCCATCGTCGCCTTCGCGGACCGTCGAAGCGGCGTCGGCCTCTACGCCTTTGTCGAGGCCGATCAGGCCGGGCTGGAATCGCAGTTGCGGGCCACGCTCGCTGCGGCAAACGATCCAAAGCCGCCGGAACACATACAAATCGTGCCGCGCCTGCCGCGCGATGCAAGCGGCAAGGTGCGCACGGAAATCCTTCAGCTCATCGCGATGAACCAGATCGATTTGATTGAACCGCTCATTACCAGCCCCGCGGACCGCGAATTTTTCCGCGGCATCCTCGAGAGCCGCAAAAACCTGCGCGACAGATTTAATTTCGAGTCAACCGACCAGGCGCTGCCATCCTGACCTTGTTCAGGCACGAAACGTCGTCGTGCGCGATGCCCGCCACAACGTCCACAGGATGCGCAGCCGCAATGCAACCTGCGGCATGAAGGGATCGACGTCGGCTTGAGCCATGCGATTCAATGCGGAGCGCACCAGCGCGAGCGGGAGATACACCGCCCGCGACTCCGGCGGCAGGTCCGGCAGCAGTGCCAGCGCCGCATCGAGATGCGATCGTGATTCATCGGCCAGTCCACTGAGGGCTGCGCGAAGCGACGGCATGTCCCGACCCGCGAACACCTGTTCCAGAGTGCTGCCGTGCTGCTCCAGCAATTGCAGCGGTACATACGACTGACGCCGCGACGCGTCAAAACCCAGCATCGCGATCACCTGCGCGATACCGCGCGCGAGACCCGCGTGACGCGCCAGATGATCCGTCTCATCAGATTGGTGTCCGGCGATACACGAGGCAAGCGAAAACAGCGTGCACGATGTATCAAAGAGATATTGCTCCAGCGCCGCCAAGTCCGGCATCGGATCGTTGTAGAGATCGAACTGATGCGCCTCGATCAGACGCGACAACCGCTCGACCGGCAGACCATGGCCCCGGATCGCCAGCAGCAGTTCGGCCGCCACCGGATTGCCTTCAATACCACCGTGTCCCGCACCAGCGAGTACATCGGTCCACCATTGCAGACGGATTTCGCCCGGCAACGGCTGGGTGATCTGCTCCCTGACCCTGACGATCTCGACATTAAAGGCATAAAGCGCCAGCAGCGCGCGGCGGCAACGGAGCGGCGCGAACAGCGTCGTCGCATAGCTTTCGAAATCGTGGTTACGCACGAGGTCTGCGCAGAACGCCGCGGACGAATTCTCCGATGCCGCACCGCTCATGGTACGGCGATGAGCGCGGTCAAGCGCTGCCTCGACATCGCGTTTGTCATGGCACGGCTATCAGCGCCATCAGGCGCTGCCAATGCGGTGAGGTAATCATGGAACGGCTATCAGCGCCGCCGCGACCCGGCGCCGCTCGCCCAGCATGATGTTGTAGGTTCGGATCGCGGGTCCGGTCAGCATGGTGTCCACCCCGACGTGAGCGCGGCGCAGCGCCTCGCGCAGGTCGGTTGGCGCGAGCCACACCTCGGTGCCGGTGCCGATCAGCAGGGTATCGATTCCGGCGGCGCCCGCGAAAACCCGCGCCAGGGCATGGCGGTCGATGTCATCCGGCCGCGTCACCGGCCACGCCCAGATGCCGTCCGGCAGGCATAGCAGCGAGCCGCGATGCGACATGGTATCGAAGCGGAAGCCACCGTTGCCATAGGCCTCGATCGGCGCGGGCCGCGGAAGGTGCGGCGCATCCGACGGGTCGGCGCTCACGGCTTCGATGGCTTCTGCGGTTTGGCCGACTTCTCAGGTTTGACCGTCTTCTGTGGTTTAGCCGTCTTCTCCGACTTGGCTGTCTTCTCGAGCTTGGCCGTCTCGGGCTGCTTAGCCGCCTTGTCGGAATTGGCTGCCTCAGACTTGGCCGACTTCTCCTCGACGTTGACGCGGTGATCGCCGACCCCGAGATAGATCAGGATCGGCGCCGCGATGAAGATCGAGGTGTAAGTGCCGACGAGCACCACGCCGAACATCATCACCGCGGTGAAGCTGTGGATGGCCGGTCCGCCGAACAGCAGCAATGCCAGCAGCGCCAGCGTGACCGTGACGTGGGTGATGATCGAGCGCGACAAGGTCGAATTGATGGATTCGTTGAGCAGTTCCGGCATCGGCAGCTTCTTGTAGCGCCGCAGCATTTCGCGAATCCGGTCGTAGATGACGACGGTGTCGTTCAGCGAGTAGCCGAGAATGGTCAGAAGCGCCGCGATGCTGGTGAGGTCGAAGTCGACCTGCGAGATCGACATGAAGCCGATGGTCAGCACGATGTCATGGACGTTGGCGACCATGGCGCCGAGCGCGAATTGCCACTCGAACCGAAACCAAAGATAGATCAGGATGCCGAGAATCGCCAGCATCAGGCCGATCATGCCGTAGGCGAGCAATTCGCCGGACACGCGCGGTCCGACCACCTCGACGCGGCGATAGTTGACGCTGTCGCCCAGCGCGCCGCGCACCTTCTGTACCGCCACCTGCTGCGCGGCATCTCCGCCCGGCTGCTCGGCGACGCGAATCAGCACTTCGGTCGGGCCGCCGAACTGCTGGATCTGGACGTCGCCAAGACCGAGCTTGTTCAGCGTCGCGCGCATCGTCGCGATGTCCACGTCGCCGGACTTCGCCTGCACCTCGAGCAGCGTGCCGCCCTTGAAATCGATGCCGAAATTCAGGCCGTGCGTGAAGAACAGCGTGATGGCGACGATCGACAGCACAGCGGAAATCGGAAAGCTGATGCGGCGGAAACGCGTGAAGTCGAAATGCGTATCGTCGGGAACGATCCGCAGCGACGGCAGCAGGCCGAAGCAACTGACGATGGTCAGCACGACGATGAGGGCACCGAGCCCGAGTAAAATCCAGTGGGTCACAGCCGGCTCCGCGTCATCAGATCGGTACGTTTTGCGGCCGCTTCCAGCGCACCCATGTCGCGACGATCAGCCGGGTCACCTCGAAGGCGGTGAACACCGTGGTGATGATGCCGATGCCGAGCGTCACGGCGAAGCCGCGCACCGGGCCGCTGCCGATATAGAACAGCACCGCCGCAGCGATGAACGTCGTGATGTTGGAATCCAGGATCGTCGCCAGCGCCCGCTTGAAGCCGGCGTCGATCGCCGAAATCGCGGTGCGGCCGCCGCGGATTTCCTCGCGGATACGCTCATAGATCAGCACGTTGGAATCGACGGCGATGCCCACGGTCAGCACGATCCCGGCGATGCCGGGCAGCGTCAGCGTCGCGTTCAGCAACGACAGCACGCCGAAAATCATGGCGACGTTGATGGCGACCGCAATATTCGCAAACACCCCGAACAGCCGGTAGGTCAGCAGCATGAACACGATCACCATGATCGAGCCGACATAGGCGGCGAGTTCGCCTTTTTCGATCGAATCCTGTCCGAGGCCGGGACCGACGGTGCGCTCCTCGATGATCGTCAGCGGCGCCGGCAGCGCGCCGGCGCGCAGCAGGATCGCAAGGTCGTTGGCCTCCTGCACCGTGAAGTTGCCGGAAATCTGACCGGAGCCGCCGGTGATCGGTTCGCGGATGACCGGCGCCGAGATCACCTCGTTGTCGAGTACGATGGCAAATGGCTGTCCGACGTTTTCCGACGTCGCCTGCGCGAACTTGCGCGCGCCGTTGCTGTTGAATCGGAAGCTCACGATCGGCTCGCTGGTGCGAGAATCGAATCCGGGCTGGGCGTCGATCAGGTCGCCGCCGGAGACGAGCACCTGCTTCTTGACGACGTAAGGCGTCTTGGGCGCCTGCGAACTCATCAGCACTTCGGAATCGGCAGGCACCCGGCCCTGAAGGGCCTGCTCGGGCGACACGCTCGAATCGACCATGCGGAAGTCCATCTTGGCGGTCTTGCCGATAATTTCCTTCAACCGCGTCGGGTCCTGCAATCCGGGCACCTGCACCAGAATGCGATCGGTGCCCTGGCGTTGGATCAGCGGCTCGACGGTACCGAGTTCGTTGACGCGCTTCTCGATAATCTGGATCGACTGCTCGACCGACTGGCGGATGCGGTCACTGACCGCAGCCTGCGGAACCGTCATGCGAATCAGCCCGCCGTCAGCACTGCTGACTTCGAGGCTGCGCTGGCCACTGGAGCCGAGCAGACCTCCGAGCGGATGCGACAGCTCGCGCAACTTGCCGAGCGCCGTCTGGTATTCCTCCTCCTTGCTGATGCGCACCTCGACCACGCCGTTCTTGGCGGCAAGGCCGGTATAGGCGATCCGCGCGTCGCGCAGCGCCTTGCGTGCGTCGTCGCGGACTTGATCGAGTTTCTCTTTTTTGACGTAGTTGGAATCGACCTCAAGCAGCAGATACGAGCCGCCCTGAAGATCGAGCCCCAGCACGAGATGACGCTGCGCCCATTTCGGCCAGGTCTTGACCTGGGCCTCGGGGAAGAAGTTCGGCACCGCGCACAGGCAGATCGCGAGGGCAATCACGATGATCGCCAGTGCCTTCCACCGCGTAAAATACAACATCGAGATAACCCGTCAGATTCCAGGAATGACCGCTTCCGGGCACTTAGCTCGCGGCGCTGTCGTCCTTGGCGCCCTCGCCTTTGGCACTTCCCTTTGTCGATTCACCCTTTACCGGCTCGCCCTTGGCCGGCTCGCCCTTGGCGCGGACGATCGAAATCATATGCCGCATCTGCCGCACCCGGACGCCGTCCGCGATCTCGAACTCGATCTGGTCGTCATCCACAACCTTGGTGACCTTCCCGACGAGACCACCTGTCGTGATGACGACGTCACCGCGACGGATATTCTTCACCAGCTCATTGTGCTCTTTCGCCTTCTTCTGCTGGGGCCGGATGATCAGGAAATACATGACGATAAAGATCAGCGCGAACGGCAGCAGCGACATCAGCAAGTTGTTGGTGTCGCCCATACCGGTGGCGGCCTGAGCAAACGCGGGAGTAATGAACATTCGGACGATTCCTTGGAAAACGGGACAGGCCGGCGCGACAGCAGGGTCGGCCGGTCGAGGGCAAATTCGCGCGGACTATAACGGCCGCGGTCCCAATTGCAACGCCGCCAGACCCTCGATCGGGGCTCATGATTTCGGCTGCTTGCAGGAGCCGGGGCACCCCGCTAAGGCTGCGCGCTCAGGAAAGGCAAAGATGACAAAAAAGTCACTGAAAACCGGCTCCCGCGCAGCGCCAAGGGCTCGCTCCGGCAACCGGGGCGTCGGCGCGACAAAAGGTCTGGAAACGGCCGCGGCGCCCGCCGCCGCGGAGCGGATCGCGCGCGCGCTCGAAGCGATTGCCGCCGCCATGTCCTCCGCGGCGGAACGGCCCGACAACCGCGCTGCGCTGACGCGCGCCGACGCCTTCGTCTGGCATCCCGACGGACGATTGATGCCGGTCCCGCAGGTCAGCCGCGTCGATCTCGCCCTGCTCAAGGGCATCGACCGGATGCGCGATATCCTGATCGAGAACACCGAACGCTTCGCCAGGGGGCTGCCTGCGAACAACGCCCTGCTCTGGGGCGCGCGCGGCATGGGCAAGTCGTCGCTGGTCAAGGCGGCACATGCCAGCGTCAACGCCGAGGTCGGAGGTCGGCTCAAGCTGATCGAAATTCACCGCGAGGATATCGAGAGCCTGCCGGGCCTGATGGAGTTGCTGCGCTCATCGGACTTCCATTTCATCGTGTTCTGCGACGACCTGTCGTTCGACGGCGATGATGCCTCTTACAAATCGCTAAAGGCGGTGCTCGAGGGCGGCATCGAGGGACGCCCGGACAACGTCATCCTGTACGCGACATCGAACCGCCGCCACCTGCTGGCGCGCGAGATGATCGAGAACGAGCGATCGACCGCGATCAATCCCGGCGAGGCCGTCGAGGAAAAGGTCTCGCTGTCCGACCGCTTCGGCCTCTGGCTCGGCTTTCATCGTTGCAGTCAGGATGAATATCTCGCGATGGTGCGCGGCTATTGCTCCCACTTCGGCATCAAGCTCGACGACTCCGAGCTGGAGCGGGAGGCGCTTGAATGGTCGACCACGCGCGGCTCGCGTTCCGGCCGCGTCGCCTGGCAGTTCACGCAGGAACTCGCAGGGCGGCTCGGCGTGCGGCTCGCTGCGAAGTAATCTCAAGGCCTGATCCCCGGATGCTGCGCAGCAGATAGCGATGCGCTGCTGATCCGGGGCAATCACAAGCGCTGGGGTTCGTTACGGTCCCGGATTTGCGGAGCATTGCAAGCGCGACGCACCACATCCGGGACACACAGCCTCACGCCCCACTGAGGAATTGAAGCGGGTCAACCGGTGTAGATCCTTTTCGGATCTCGAAGTGGAGCTGCGGCGACGCCGCTTCGCCCGACTGACCCGACTTGGCAATGACCTGGCCGCGCTTGATGGTATCCCCGCGCTTCACCAACAGCTCACTCGCATGGGCATATGCGGTCACGTAACCATTGGGGTGCCGAACCAGGATCAGGTTGCCGTAGCCCTTGAGTTCGTTTCCGGCATAAGCAACGACGCCATCCCCGGCAGCCTTCACCGGCGTGCCCTCGGGCACGGAGACGTTGATGCCGTCATTTGATTTGCCGTTGGTCCTGGCGCCATAGGCTGCGATCACGCGGCCGCGCACCGGCCAGCGGAATCTTGGCAATGCGCCGGTCGCCTCGGCGGCCTTGACGGCGGGTTTGACCACGGCCGCTTCGGGCGTCGCCGTCGCAACCGCGAGGTTGACCTTCTGCACCGGACCTTGGGGTGCCGCCGCCGCAACGTGAACCGCAGGCGCAGATGCAGGCGCGGCGGGAGACGCGGCCGCAGCGACAACAGGCTGCGCGGCCACCGCGGCGGTCTTTGTCTTTGACGGCACCGTGATCTTCATGCCGATCTTCAGTTTCGTGCTGCGTTGCAGGCCGTTGGCGCGCGCAAGTTCGGCAACCGAAATGTGATTGTGGCGCGCGATGCTCATCAACGTGTCGCCGCGATTGACGTAGTGGACTCCTCCGGGCGCAGCCGCAGCGACCGCGGCGGGCTTCTCAGCCGGGGCGGCATGGGTGTTCGCGGCCGCCGCGCGCTTTGGAATGATCAATCGCTGGCCGGGCTGCAACCGGCGCGGACCGCGGTAGCCGTTGGCCTTGAGGATTTCGGCGGTGGAGACGCCATAGCGGTGCGACAATCCTTCCAGCGTGTCGCTGGTGCCGACGACGATCGGGGTGCCGCCGCTGTGATTCCAGCCGTCCCGCGCCGCGACAGCGCCAGTGGACGCGATCGGACGGGCGGGAGGCGCATACGAGTGGGCGTCGCGCCTGCCTCCCGATACGCCCGATGCTACCGGATAGGATCCTGGCGTCGAGATCGGCGGCGGCAGCGGCTGGGATTGATATTGCGGCCGCGAATAACGCGGCAACTCGCTGCGTTCGATCGGAGCCGCGGGCGCTGCGGTCACCGAGCCGGTGGCATCGCGCTGCCATCCGAAATGATTTGACTGCTGCGGATTACTGTCGATCTGCGCCAGGCGCGTGGACATGTCCGCACTACATCCGGCAAAACCGATCGATACCAGCGCCAGCACCGCGACTTGCGGTACGCGACGCGAGCAAAGCAACTCGACGACACGGGACATGATTACTCACTCGTACGCAACATAATTACCAATTTGAGTAAACATGCTCCCAGTAAACAAGCCTTTAACCGTGACACGCCGCCGCCTTGAAAATTAACGCCGACGCGACAAGGCGTTGCGGCCGCAACTGAACTTGGAGACGGCCATTCCCGGTGGCTAAAGTTCGCGGGCGATGCCCGGCAGCGCCGGTACGAAGCGGACGTCGATCAACTCCTTGCGGACAAGTCCGGCGTTGGTCCGCCGGAGGAGCATCAGCGTCTGCCGTCCGTTGTGCGGGCCGACGGGCGCGATCAGAAGCCCGTCAGGCTCGATCCGGGCCGTCAGCGCGTCCGGAATCTGCTCCATCGCCGCCGTCACCATGATGCGATCGAACTGCCCCGCTCCGGCTGGAACGTCGAAGCCGTCGCCCAGCATGACCTCGACGTTATCGCAACCGAGTTGCTCCAGCCGGGCGCGGGCTCGATCGGCAAGCTCGCGAAACCGTTCGATGGTCAGGACCTCGCGGCACAGACGTGACAGGATCGCGGCCTGATAGCCGGAGCCGGTGCCGATCTCCAACACCCGGTGGTCGTCGCGCAATTCCAGCCGCTCGGTCATGTAGGCGACGACGAAAGGCTGGCTGATGGTCTGGCCGCAGGCGATGCCGAGCGCGGTATCCCGCCAGGCATCGTCGCGATCGTCCGACTCCACGAAGACATCGCGCGGGACGCTGTCCATCGCGCGCAGGACGCGCTGATCGCTGATGCCGCGTCGCCGCAGGCTGAGCTGAAACATCATCTTCTCGGGCGGCGGCGGACCGGCGGGGGGCATGGGCGAACTCTGAAGCGCTGGCGTTTGGCCACAACGGATATCAAGATAAGTTGATGCAATCTGCGCGGATCGCCAGCCGGGTCAATCCAGCGTAGCAAACTTTTGTTCCGGCGGCGGAACGGGCCAGTCACACCGACTCAGGCAACCCGAGCCCTCGAATTGCATCCATTTGGCCGGCTGCAACCGAGCCGGCAATACCTTATCGTTCGAGCCAGCGACGACTACGCGCATTGCGTTCGTCCGTGTAATTTGCGACTCTATGCTGGCAATTGGGCAAGGATCGGGATTTCCACCATGGTACCAGCGAAGCCGCCCGGCGGCTCGGTGTTCCTCGTCGAGGACGAGGCCATGATCCGCATGATGGTCGCGGATATGCTGGAGGAACTCGGCTACAGCATCGCCGCCGAAGCCGGCGAGATCGAGCAAGCGCTCCAGCTCGCGCAGACCACGGACTTCGACATCGCCATCCTCGACGTCAACGTCAACGGAAAGCTGATTTCGCCGGTGGCCGAGGTGATCGAAGCACGCAACCGGCCCTTCATCTTCGCAACCGGCTATGGCACGCAGGGTCTGCCGCCCGAATATCGCGACCGTCCGGCGTTGCAGAAGCCGTTCCAGATGGAGGGCCTCGCCGCCATGATCGAGCGCACGCTCAAAGGCAGCGCTGTAGCCTAAAGCCTTTTCGCTTCTAATGGAATCAGAAGCGGGGCTGAAGCGAACGGGACGGCGCGTTCTACTTCAAGATCCCCGACAGGATCTCGACGAACGCATCGTCGGTGCGATCCAGCCGCAGCGGCGTCACCGAGACGCACCGCGCCGCAATCGCCGCGAGATCGGTACCCGCCGCCGGGGTATCGACGGCGTCGGCCTTCTCGAATCCGATCCAGAAATACGGGTTGCCGCGGCCGTCGCGGCGCTCGTCAACCTTGAGGAAACCGAGATTGCGCTTGCCCATCCGCGTCACCAGCACCCCGACCACCTCCTCCGGCGCGCAGGCCGGGAAATTGACATTGACCACCGTGTTCTTTGGAATGCCGGCGTCGATCACCTTGCGGAGAATCTGCGGCGCGAACGTACGCGCGGTTTCCCACACCGGCCTGTCGCCGGTCTCCATGCTGAATTCCTGCGACAGCGCGAACGACGGCAGCCCGAGCATCGTGCCCTCGAGCGCGCCCGCGATGGTGCCGGAATAAACCACATCCTCGGCGACGTTGCGGCCCCGATTGACGCCGGACAGCACGAGATCCGGCCCCTTTTCGCCGAGGATGTGCCGCGATCCCATGATCACGCAATCGGTCGGCGTGCCCTTCACCGCGAAATGGCGGGGTGCGACTTCGCGCAGCCGCAGCGGATCGTTGAGCGACAGCGAATGCGAGACGCCGGACTGATCGTACTCGGGCGCGACCACCCAGACATCGTCGGACAGGTCCTTTGCGATTTGTTCGACGATCTCGAGGCCAGGCGCGTGGATGCCGTCGTCGTTGGTACAGAGAATCCGCATTCGTGAGGTTGCCCTTTTCGGCTGCTGCTAGTGATCCCAGTGCCGTTAGGCAACCTCTTATCCGGCTCCGCCGATGCTGGCAAACCTGACGTTCCGCTTGCGCCGCCGGACTCTTCCGGCGCGCGTGAGGCATCTCACATCGCCCGCAGACTGGCGCGTTTACCCTTGATGTGGTGACGCCGGGACTCCTTCCGGCCTGACGACAGGAGCAAGACATGCACAGCGATATTCGAGAACTGACCGCGAGCCAACTCAGTGACGTCAGCGGCGGCGAGATCATCGTCGAAGCTGACAAGGACTACGCTCACCATAACGGCGGGACGTGTATTCCCTAAAGATCTGCGAGGGCGGCGTCATACACGCCGCCCCGGACTATCATTATGCCGTTCACCGCGCGTTTCCGGTCGCGACAGCGCCGCCCGTTCCGGCGCGTTGCAAGAACCCCTTGGCCAGCGCGTGATAGACGCCTTCCTTGCAGACCAGCCGGGAACTGCCGT
The DNA here is from genome assembly GCF_036964665.1 of Nitrobacter sp. NHB1. NCBI lineage: Bacteria > Pseudomonadati > Pseudomonadota > Alphaproteobacteria > Hyphomicrobiales > Nitrobacteraceae > Nitrobacter > Candidatus Nitrobacter laanbroekii. Next base: position 1,067,965 of record NZ_JBAMDA010000001.1, read on the forward strand.
AGGCAATCAGCGCCGCCGCCATCAGCGGCACCACCATCTCGTGATTGTCGGTCATTTCCGTCACGATCACAAAGGCGGTGATCGGCGCCTGCACTACACCGGCGAAATACGAGACCATGCCGAGCAGCAGGATCGCGCCCAGCGGCGCGTCCGGAAAGAACTGCGCAACGTTGGATCCGAGTCCGGCGCCGGCCGCGAGCGAAGGCGAAAAGATACCACCGGGAATGCCACTCACGGTCGAAAGCAGCGTTGCAAGAAGTTTCAGCAGCCCGAAACTCTCGTGCAGCGGCGTCCCGCTCTCGAGAGCGTGTTTCACCTGCGCATAGCCCGTGCCGTAGATCGTGTCGCCCGACAGGAATCCGCATACGGCGACGCCGAGCCCGCATACGAACGCAAACGGAAGCGGATGGCGCTTGATAAGCGAGCCGAGCCGTCCCGGAAACCCAAACGCCAGCAGGATCACAAGCCGGCTGAACGATCCGCCGGCAAGGCCGCCCACAACGCCGCAGATCGGCACCGCCATCCAGTCGACGCCGGTGCCCAGCGTGGTCGCGGTGTGGCCGAAATAAGCATAATTTCCGACCAGCGCCAGCGAGGTTAGGCCGGCTGCGATCACGGTGCCGATGATCAGGCCGCTGGTGCGCACTTCGAAGGCGCGGCTCATTTCTTCGATGCCGAAGACGATTCCCGCAAGCGGCGTGTTGAAAGCCGCCGCGACGCCGGCGGCGGCTCCCGCAAGGATCAGTCCGGGCTGGCGGCGCGGCGACATCCGCCCGATCGCGAACATGATGGATGCGCCGATCTGCACCGTCGGCCCTTCGCGCCCTACAGATGCGCCGCAAAGCAGGCCCAGCACCGTCAGAAAAACCTTCCCGACACCGATGCGAAAGGAGACCAGCCGGCCCCGCGCCTCGTGGTCATCGAGTTGACGCGCCGCGATGGCCTGCGGAATGCCGCTGCCTTGCGAATTCGGAAAGAAGCGCAAGGTGAGGAACACGGACAGCACAAATCCGAGCGGTGTGATGACAAACGAAGCGTAGCGCCATTTTTCGAGTAGGCGCGCGAATAAAAACTGGGCCAGGTCCGACGCTTGCGTTAACCCAACCGCAGCAGCGCCGACGGCAAGACCGCCAGCGACGAAAATGACTCGCCGCTGCCATCGGGTTGAGATGACCCGGACCGATCGCAATTGCCTTTCGGTAAGGTGCGGCCTCTGCATTATTCCCCGCGGCCGATCGCCTTGAGGCCGCCCATGTAGGGCTGCAGCACGTCGGGCACGGCGATGGAGCCGTCTGCCTGCTGATAGGTCTCCATCACTGCGATCAGGGCGCGGCCGACCGCCGTGCCGGAGCCGTTCAGCGTATGCACGAAGCGCGGCTTGCCGTCGCTTGCGCGATAACGCGCGTCCATGCGCCGCGCCTGGAAATCGCCGCACACCGAGCAGGACGAAATCTCGCGATAGGCACCGCCCTCGCCTTGCCCCGGCATCCACACCTCGATGTCGTAGGTCTTTTGCGAGGCGAAGCCCATGTCGCCGGTGCATAGCGTCATCACGCGGTAATGCAGGTCGAGCCGGCGCAGCACTTCCTCGGCGCAGGAGAGCATCCGCTCGTGTTCGTCTCTTGATGTTTCCGGCGTTGTGATCGATACCAGTTCGACCTTGGTGAACTGATGCTGGCGGATCATGCCACGGGTGTCGCGTCCCGCAGCGCCCGCTTCCGCTCGGAAACACGGCGTCAGCGCGGTGAAGCGCAGCGGCAGTTCTTTTTCATCGAGAATGGAGTCGCGGACGAGATTGGTTAGCGGGACTTCGGCGGTGGGGATGAGCCAAAGCCGGTCAATCTTAGCAAAGTTTTCAAACGCCAACTCAGTAAATTGATCTCGGTTGCTGTTGGTTATCTCTCTTTCTGACTGCAATCCCATTGCGTTCAACGTCAGATCCATTGCCGCACGCGCAGACTCCAACGTTGGCCGCTTTTGCGTTGCAAATTGATCGTCGCGAAACTTCGGCAATTGCGCTGTTCCGAACATCGCGTGATCACGCACCAGCAGCGGCGGATTGACCTCGGTATAGCCGTGCTCGCCGGTGTGAACGTCGAGGAAGAATTGCCCGATGGCGCGTTCGAGCCGCGCCAGCCCTCGCTTCAGCACCACGAAGCGCGCGCCCGAGAGTTTCGCCGCTGCCTCGAAATCCATGTCGCCGAGCGCGCCGCCGAGATCGTCATGCGGCTTCGGCGTGAACGCATAATCGCGCTTCTTGCCGAACCGATGATGCTGCACGTTGCCGTGCTCGTCGGTGCCGTCAGTCACCTCGTCGAGCGGCAGGTTCGGAACCTCAGACAGCGCCTTTTTCAACCCCTCGTCGGCCGCTTTCGCCGCCGTGTCCATCGCAGGCATGGTGGACTTGAGTTCGGCGACTTCCGCCATCAACTTCGCGGCGCGCGCCTCATCCTTCGCCTTCTTGGCCTCGCCGATTTCTTTTGAGGCCGCGTTGCGCCGCGCCTGCGCCTGCTCAGACGCCAGAATCGCCGCGCGGCGTTTCTCGTCGATCGCGAGCAGCGACGACGACAGCGGCGAAAGTCCCCGCCGCTTCAGCGCGGTGTCGAAGGCTTGCGGGTTGTCGCGGATCGCTTTGATGTCGTGCATGATAAAATTCCGGTGTCAGGCCGGGCATAGCCGTTCGAAGAACGGCGTCGCTTCCGCTCGCCGATGTCCCCGGCCATCTTCGTGTCGTCGGTCTCTAGATCGTTTCACGTTTAGACGGAGACGCAATCAAGTGCCGTCATTGCGAGCGAAGCGAAGTAGCCTTCCTTCGAAGTTTTCTGGATTGCTTCGGCGCGATGCGCCTCGCAATGACGGCGCTTGATTCCATGTAACGATGAATGGCTATAAAAGACGTGGATGCCCGGCACAAGGCCGGGCATGACGTATTGGGCGATTCATGGCCCCGCCAAACGTCAACCCTACTCCGCCGGGTTTTCCGCCGGCGGCGGCGTGCCGTCGGGTGGTGGCTGCGCGCCCTTGGCGGCGGCTGCCTTTGCAGCGGCTGACTTGGCGGCGTTCTTCTCGACGATGGATACCGCGACGATCGAACCCTCGTAGAGCAAGAGCAGCGGCAGAGCCAGCGACGACTGGCTCAGCACGTCGGGCGGCGTCAGCACGGCGGCGATGATGAAGGCGACGACGATGAAATAGCGGCGCTTGTCGCGCAGCATTTTCGAGGTGACCACGCCGATCCGCCCGAGCAGCGTCAGGATCACCGGCAACTGGAAAGCGATGCCGAAGGCGAAGATCAGCGACATCGTCAGCGACAGATATTCGCCGACCTTGGGGAGCAACTGGATTTGCGCGGTTTCGGGACCGGACATCTGCTGCATGCCGAGCGAGAACCGCACGATCATCGGCAGCACCACGAAATAGACCACCAGCGCGCCAAATACGAAGAACGCCGGGGTCGCGATCAGGTACGGCAGGAACGCGTTGCGCTCATGCTTGTAGAGGCCGGGCGCCACGAACTTGTAGATTTGCGTCGCCACGATCGGAAACGAGATGAAGCCGGCGCCGAACAGCGCCAGCTTCAGTTGGGTGATGAAATATTCGAGCAGCGCGGTGTAGATGAACTTCGAGTTCTCCGGCCCCGCGACCCAAACGAACGGCCATACCAGCACGTTGTAGATCTGCTTGGCGAAGAAGAAGCACAAGATGAACGCGATACCGAAGCCGACCAGCGCCTTGATCAGCCGCGAGCGCAGCTCGATCAAGTGATCCATCAGGGGGGCCTTGCTGGCCTCGATGTCTTCGGAGCTCATGACGCTTTGGCGTCCTTGACGGCCTGGTGCGGCGTCTCGTGCGTAACCGGAGCCGGCTCAGGCGTGATGTTCTGAAACTCGGGCGCGATCGCCAGCGGCTCGGATGCCAGGGCCTTGGCGTCCGCCTCCGCGCCGGTCTCGGGGGTCGCGGCCTCCGGCGAGACTGGTCCGCTTGCCGGAACGTCGTCGATGGACGCGGCAGGCTTGTCGGCTGCGGGTTTGTCGGCCGCTGGCTTGTCGAGATCCTCAAGCTTGGGAGGCTCGCCGAGCGAGTCGGTCAGCCTGGTCATCAGGTTGCCACTGGTCAGGCCGCTGGTGGCGTCGCGCACCTCGTCGAAGGATTTTTTCAGGTCGGCCATGTCGGCCTCGCGCATCGCCTCGTTGAACTGGCCCTGGAATTCGGCGGCCATCTTGCGCGCTTTGCCGATCCACCGCCCGACCATGCGCAGCACGCCCGGCAGCTCTTTCGGGCCGATGGCGATCAGCGCGACGACCGCGATGACGACCAGTTCACTCCACCCGATGTCGAACATGAAACTTTCCGCTCACGCGAGGCTTGCGCCCGTTCCGCTACGCACCCGGGCCAGCTTTGGAATCAAAGCCAAGCTTCAGCGTTTGCCGCAAGCCGCCGCCGGGATCAATGCGCTTCGACAACCCTGCCGTCTCGTGGTCCCGCCCTCACTTCATTTCCGCGGGAATTCGCGACCTCGCGGCCGTGCTGCGTCAGACCGTTGTCTTGCTGCCGACGTCGGACCGGCTCGCGCCGGGAGCCGGCTCGCTGTGATCGAGCGTCTTTACGGGCTCGGGCTTTTCCGCGGTCTTCTCATCGTCCTGCATGCCCTTCTTGAAGGCCTTGATGCCCTGCGCGACATCGCCCATCAGATCGGAAATCTTGCCGCGGCCAAACAGCAGCAGGATCACCGCGATCACCACGATCCAGTGCCAGATGCTCAGTGAACCCATCCTGCAATCCTCCAAATCGGCGGCCGGCGTCCGGCCGAAGCTATACGGAAGGTAGGCTCGGGGGGCGGCAAAAACAAGGATTTAGGCCCCAACGGGTATCGTAAAGGACCCGGTAGCCTTATGACTTTAGTTTGGTCAGGAGCGCGCCGGAACAGTCGCGGATTTCCGGAACCACCCTCGTTAAAAAACGAAGGCCGCTGGCCGCTCGAGCCCCGGCAAAACCGGAACCGACGCATCGAACAGATCTCTGTGTCCGAAATCGGAATGCGAATGCGTGACGATGACTGCCCGTTGCGCGCGGCTCATGGCGAACACGCCAACCAGTCGCCCTTCGGCGGCGAGCTGCCGGTAGAGCAGCTCCGGAACGACTTCGGTCGCACCCTCCAGAATAATGACGTCATAGGGCGCGTTGGCGGGCGCTCCTTTGGAGGCCGCGGCGGTGACGACGCTCACATGGCCGAGGCCGAGCGTTGCGAGAATGCCGGCCGCCTTCGCCGCCAGGGCCGGGTCGCTTTCGGTCGCCGTCACCCGATCCGCGAGTTTCGCGACCAGCGCAGCGGTGTAGCCGGTTGCGCAGCCCACCACGAGAACGTTGTCGGTGCTCTTGATGTCGGCAGCCTGCATCATCTTTGCGACGACCATGGGCTTGATCAGATACCGCTTCGGCGCCCCTTGCTCGCTGACGTCGAGATCGAGATCCAGATAAGCCAGCGCCCGGCGATCCTCGGGAACGAAAACCTCGCGCGGCAGCGCCAGCATGGCGTCGATGATTCGAAGATCGGTGACGTCGCTGGGGCGTACCTGACCATCAACCATTTTTCCGCGAGCGGTCGAAAAGTCAGACATCGGAGATCGTCCCTCACCCATGCAACAGGTTCCGGGAGGACTAGGGCACCCCCACCCCCGATGCAAGCGTTTGCTGGAGCAAGCATCGCGCCGCCGCATTTTGTCGCAGTGTTTTCCGTCGGTTGCAGGCAATGTGCGCTCATCCAGCGGGTGAAATCCGATCCGGCCGCTCGCCCCTGTCGAGGGGTTGCCCATTTGCCGCTTTGCAAGCGTCGGAGGCTTTGTTATAGGCTGCGGCTGCGAAGATATTTTCGCCTGTTCCCTGGTAGCTCAGCGGTAGAGCATTCGACTGTTAATCGAATGGTCGCTGGTTCGAATCCAGCCCGGGGAGCCAAACAAAATCAAGCTGTTAGGCGGTTTTGAAAAGGCGCCAAGTGAGGCCCTTTTTTCATCGGGCCACCTTAAGGCCACAAGCGATGATGCCTTTATCAGTTTGATTTATCGTTCCGCCGTTGTCGTATGCGACTTCACTGGCCGAACCCCCAATGTGTTTTATGAGGCGGGCATCGCCACACTCTGGGGCGGCATCTTGTTCCGATCACGCAATCGCCCGCCGATATTCCTTTTGACCTGCAGCAGCATCGATACCTCCACTACCTGAACAACGTGGGTGCGGGAGAATGTGCGGAGAACTGGAAAAGCGGCTTCGTTTTTTGACCGATATCGGTTTTGGATGATTAGCACGCGACCCGATTTGGTGATCCGGCGCAAGCAGGCTTGGGATGAGTAAGAGGACGTTTGGATTGTCATTTCAGCGAACCAAATTCGCAACGTGATCAGCGCGATGGAGCGCGTCCTAAAACAAATCGAGGAAACCCCGCCGGCGTGAACCGGCGGGAAAAGATCAGCCTACCCGTAGGTTTTCTGCGGATTCCTTGCCGCGGTTCGCGACAACCTCATAGCTCACCTTGTCGCCTTCATTGAGCGAACCGATGCCAGCCTTCTCCACAGCCGAGATGTGCACGAAAACATCCTTGCCGCCGCTGTCGGGCTGGATGAAACCGAACCCCTTCTGCCCGTTGAACCACTTTACTGTTCCTGTCGCCACGTCCGCACTCCATGTTGAAACGATCGAGCTATCATGAAGGCTCGCTAAGACTGCTGCAAGGAAAACCCGCCGGCGGACCGGCGGGCCTCGTCGTCGGTTGATCAGGCGTACCTGGAGAGGTCGCTATTGGACGGCCTGTCGCTCACCGTTCGACTTTGCCGCGCCACTTTAACGAACGCGCAACGTTTATGCCGAAAGCTTCCATGACGGGAGGGTCATGGAACGTGAGCAACACACGCGATCCCAAAGGCACCGGGCTGCACCGCTTTTCCGCGCCACCGACGCGATCGCTCGAACAAAGGCCGTCGCGCCTCGCGAACTGGCCGCCGCCATTCCGCAGCACCGCCGCGAAGCCGAAGATCATCCGGCATAAACCCGACGAGAAGCCGCAGCGGGCAAAGCCGCGCGGCTGGCGCCTGACGCGGGCGATGTTTTCCGAATTCGAGGAAGAGTAGTTTCGGCCGGCGACACCGGCCTGCCAACCCTTGCCCTTATTTCAACCGGATTTCGGCTTTTTGGCGAGCAGCTTCATCTCGCGGAATCTGCTGGCCCAGCCGTCGCGCACGGTTTGCCGGCTGCGCCCGATCGCAAGCGCGTCGTCCGGCACGTTTTTTGTGACGACCGAACCCGATCCCACATAGGCACCACTGCCGATCTTCACCGGCGCGACCAGCGACGAATTGGAGCCGACGAAAGCCCCGGCGCCGATCTCGGTGCGATATTTGTTGAAGCCGTCGTAGTTGCAGGTGATGGTGCCTGCCCCGATGTTGGCGCCAGCGCCGACATGGGCATCGCCGACATAGGTCAGGTGATTGACCTTGGCCCCCGCTTCGAGAACGGCGGCCTTGGTCTCGACGAAATTCCCGACCCGCGCGCCCTCGCCAAGCGACGTTCCCGGTCGCAGCCGCGCGTAGGGACCGACCGACGCATTCCTGCCGATCGACGCCTGAACGATGTGGGAGAACGAGTGGATCACGGCGCCGTCGGCGATGGTCACGCCGGGTCCGATCACCACGTATGGTTCGATGGTCACGTCCCTGCCGAACGAGGTGTCGGCCGTGAGAAAAACCGTGTCGGGAGCCACCATGGTCACACCTGCATCGAGCGCCGCCTTGCGCAGCCGCGCCTGCATGACCTGTTCGGCCTCGGCGAGTTGAGCCTTGGTGTTGATGCCGCGCACTTCGTCCTCGCTGGTTTCGATCACCGTTGCCGTCAGACCGGACGCCCGGACGATGCTGACCGCGTCGGTGAGATAGTATTCGCCCTTGCTGTTGGCGTTGCCGATTTTGTCAATGATTTGCAGCGCCGTCTTGCCGTCGAACGCCATGACGCCGGCGTTGCAGAGCGTGATGCGACGCTCGTCTGCGCTGGCATCCGCCTGCTCGCGGATCGCCGTCAGCCGGCCATTGTCCACGATCAGCCGGCCGTACCCCGTGGGATCGGCGGCACGAAAGCCGAGGACCGCGAGCGACGCGCCGGTCTGTAACGGCGCCCGCATCCGCGCGAACGTATCGGCCGAGATCAGCGGCGTGTCGCCGAACGCGATCACCAGATCGTCGGCGCCGCGGGCGATGGCCTCACGCGCCGCGAGCACGGCGTGCGCGGTCCCGAGACGCTCGTGCTGGACGAACGTCATGACGTCCGGCCGCACGCGTTTCGCTTCATCGGTGACAGCCTCATGGCCCGGACCCACGACGACCGTCAGCGACGTTCCCGGGCCGCTCGGCGCGGCCGCCAGCACACGCGCCAGCAGCGTCTGCCCCGCCACCGGATGCAGCGCTTTCGGCAGCGAGGAGCGCATCCGCGTCCCCTCGCCCGCGGCAAGCACGATGGTCAGACAGCTCCGGCCGGTCATTCAGATCCTCGTTCTCCGGCGTGTCATTACGCCGCTGCCGTCATTAAGCGTTTTTGCCTGAAGTGGAAACCGCCCGGCGCTCTGAGATCGGGTGGATTTCCTGTTAGCATTCGGCCATGATTCGGAGGTGCGGGGGTCCGGCGTCATTATTGTGACGAAGAATCAGAACGATTTGGCCGGGAGCGCACCGGCCGATAAAAGCGGCGGCCGGCCGAGCGGCTTTCTGGCCGACGAGGGCGCGTTCGACCGCCGTACCCTGTGGCGGCTCGGATCGTGGGGCGCCGGCTCCGTCGGAGCCGTCATCGTCGCACTTCTGGCGCACAACTTCGGGGCTGGGCTCCGACACCAACAAATCGCCGCAACCGATCTGGCAAGGCAATCGCAGCGGCTTCAGTCGATCGCGAAAGAAAACGAAAATGAAATCAGTCGCATTTCCTCTGCCATCGACACATTGAACGGCGATCGCGACCGGCTGTTTGCCCGTGTCACCGTACTCGAGCAGGGACTCGATTCCGTCACCGGCTCCATAAGTCCAAACGCGGCGCAAAATGGACCTCGGATGGCGTCCTCTCAGAAAGAAGCCGCCTTGGGCTCGCCGCCGACGGCAACACCGCTCCTCCAGCAGCCGGATAAAGCGCTGGCGGGCCTGATGCCGCCACTCGCATCCGCAAGGGCTGAAACGGCGGCAGCAAAGCCGTCACCCGCCGACACCGCGGCCGCGGATTCTTCATCCGCGAACACCCTGTCCGCGAAAGCACCGTCCACGATTTCTCCATCCGCAAATTCGTCGTCCACACCGGCCCCGCTTGCAACGAACTCATCCGCAGCCACCGCGACGCCGGTCACACCACAGGCCGCATCGCAACCTTCGACCGCCGCACAGGATATGCCCGCAACAAGGTCCGGCGGGCCGGACGAAACAGCAGCCGTTACGCCCGCGAAGCCAGGGCCGAAGAAGGACGGGAAGCCTCACAAGAGCAAGAATGCCGAGAGCAAAACTGCGCCAATCGTCGTCGCATCCATTCCCGCGACCGTCGATGCTCTACAGGCACCCTCACTCCCTGCCCCTCGTCCGGTGGCGCACACCGATTTCGGCGTCGATCTCGGCAGCGCCAGATCGATCAAGGGTTTGCGGGCGTTGTGGCGGAGCGTCCTGAAATCGGAGGCAAAAGAACTGACTTCGCTGCACCCGATCATCGTGCTGAAGGAACGTAACAACGGGGGCAGTGCGCAAATGCGTCTCGTCGCAGGGCCGCTGGCCGACGCGGCAGCCGCGGCAAAGATTTGCGCCGTCCTGTCCGAAAACGGCCGCACCTGCGAAACTGCCGTGTTCGATGGCCAGCGCCTCGCCATGAACGAAGACGGCAAAGAGAGCGGTGCCGCCGTCACGACAAAAAAGCCGAGATCGGCGCACACCTCACGGCATCGGCACAGCCGGAGATCAGCGCACGCCGAAGAACCGGCGCCGCCGCCGCCGCCCCCACCACCAAAGCCATCGCCGTTCAGTTCGTTCTTTTCACACTGAAACATCCGACGGCGCCGGGGCCAGGTTCCGGGTTGTCGGGTCGATCGATCCGGATCATATTGGCCTTATGAAAAAAGATCCGTTCCGGCTGACACCTTACCAGGTGCAATGGCTGCTGATCGTTGGTTTCCTAAGTGTCGGTTACGCGCTCTATCTCCGCTATCTCGGGGTCGAACTGTCCACGGTCGCGCTGGCATGTGACGCCGGCCTGCAAACCATGCTGTGCACGGGCCGCAGCGTCGCGACCTACCTGTTTCGCAACCACGTCTTCGGCATCGCCGCGCTGGTCATCGCAGTGCTGCACGTGATCCGGCCGTCGATCGTACTGTTGACCGCGGGCCTGATTGCCGCCGGCTTCGGAATCGTACTCTACAATGTCGGGCTTTCCGGTCTTGCGATCGGCCTGCTTGTCATGGGGTTTGCGCGGCCCGCGCCCGCCACAGCGTGACGCCGAGCATGGCGTACACCACGCAGGTCCAGAGCGACTGCCAGTTTTTCGGACCTTCGTTGAACCCGACATAGACAGCCGCGATCACCAGCAGGCCGGCGAAAACCTGTTCCGCGATCGGGCGGCCGCCGGCGAGCGGGCGATTGAGCCACGCCAGCGCCCAGCACGGCAGCACCGCCATCGTCAGCGCGGCAAAAGGAAAATCGCGGTAGCGGGGATCGAATACGAAGCCGAGCGCCGTCTCGGTCGCGATCAGGGTCGTCACCAGCAACGTGAGTCCCAGCAGCGCCGTCAGCACCGAGCCGGTGCGGCCGGGGCGCGGCCCCATCAATTCGATGAATGTCGGCAGCGCGCGTCCGGCCATCAGCGCATTCGCGCCCAGCAACGGCGTGATGATTCCGGCTGCCAGCAGCAGTCCCCAGCGCAGCGAGTTGCCGAAGCCGTAACTCTCGTGACAGAGCTTGTCCGCCGCGACGCCCAGCAGGATCCCCGCCGCCGTCGCCGAAACAGCAACCGCAATCCAGGACATCGGCCGCGGCTTCCAGGGCCTGCGCCGCAACGTCAGCATGGCGACCGCGAAGACAAGGACGCACAATGCCATCCCGGCGCCCATCTGGATTTTCCAGCGCGGGAAGTTGCTGATGGGCTCGCCGGCCGGATATTTCAGCTTGCGCCGGGTGGCGTCGATCAAGCCCCAGTTGCCGCCGACCGTGCCCTCGAGCTGGCGCTTCCAGGGCTGGTCGTAGGCCTCGATCAGGTTGACGCGAAATTTTTCACGCTTCGCCATATCGAGAATTTCGGACACTACGCGCGCCTGATTGGTGCGCGAGGGCAACGCGCCTTCGCGCATCCGTCCGGCGCTCGGCCACCCGGTTTCGCCGATCAGGATTTCCTTGCCGGGAAAGGCCGCGGCGACCCGCTTGCGGATGGCGTCGACATGCGCGGCAGCGTTGCGCGCGCGGATCGGAACATCCTCCCAGTAAGGCAGAATGTGGATGGTGACGAAATCGACCGCGTCATAGATCTCGCGGTTGCGCAGCCAGTATTCCCAGACATCCGCATAGGTCACCGGCACCGTCACCTGCGACTTCACCAGCCGGATGTTGGCGACGAGATCGGCGGCGGTCATTTCCCCGCGCAGCAGAACCTCATTGCCGACAACGAGCGCGATGATGGTGTCGGGGTGGTCCTTCGCAAGACCGACCGCGATGTTGATCTGAGCGAGGTTCTTCAGGCGGTTGTTGCCGAGCCAGATGCCCTGGATGACCTTGAGACCGACCTTCGCTGCCAGAGCCGGCACCCGATCGAGGCCGTTCTCGGTCGAGTAGGTTCTGACGCATTTCGAGATCTTGGCCAACTGGGCAAGATCCTCGGCGATCTGCTCGGGCGGGATTTCGGTCGTCGCGACCAGCGGAGACTGTTGACCCCGGAACGGAGCATAGGACACGCATTCCAGTTTCGCCGCCGGATCGATCGGCGCGCGCGCAAGCCGGATCGGCGCGCCGAGCCACCACCACGCCGCCGCGATCAGACCTAGCGAAATGACGAGAAGCGCCAGTGGCGTACGAAAGGAAATCGGCTCCATCCTCCGCGAGAGTCGTCGATTAGCGGGTCGAGGCGCTTCTGCCAAGAGCGGCAGCCTGGCTTGCTGGACAAAATCCAGAATCTCCGTCATGGGAACCTGGTGGAGTGAGTTTGACATTCGACCCACCCGGCCGCGCGTCCCGTTTCAGCGAGCCTTCTTGCGAATGTTAGAACCGGACCACCAGGAGCGTCTCCGCCGCATTGGGGACCAATTTGACCGGCATCTGATACCTGAATGAAGGTTGCAGTTGCGGCCAGGCGGTTGCGGCCAGCAAAGTCGGGGGACTTTATGCGTCGAGTGCTGTTCGGATTCCACAAAGCGTTTTTGCGTGGCCTTGCCGTTCCCGGCTTCGCCTTGCTGTTCGGCATCGGCGGCGCGATTGCGCAAAGCGGCGATCTTCGCGCTAAGGATCAGAACAAGCCGGCTGCGGCCAACGCAACAAATGCCGCCGATACCGCCAAGGACAGCCAGCGCAAAACCGACGAATTCGTCGAAGCCGCACGCGTCATCAACGGCCCGGCAGGAAACCCGGAATGCGTCTGGCTCGGCCGTCGCGTGGTTGTTCTGATGTGGCGCGATGACCTGGACACGGCCTTTCGTCATCTCGATCTCTACGATCGCTTCGGCTGCCCGGGCGGCCACGTTCAGGCAGCATTCCGATGCCTGGTCCGATTCGGACCTATCGACCCCAAGGCCCCCGATGCGCTGAGCGGCCGCGTTCACACCTGCTGGATCAATCCGGACGCGCAGCCGGTTGAGCCTGCCGCCGCTGCGGCTTCCCCGCCGGCAGCAAACGCCCCGCCGGCCTCCGCGGCTCCGCCTCCGGCACAGCCAGCGTCTGCGCCCTCCTCCTCGCCCAAAAAATAGCTGCCGCAGCCACCGCCACGAAACCTTTCCTGATTGTCATGGTTGAAGCGGCAGGTCGCCCTTAAAACGCCATGGCGTCATACGAGTTGTAAAACCACATGGCGGAATTATCTCTGCTGATGTGTTGGTCGGGCCTAGGGGACGGGTCCGTGTTCTTGCCATGCTCGCCCCTGATGGTTTAGTCGCGATGCGCGCTGTCGCCGCCGTTCTGCTGTTTGTGACCGCTGCACACGCTGCTCTCTGGGGAGTTCTTCAGGAAAGACAGCAGGCTCCCGACTTCAAGGGTGTTCTGAACAGCGTATCCTACGCGCCGTTCGAAGGGTCGGCGCATCCCGACGTCGACAATATCCCCACTGCCGAGAAAATCCGGTCCGACATGAAAGCGCTGGTACACTTGACCCGCGCGATCCGTCTGTATTCGTCGACCGGCGGCGTCGAACTTGTGCCGCCGATCGCCAATGAGTTCGGCCTCAAGGTCATGGTCGGCGCGTGGATCGACAAACATGTCGAGCGCAACGAGCGCGAGATGCTGGCGGCCATCGATCTCGCGAAACACAACAGCAACGTCAACGGAATCGTCGTCGGCAACGAGACGATCTTTCGCGGCGATCAAAAGGTCGCCGACCTTATCAAGCTCATTCAGCGCGTGAAGGGTTCCGTGAATGTACCTGTGACCACAGGCGAAATCTGGAACATCTGGCTTGAGCACCCCGAGCTTGCATCGTCGGTCGATTTCATCGCTGCGCACATCCTGCCCTATTGGGAAGGCTTTTCCAGCAAGCAGGCCGTCGATCAGGCCCTCATTATTTATCAAAAGCTGCGCGATGCCTTTCCCGGCAAACGGATCGTGATCGCCGAGTTCGGCTGGCCGAGCGCCGGGTACAATCTCAGGAACGCCAGTCCCGGCCCGCTCCAGCAGGCTGTCACGCTTCGCAATTTTGTCACCAAGGCCCAGTCGATCGGCATGGAATACAACATCGTCGAAGCCATCGACCAGCCATGGAAGTTCTTCGAGGGCGGCGTCGGCCCCTACTGGGGCATTCTCGACGCGGATCGCGAGCCCAAATTTTCCTGGACCGGCCCTGTCGTCAATCCAGCCTACTGGAAGCTCGCAGGTATCGCGCTTCTGATCGGGGTCCTGTTGTCCTTGCCCATTCTGCGGCTCGTCCGTCCGACGGTGATGCAGGCTCTGCTGCTCTCGGCAGCCGCCAACGGCGTCGGCGCCTGGGTCGCAACCGTCTTCGCCTACTGGACCGGCCATTACTTCGTTTTCGGTTCGGCCTTCGCAATGACGCTCGGCATGATCCTGCTGGTGCCGCTGATCCTGATCGCGATGGCGCGCATCGCGGAGATCGCGGCCGTGGCATTCGGACAGCGCCCGCAGCGGCTGGTCACGAGGGAGGCAGCGGCGACGCAGGCGACCGCAGGCACTCCGCTGCCCAAAGTCTCGATTCACGTGCCCGCGTATTTCGAGCCGCCCGAGATGCTTAAGCAGACGCTCGATGCGGTCGCGCGCCTGGACTACCCTAATTTCGAATGCGTGGTGATCATCAACAACACCCCCGATCCGGCATTCTGGCAGCCGATCCAGGATCACTGCCGTGCGCTTGGCGAGCGTTTCAAGTTCGTCAACGCCGAGAAGGTCGAAGGCTTCAAGGCCGGTGCGCTGCGAATCGCCATGGAGCGCACCGCTGCCGACGCCGAGATCATCGGCGTCATCGATGCCGATTATGTGGTGCAGCCGGACTGGCTCAGGGATCTGGTGCCGGTCTTCAACGATTCCCGCGTCGGCCTGGTTCAGGCGCCGCAGGATCACCGCGACGGCGACCGCTCGCTGATGCACTACGCCATGAACGGAGAATATGCCGGCTTCTTCGACATCGGCATGGTCCAGCGCAATGAGGCCAACGCCATCATCGTCCATGGCACGATGTGCCTGATCCGCCGCACCGCGATGGATATGGCGGGGGGCTGGGCCGGCGATACCATTTGCGAGGATACTGATCTCGGGCTCGCGATGATCGAGCATGGCTGGGTTACGCACTACACCAACACCCGCTATGGCTACGGCCTGCTGCCCGACACCTACGAGGCGTTCAAGAAGCAGCGCCACCGCTGGGCCTATGGCGGCTTCCAGATCGTCAAGAAGCACTGGCGCCGCTTTCTGCCGGGCGCGAGCCGGCTGTCGAAAGACCAGAAGCGCGAATTCGCCCTGGGCTGGCTCAACTGGCTCGGCGCCGAAAGCCTCGGCGTCCTCGTTGCGATCCTGAACCTGATCTGGGTGCCGATCGTGGCCTTCGCCGACATCGCCATCCCCGATAAGATCCTGACCTTGCCAATCATCGCCGCGTTTCTGGTGTCGCTGATCCATTTCGTGGCGCTGTACCGCCTGCGCGTGCCGGTCAAAACCGCACAGATGCTGGGAGCCATGGTGGCCGCCATGTCGGTGCAGTGGACCGTGTCCCGGGCCGTCGCGCAGGGACTCATCACCGAGAACCTTGCCTTCGCGCGCACCTCGAAAGGCGGCCTGTCGCGGATGTCGATCGAGTTTCAGGCATTCTGGGAGGCGGTGATCGGCGTTCTCCTGCTGGTCGGAGCCGCGGTGCTGATCGTGTCCAATCAGTACAAGGAGGTCCACGAGATCTACATCTTCGCGGGCGTGCTGGTGCTTGAGAGCCTGCCGTTCCTGTCGGCCGTCGCGATCGCCATCCTCGAGACCTCGCGCATCAACAAGTTTTCGTTCTGGCGCAACGCCCGCATCCGCAGCGCGGAACTGATCGGGCTGCGGCCGGCGCCGATGCCGACCAGCGCGTCGCCACCCGTCGGCCCCGAGATTCATCGCGAAATAACCTGATCCGGCCGGCGTTGCACCGCTTGCAGGTTGCTGGAAAATTTGCCTGTAAGACTTGGATTCCGGTGGGTTAATTTGCGTTGTAAGTGTCGCCCGCCAAACCCGGCGCTATTGACCCGCGCTGGCGGTACCCCTACACAGCGCTGCACGTGAGCGCGTAGCTCAGGCGGTAGAGCACGTGACTTTTAATCATGGGGTCGTGGGTTCGAGTCCCACCGCGCTCACCAAAACCCCAAGTAATACAATAGCTTGCTTTAGTAGCCGATTTTGGCGACCGAAGACCAACCGATTTAACTAACATTTGACTAGGTCAGGCACCGGCTACCAAGTCTTTTATGACGATTCTTTGCAGCTTAGTTTGCCCTGCCCCTTGCTGCTGCGTCCCGGATCACGTATATTGATGAAGGGCGAGCCTACTTTCCTATTGTAAAGGCCGCCCCCCTCCGAAACCTTCCGGAGGGAAAAAATGCCGAAATCGGCCAAAGCTAGCAAACCACCAAAAACCACTAAAACCTCGACCCACAAGGCGTATCGCGCACCTGATGCCGGTGCGCTGCTCGTTAACCGCGCGCAGGTCGCGCGCCTCTTGTCCTGCTCACGATCCACAATCATCCGACTTGAGGAAGCTGGCAGGCTTCGTCCCGTAAAGCTCATACGCGCGCGAAACGGCGTCACCTTTTACCGCGCCGCCGAAGTGCGCGCTCTCGCGTCAGGGGGTGACGCATGACACGGCGCAACAACGAGACCGTCGAACGCGCCCCCACCCTTGACGATTTTGCAGGAAAGCGCCGGTGGGTTGCTTGGCGCGAGGAGCAGCGCAAAGGGTCCGAAAAGCTTACAAAAGTCCCCTACGACCCCGTTAATGATAGAAAGGGCAGCTCGACCGATCCGTCGACATGGGGCACGCGAGAGCAAGCCGAGGCCGCTTGGCGTAACCACCTAGACGACGGCTCCCGTGGTGGTGTTGGAATCGTCCTTGGCAAACTCAAGGACCGATCATGGTTGATGGGAATCGACCTCGACTCTTGCCTCGACCCGAAAACCGGAAAGATTGAATCGTGTGCGGCCAAGGTGCTTGATCGATTCAACACCTATGCCGAAGTCTCTCCTTCCGGGAAAGGCGTCAAGCTGTTCTTCCTCGTCGCACAGGAAGACGCCGACGCAGTCGCCGCTCTGTTTGAACGCAACGATCAGGGAAAATGGAAAGCACGAAAAGCATTCGTGGTAGACGCGCACCACGAAATGGCGATTGATCGCGAGAGATATTACACCGTCACCGGCGAATGGCTGGAAGATTGGCCCGAGACGATAACCACAGTTAGCGTCGAAACTGTTCGATGGTTTATCGAGGAGGCCGGACCAGAGTTTCTTGAGGCGAACGGCGTCACCACCTCTAACGCCAAGTTGACGGGCCGCGATCAGAGTGGTTCGGGCGTTGGTTTCGAATTCATGGGCGCGCGTAAGGCCGCAGGCGATTCCTATGAGGAAGCATGTACGGCCATTCTTGCCGACCGAGGTCGAGCAGGCGAATGGGCACGGCGCTCCGACTCCCGTCAATTGGAGAGAGCTTGGGGCAACAATAGCGCAGCAGCCCCACTCCATACATGGGACGACCCGGATTTGAGTTTGCTTGACGACCGCCGTGGCAAACTACCGTCCTTCCCTCTCGAAACGTTGCAATCAGAAAAGCTACGGAAATGGGCAAAGCGTGCTGCCATTGGAAGCGGCACCACGCTCGAACATGTGATCGTGCCCTTCCTTGGAATCGCTTCCGGCTTGATTGGAGCCGCGCGTTGCGCGCGTCCGATACGCTCTTGGGTGGAGCCACTGACCTGTTGGATTGCGCTCGTTGGCTATTCAGGATCGCGCAAGACACCGGGAATGATTGTATCACGACGCGCCCTCGACATTGTTGAAAGCGATCAGCGTGACTCAAACTTCGACCAAGAGCAGCAGCACAAGCAGAAACTTGCGATGGCGAAGCAGGCGCAAAAACATTGGGAAGAAGACGTTAAGGCAGCACATAAAGAGGGACGTAAGGCCCCGGTGCTGCCGAGTGAGGCAACCTACGACGAGACGTTCATAACGCCGCGCCTCTACGTCTCCGATGCAACCGTCGAAGCTCTAACTCTGCAATTGAAGGCACGACCGCAAGGTATGATCTTGTTTGTCGAGGAGTTGGCGCGCCTGTTTACGAACATGAGCCGTCACTCTCAAGGCTCTGATCAGGAATTTTGGTTGGAAGCTCACGACGGGCTTCCTTGGCGGCAAATACGCCTCGGGCGTTGCGCGCCTGATATTCCCCATCTGTTGATTGGGTTGATTGGAGGGTTGCAACCGGACAAATTGAAGCTGAGCTTCAAGGGGTCTGCTGACGGGATGAGCGCTCGCTTTCTGTATGCATGGCCGGAAGAGCCTCCCTATCGTGACCTTGAAGACGTGATCGATCTTGTCGACCCGCAAATTGTAAAGGTGCTGAAAAGGCTGGCCTATCTCGACGACTTCCCCGAGGGGGATTTGAAACTTACCAAGCAGGCCCGCGATGAATTCAACGGGCTGCGGCACGAGGTCAGCGAAAAAATGAATGCTGTCTTCGGCCGCGAACGTGAGTGGTGGTCGAAGATACCCAAACACGTTCTCCGGCTTGCCGGAACATTGACCCTCCTGTGGTGGGCCTTCGAAGATAAACGCGGCCCGAAGTCGAGTGAGATACAAAGCGTCGATATCGAGAATGCTGCGAGCATGGTGCTTAACTTCTTCTGGCCGCACGCTTGCGCGGCGTTGCGACAGATTGGTCGCGATGAACAACATGCGGATGCGCGCAAGGTACTACAATGGTTGATCGCCACCGGGAAAGAACGAGTCCGTAATGAAGAGGTGCGGCGCAATCCGCTTGGGAAGTGTGATGCTGCCAACACGGATAAGGTAATGCAATTCCTGCGGCGCGCCGGTTGGTTGCGTCCATACAGCGAGAAAACCAAAGGTCGCTCCAAAAAAGGGTGGGACGTGAATCCGAAACTGCCAACAAGCTGACTTTTTGCGTCGCAGATTCCGCTATTTTGGTTGATTTTCGAAACTTTCCGACCTTTCCGACCTTTCCGGCCCAGGGTATGAGAATGAACTTTCCGGTACAGTAGATTCTAATTTCTCTCTCTCTCTCTCTTTCCTCAATCTCTCTGGGAGGGCGGAAAGGTCGGAAAGGGCGGAAAGTTTACAACGAGGAGCAAAAACACATGGGTTCTCACCGAAACAACGATACCCCGCGCATTGTACGCGTTCGCCGCCGCCACCCTCCTCTCACGGGTGAACGACAGATCGCAGCCGATTCCACCGTAGTGAAATTGTTCAAAACGATTGGACGGAAGCGATCTCGCGCAGCGCAACATGTCGCCTTCGCGGCTCTGGCGGATTATCTAGCCAACGATCCGCAAACCAAAGAGTCACGACCACGTCACCGCTAACGACCTCGCTTAAAGCGGAAGGATCAAACGCACGTCCAACATTCCCGCGCGTACAATCTCCTCTTAACTCTTGGGCACAAGACAATCAGACGAGGCGGACTCAGAACAGTGCCATGCATTCCACACCACAGATGCGCGATAGGCCGATTACCACCTGGCGGAGTGTCTGGTATGGGGATTCATGGGCGTGTTTGAGGAGGGGGTAATCTTTGCCTTGCCCAATCCAACCTGTTGCGACGACTAATTGTTTGCTTGCGAATACTCGAATTAACCTTGCTGTGAAATCCCTTTGCATCGGTGTCAGTTGACCACGCTTAATATCCAGTTTGTGATTTAGTATCATGTGCCTACTCTTAATTTATACGTGATTTCAATACGTTACGTATGAACAATGTAAGCAGTGGATTTCTGACTATGCATTGACTATGTTTCCTCTAGGAAAACGGCACTTCGCGAGGTGCCGCTCTTAGGGTCTTGAATTCAGATGCCTACAAGCAAAAGCAAAATTAAAGGCAAGAACACCGCTAGCAACGGTGTACGCTCAGCACGCTTGTATAAATCAAATGCAAGATCGCGCGTGACAAACGGCGCGTCGTTACTACCAAATGTCGACGGACGTACTTTTTGGGTTAGGCGTTATCGCGACCTCAATTCGCTGTTGCTGTCCGATCAGGGTGGCGAGGAGAACGCCTCCGAAGCAAGGCGAATGCTTGTAAGGCGCGCGGCCTGCTTAGCTGTTGAACTTGAACGGCGCGAGGCCGTGATCGCAGAAGCGGGCGAGGCTACTGACAACCAGCTAGAAGTGTATGGGCGCACCTCAAATACATTGCGGCGTCTACTCGAAAGCCTCGGGCTTGAACGCCGCGCTCGCGATATCACGCCTAGCTTGGATCAATACATAGCGCAGAACTATCCGCACGAATCCGAAGAGGAGTCGGACGGATGATTGAACGCGTCCGCATGTCATCTCGACAAGGTAGCCAAGCACAAAGAGCCTTGACGATCCTCGATGCGATGCGTGATCCCGCGTTGTTCAAACCGTTCTTTAAGAATCCAAGATCATGGAAAGCATGGCTGGTAGTCCTCGCAGCGATCTTTGCTCTGCCCATGACAACCGAGCAACTCGCGATCTATCAACAACTCACTGGGCGCACAGAAGCACAGAACAAGATCGCTAAGGAAGTTTGGTTATGCATTGGCAGACGTGGCGGCAAAAGCAGAATCCTTGCACTGATCGCGACATGGTTAGCCGCATTTCACGATTACAAACCGTATCTCGCACCCGGCGAAAAGGGTGTGGTGCAGATCATTGCCTGTGATAGGAGGCAGGCGAAAGTCGCTCTGCGATACGTGAAAGCCTTCATTTCGCAAACGCCGATGTTGGCGCGCATGGTTGAGAGCGAGACTGCTGACAGCATTTCGCTGACCAACGACATTGTCATTGAAGTCGTCACCAATTCCTACAGGTCCTGCCGTGGATTCACGCTGGTCGCGGCGCTATGCGACGAAATTTCCTTTTGGCAGGGCGAGGGCTGCGCAAATCCAGATACTGAAATTCTCGCTGCACTCCGACCCGCAATGGCAACGATTCCGAACGCCATGCTGCTGTGTGCTTCGAGTCCCTACGCCAAGCGCGGCGCATTGTACGAGGCACATAAGGCTCACTTCGGCAAGGATCATGATTCCGTTCTCGTCGTGCAGGCCGATACCGCAACAATCAATCCGATTGTCGACGCGAAGATCATAGCTGATGCCTATGAGGCTGATCCCGCTTCGGCAGCAGCCGAATTTGGCGCGCAATTCAGAAATGATATCGAATCGTTTGTCTCCATCGAGGCTGTGAATGCTTGTGTCTCACGAGGAATCTATGAACGTCCTTACGATCCGGCCAAATCATATCTCGCATTCGTCGATCCGTCAGGTGGCAGCGCGGATTCCTTCTGTCTCGCTGTCGGGCACCATGATTACGCGCGACAAACCGTCGTGATCGATTGTCTTCGCGAAGTCCAACCGCCGTTCTCACCGGAAAGCGTCACTGAGAAGTTTTGCAGAACGTTGAAAGAGTATCGTGTCTCCGTCGTAACTGGCGATAGATACGGCGGTGAATGGCCTCGCGAGCAGTTTAGCAAGCTTGGCATTCGCTACGAACCGTCGGCGCTACCGAAATCCGAATTGTATCGCGATCTACTGCCATTGATTAACTCGGCTCGTGTCGAACTGCTCGATCACGCCAAGCTCGTCAACCAACTTTGCGGACTGGAAAGACGTACCTCACGCGGCGGTAGAGATAGCATCGATCATAGTCCCGGCGCACATGACGACGTCGCAAACGTTGTCGCCGGACTGAGTTCGCTCGCCAATCAACATAACGGATATGATTGCAGCTACCGGTGGGTTGACGGTGACAGCGACGACTCCGCTTCCGATGCCCGCGAACAGCGCCGCCAACGCATTCTCGCGATCATGAACGACGAGATCGACGGCGACAGTACTGGGCCAGCACACCCGACACTGAGCGACGAGGAATTGCGTCGGATCGCCAGCCCGATCAGGTTGGGAACATGGTGAAGCCTTTTCCGCAATGACAGGAGTCCGAAAATGAAACAAGGGATCAGATACTATCGCGACGGCGTCGAAATCGACGAGCACGAAGCCCTTTCAAATGGGATACTGCGCGATGGCGTAACTTTGTCAGTACCAACCTCGATGCGAGACTCCTCGTCGTTAGGTCCGTTGCAGCGCGCCGTAGCGGCCGATGCTGATCGGCGCGCCCGTGTCCGCGACGCGTTCGGTGGTCAAGCAGGTCACCGCCCTGGATATGCGTTGGCGACGAGCGATCAGGCGGCACAGGATGCAAAGGCAAGGGCTTATTCCGCTTATGATAGCGAGCGCGAAAATGCGTGGCGCAGCCCACGCCAAAACGGCGGTCCGACCTTTCCGGAGGATCAGCGGAGCAATTGGTCAACGCGCGACGGCATCGTTGTTAAAGACACTGGGCCAGGGCCGCGAACTCAACGTCGTCTCGAGACGGTAAACGCCAACGACGCGACCCGCGATCACTCACGTGTTATGCAGGAAGTCTATGGCGCTTACGACCACGAACTCGCTCAGAGGTGGAGGCACAAATGAACGAGCGCCCAGAACCGACAAGCGAAGAATGCTCGCTTGAGCAACGCATTTCGGTTGCGCTCAATGATGAAAACGCCAGCAGTGCGGCGTGGACTAAATTGATTGACGAAGTCGAGGCGGCCGCCGCTGCCGCCGACGCGACCGCGACGAATCTCCGATCTGAATCACTTGATCTTGTTTCGATGCCCGATATCGGCGACGTGCATCATCGCATCGTCAATGCCGAGATGACCCGTGACCGACTGAGTAACATAATGCCAAAGTTGCGGGACAAGCTAAGCGCAGCCTTGTACGCCGAGCGATGCGAGCGCTGGTATGCAGATTGCGAGTGCGTCCAAGCACGTCTCGACGAAGCCATGTCAATGTTTCGGGGGTACCCCGACCATGCGCAGGCGATTGCCGACACGTTCGCGCTCGCAGCACAGGTCGATACGGAAGTTGATCGCATCAACGCCTCCGCGCCCGACGGGGTGCACACGCGGCTCAAGCCCGTCGAACTCCAAGCGCGCGGTCTTGATCGCTTTGATCGGAATCATCCCTCGTTGGCTGCTACCGTTGAACTGGGCTGCTGGGACGATTCCAGCCGCAAGCTTTGGCCATTACGGCACTCCAATTCGCTTGCGGTTGCGGTTGCCGCGAGCATGATCGTTCCTTATCACCCGGGCGGATCATGGGCTGACCCGGACGTTCAAGCGCTGCGAAGAGCAGAAATCGAGAAGCAGCAAGGGGAGATTGCCGCTTATCACGAACGGGCAGCAAGCGATCAGGAGGAGCGGCTCAATCGCGAGGAGCGCGAACGCTTTGTTGGCAGAGCGGGAGCGGATAAGGCGTCGATGCCAGCCTTAAAACGGACCGTTTGAACGCCACCAGCGGTGCACGCGCCTTTATCACTATCATTCGGAATGGAGTGTTTATTGGAGCCGCGAAGGGAATCGAACCTTCGCACTCAGCTTGGGAACGCCACGCGCTTCGCATGGAGGTCATCGGCGAAGATTCCCGGCGAGAAAGTCGTGAACAAAATCAATGCGCTTGATTGGACGCCTCATGGTCGCAGCTCGAAAGGATGCGATTCGCGATCTTCATGAGATGCCGGACGTCAGGCCCGTCTGGGTCCGCCAAAATTGAGGGGATTCATGAGACTCTAAAGAGAGCGGTTGATTGCGGAAAAAGGCGAACAGGCTAATGAATGGACGCACGATCATCCCGCCGTCGTGATTGCACTGTGAATAATTCAGAAACGATTAGCTCTTCACAGCTAAATTGGGCTTACTAGAACAATCGTTCCTATGATTCCCGTGTGCCGAGCGTGCTTGGCTTTTTTCGTCGTCCAATTCCTGGATACGGCGCACAGCCTGAACAACGTCTCTTTCGAGCCATCCTGGCTCTAATTTCATACTATCCATGAAGCGTCTCCCTGTCGTCACAGAAATGGAACTTCGCGTTGACCGTGGCGCATACGATCTAGGATGCGATAGTGAATCAAATTAGCGAGACTAGGTCTAGTTCCAACTTCGAAGAAGACCTTCCCTTTGATGACCATCCTGAACTGATCTTGGGCTTAGTTGGCCCCGTTGGCGTCGACTTAAAAGCTGTAACCGATGAACTAATCGATGCGCTACGGGAGGTCGGATACGGTTCACAGGTATTTCGGATCACAGACCTCATGCGCGAAGTTAAGACAGGTCTTCCGCTTGATGCTACTGGATACATTGAGTCGTACCAACAGCGGATTTCTTACGCAAATAAAGTAAGAGAGCAATTGCGTCGGAACGATGCATTAGCGATTCTCTCCATTAGCGCGATCAGGCAGTTCAGAGAGGCGACAGGCGGTAGCGTTGAGCGGCCTATTTCGAAGCAAGCCTACATAATCCGGCAGTTCAAACGACCCGAAGAAATCAAACTGATGCGGGCAGTCTACGGGCGTCAGTTCATTCAGGTATCTGCGTACGAACCGCAATTTTATCGCAAGCGTCGTATCGCCGTTAAGGAAACTCAATCCAAAAAGCGGCTCGGCTCAACCGCGGACGCTGAAAATGATGCCAACTCGCTTGTCAAGCGAGACGAAATGGAGGGTGACACAAGACACGGCCAAAATGTCCGCGACGCTTTCCCGCTCGCGGACGTGTTTGTTGAATCCCCTGATCGCAAGTCATGCAAGGAAACCGTTGGCCGTTTTATTCGCGCGCTTTTTGGCGACAACCATGTATCTCCGACCCACGATGAGTATGGGATGTATCTTGCAAAGACAGCATCACTAAGATCGTCGGCACTGACACGACAAGTCGGCGCGGCAATTTTTCGCCCAACCGGCGAGATAGTTTCGCTCGGGTGCAACGAGGTACCAAAAGCGAACGGCGGGACATATTGGAGCGGCGATCATGTTGACCACAGAGACTTCGTTGTCGGGCGGGATCCAAACGACGAAAAGAAGCGCGAACTTGTGACGGATTTCATCAATCGCATGTTCAATGCCGGCCTTCTTTCGAAAGATCAATGTGGAAATAGAGACCCCCTTACACTAGCGGATGAATGGTTGGGTGACGACTCGGCTTACGGCTTGAAGGACTCGAAAGTGATGGACCTTATTGAGTTCGGGCGCGACATCCATGCGGAAATGTCTGCCATAACAGACGCCGCGCGTAACGGATTGCCGATTGCGGGGGCGACGTTATACTGCACGACGTTTCCCTGCCATTTATGCGCAAAACACATCGTTGCGGCTGGAATAAAGCGCGTTGTGTCAATCGAGCCTTATCCGAAAAGTTACGCGGAGGAGCTGCATTCTGATTCGATTGAGGTTGATGGCGATGGCGATGGCCATCGCGTAAACTTCCAACGATTCCTAGGAATCTCACCTTATCGTTATAGAGAGCTTTTCGAGAAGGGAAAACGCAAGTACTCGACCGGCGAAGCACAGCAATGGAATCGCGGCGAGCGGAAACCAATGATTGACGTCATTTACCCGTCATACTTTCAGGCCGAGATGCATGTCGTTAGCCTGCTTGAGCCGCGACTTGCCGCGCTGAATAAGTGCACCCGATAGTGCGAAGTGCGAAGTCTCGCCACGAGTCTTGGCTCAACTAAGCAGTGAACCTATTTAATTGCGCGTGGCCTATCGGATGACTGTCCACTGCCCGTCTTGCGGCTTCACCGGTTCTATCGTCCCGGTGACCAAAGCGATTAGAGAGACTAGCAAGTCCAGCGACAACGTTGGCAAGATCGTCATGCTGTGACGGGACTTCGAACCACGCGGGCCTGGTCATCGTCACCCGCGATCCGATGCGCATCGCTTCGTGATCCTGCCGAAGCGCTGGATCGTCGAGCGCTAGGCCAGCATGGATCATGTCGAAACCAACGCCTGGCACGCGACTTCGAATGCTACGCAATAACCGTCGCAAACTTCGTCCGCCTCGCCATGATCCGCATCATGCTCAAGCGACTGACCAAGCCAAGCCATCGCTCATAAACCGTGGTCGGCGAGTGCAGGCGACGAAATGAGCGTGACAAACGCTGCGATCAAGAGACGGTTGGCGTTCGCTTCACTTGATCTTGGCGGTCTTTCCTTGGCTTGGAGCGTATCCGAGAGCAGCCTCACGCCACCTTACCTTGACGCGTACTTCCGGGGAGGCCCCCGGAAAAGAAAAAAATCGTGAGCAGTAGCGATGTGTCCTCGATTCCCCGGATCGAGTGCGGGACGCCCCCTTGGAGATACACCCATTGGCCGCTCGAAAGTTCAAGTGTCGTTTCAGGCAAGCTGAGCAATGCCCGGCCTTCCAGGCAATGCAGCGTGATGGGGCCATCAACTTGGTGGGTCTTGATATCCACGCCAGCATGAACAACGAGGCGTACGACTTCGAACGCTTCCGATTTGACGATGGCGGTTGTCCGCGCATCTTTCAGATTTGACCCCAATGGTGCGAGGTCAAAAACTTCTCCGGGGCTGGCGTGGTGCATTGCCATTGCTGTCATCTCCCTCTGCATTATGGGCGGGTCACTAAACGAGTGTTGGTGCAGGACAGTGACTCTATCTACCCGTCGGTCGTCGTCCAAACCGATACATATCAGGCGGCTCGCGAAGTTGCGGTAAGCCTTTCGGACGATCTGGATAAATGAACTCTTCGCCGCGTAACCATCGCCCGTCGAAGCGGTCCCAAAACTGAATAGCGTCTAGCTGAACCGCGAACTCGTAAACGCACCACGTCCCATCTCGCTCAATGCGTTCGCCGGTCCCATCAAATGGAAGGCTGTTCATTTTGCAAACCGCTTCGATAAATCCCCAATGCGCGCGAATATAGCTGTCTTCAAGTGCGACATGGTAGGGGCGCGATCTCTTCCACCGATATTCGCCGCCACCGCGTTGATGAAAATCCTTCCGCTGCATCAAGAACTCGGGCAGCCGGGCGATGCCGTTGGCAATGCGCCGCGCCTCATCGGATGTCAGATGGTTATGCGCGAAGCCGATGCCTTGCAGATCGTCGCGGAACGGCACGTATGCGAGCGGCACGCCCTTGGCGTCACTGACAACGAATGGCCCCACGCCGTCCCGTTGGACTTGCCACGGGGGCGGAAACCGTCGTTTAGGACCGCTTGACTCCATCAGAACAAAATAAGAACATGTATCTTGCCCGGTCAAGACGGAATAGCGGCATGAAGACCGAACGACGGCCCGATCAAGCGGAAGCCGAGACTTTAGAGGCCGCAGTAGCGCAGGCGATTGAGGCCTGCGACGGTGATTTGCGCGCAACCATCCGGGCGTTGCTCGTGGCGAACGAATTTCTAGAAGCGCAAATCTCACAAGGATACCGGCGCGGCGTGAGGCACGGAAGATTTAATACCTATTCGGGATAACGGCGATGGGCTGGCGCTCGCAAGAGAATTACGAACTGACCAATGAACGCGACTTCAATCGTCTGCCGTTGCGTGATCGGAGGATCATTCAAAGGGCTGGATGGGTTGCAGCGCTGGTGATTGTGTTTGCCTGGATCGTGGCCGGTCATTTCAGGTGACCGCATAATGGTCGATGTAACTTATCACGTGGCACTCCCGCTCGGCATGGGCGAAGACGGTCCTGAGCCGCGCGAAGCGGTTGAATGCACGAGCGCAAGCGCAGCCATCATGCGCGCCGAAAGGCTTGCGCGGACTGAGGGACATATCGGCGCTGTGGCGTTCAGTCGTACAGGCGATCCGGGTAGCGGCGAGTTCGGGGACGCTGTTTTCCAAATGGAGAATTTAGGCGGACGGCGAGTTCCACCAACGAAAAGTGACTTGGCGCACGAAGCCACGACCTGCAAACTGCCTTATGGCCTCTTCTAAACGAAAATCAGGGCAGGCAACGAAAGGTGATCTACCTGCCGCGCGGCCCAGCGACCCCGCTCGAAGTGAATTGATAGAGAATGCACATTGCGATTGACCGTCAAGCGCAATGCATGGGATCAACTTACGCGAGTGGGCGATTTCGGATAACCAGGAATTTCGAACTTCGTTCACTCGCTGTTGGGCGATTAGGAAGTCTTTTGTTTTTTGCAAGTATTATGGTGGCAAGGCTCATGGCGGACGACGAAAACGATCAATCCGCGGAATCGCATGTAACACCCGAAAGTCAAAAGAGAGCTTCTGGTGTTTTTCAACGTATCAGAAAACGCGCTAACACGCTTTCCTATTTACGGCCGTTCGGTCAAATTATCATCGTCGCCATTGCGTGCCTCGTTCTGGCGTTTGCTCTGCTCTGGCTCTTAGACAAAATATTCTACTACTATCTCGCGCGGACTTATGTTGATCAAATTGCGCAGACGTTTGACCTCAACCCGCATCTGGCCAACGCCCTCGTATTGGCAACATTTTTCATGGCGGTCATTTTCGGCCGATTGATTTGGTCATTGTCGAAGACGACACGAAGAATAGGTGTTGCGGGATTTGCTGTCCTCCTGATTGGACATTCGATTCTGCTTTGGTATGGCGCGCGCGGCGAGCTTATAGACCGCGCAGGTAATACTATCAAATGCTATGTGCTTAGCCGTGACGGCAAGGTGACGTACGGCGAGCATGCGGGAATTGATCCTGCAACAGGTCGGGAGTGCAGGCCCGTCAAACCGAAGCTCGTGGAGCGGTTGCAAGAGTATGCTGCGGGAAAACGCGCTCAGAAAATTGACGATCCCAATCCTGTTTTTTTTGACCCACGCAGCGGTGAGCCGATAGTCTGGTATTACAAATCCAAAAACGGTCTAATCGAACTATACGATCTCATGGGCTTTGAGCCTAACACGGGCGAAGAGTTGCTCCCTGTCACGAAACAGATAGCACAGGATTGGAAAAATCAGTCGCGACGTGGTCCTAGGCTGATAAATGCCCCTGAGAAATATGTGTTCTTTGATCCGGTCAGTGGCAATTCACAAGCGTGGTACTGGCGCAACGCCGACGGAAGTTACGAGTTTTACGACGCTCCGGGCTTTCAGCCTCAAACAGGCGAAAAACTAAATGTCGTAACGCGAGATGTCGTTGACGATTGGAAGAGGCACATCGCCCCCGCACATGTCCCTCAGCGAGTTGATCCGACCAAATACCCGTTCTTCGATCTTACCACGGGAGTTGCACAGGTCTGGTACTGGCGAGCTAAGGATGGGTCCTATGAATTCTATGACGCACCCGGATTCGAACCGGAAACAGGAGAAAAGCTATCGATTGTCACCCGAGAGGTAGTATCCAAATGGAAAGCTAGCCTTGTACCGCCTGTGACGGCGCAGTCGAGTGCGCCGGCGGCCGGTCCGTCACCAGCGAACCCTTCGGTGGCAAGCTCAGGCGATCTCGACATCGAGCTTCGGCAGAAGACTGCAATATTTCTGGTGAATTTGTATGCTGGCGTGTCTGGCCCGAATAACAAAGTTTTAAAGGAGGCTTCCCGCAATTACGCGGAGCGGGTCGAATATTTTGGTAAAACCTACACACGCGAACAGGTGTTGGTGGAATTGCAGCGTTCCGATGAGAGATGGCCGATACGATCTTACCGGATGCGAGCAGACAGCTTGGCAATCGATTGCGACAAAGACGCTATGACTTGCACCGCGACCGGCTTGTTGGATTTCGATTGCAGGAGTCCTGAAAGAAGCCAGCGTTCTTCGGGAGCAGCTACCTTCGGCTATCTTCTAAAATACTCTTCGCCAAAAGAGCCGCCGGTAATCGTAGAAGAGAGTGGAGAAGTGAAGGCGCGCCGCATCGAGCCGCTTGCATTTAATGCCGATCCTCAGCAGGTCGTTGGGGGACAATTGCCACAGGATCAGGAGGCGATCTTACGAGCCATTCTTTCCGGGATGTTCGGTCACATTGGTCATTAAGAACGGCGAAGGTCAGTCTCAGCTTTGCCGATCAACCTGCTTTCGCCAATCTCGGCAACGGCGAGGTCTGCCCCACCGGGCAACGCCTGGCGTTTTTTGTGCTGGTTGTTTGGTGATGAAATTACTCGTCGATTCTGTGCCGGACTCGCCGGACTCGAAAATGGCCTCACGAAACAAGAGCGCGAAGCTCGCACCGCCGAATTGGGAGCCGAACTCTTAAGCCTTGAACATACCGAGGAGGCGCTGGTCACGCGCGCCTTGGCTGAACGGCTGGAAGTGCACCGAAGGCTGGGCGCTTCGCCAATGGCTTTGCTCGGCCTCACAGCTACGCCCGTGCCGGTGTTGGCAGCAGCCGAATGAAATGGAACTTTGGAACTTTCGGATCATGAGTTCTCACGAATCCGTGGGGACTTTGGGTTCCAAACCAAGGTTCCACCCCGGTTCCATTGGAATCGGCAGGAGCGTCCGTCCTGCTATCCCCGAACGGCGCTAGTTTTGCCCGACGTGGCCCCGACGTGGATTTAGATCGGTTTCCAAGGGGTTAGCAGCAGCCTCGGTCCCAAAGCCTCTGTCGGGCCTCTGTCGTCAAAATGGCAATCGAGGGGTGAAAAGTTCCATTCGGTTCCATTGAGGGAACTCTAGGCTATGGGTTTGGAACTTGAGATCGAACGAGCATGGCATGGGAAGCCCATGCCCTTGGCGGGGCGATTCCGGGCCGTGCATGGCGTGCGCTGCGCGCGTTGAAAGAGGAAAGAAATACGCACACAGCACGCATCTGCGCATTGATTCACATCAACGCAGCATCCGCTTCGGCACCTTGCGACCCTCATGACCCGCATGGCCGAACGGTCGACAGCCAAGGAGTTTCGGAACCCAAAGGCCGGGTGGGGATCAAACGCCATTGCCAACGCGATGCGATGCGACCGATGGCTTGGCAGCAGGCTAGGCGGCGGAGATAGCCTCTATGTCACCCCGAACCAAGCAAAAGTTACAGCGGCAGTTCTGGTTCGACAGGGGTCGCAGTCAAAGCTTCCTGCGCTGTTCGAACTCTCCTTTCGGCTTCGGAAAACACCTCATCAGGATTGTTGCCGGCAAATGAGGTGCGAATAATGATCTGATCTAACTCTTCTTTCGCAAGCACTAGAACGCCCAATTTCTCGGCTTGTTCAAGGTCGGCTTGTAGCTCCCCACGCGGCAACGTGGAAACCATAACGGGCAAAAGCTTGACATGTCCATTGTTGGATTGATCGAGCCGTTCCCGAACCTTCGAATAGCGGGCAACGAGTTTCGGCAGCTTATTGTCCGCTCTCAACAATCCGGTCGTGCATTCGAGGATAGCGATCTGGCCCTGTGGAGTAGTTAGGATCAAGTCCGCAAAATCCTGAGTTCGTGCCGTCAAACCCATTTGCACCGTACCAAATCCGAGCATCCAAAATAGCCAAGCCACCGCGATCTCAAAATCTCGTGCGTCGTGCCCTCTTGAATGTGGACGGGAAAGGAATGTTTTGAGGATGGCTAGCCCGCTATCGAACGACTCTATAATTTCCCGTCGGGAGTTCTGGGATGTTGTGGGATCGGATATATACCAGTGAGTCTGTGCGACGCCTTTGTAGATGGCGTAACAATGAAGGATCGCGGCTTTGCTAACTGGTAGATCGAAAGTACCGATCTGCATGTCATCGGTTTGCTTCCAACTGAACTCGTTACCCGTCAAAACTCCACGATTGATTTTTACTTGGTTAATCTCGCGGTATCCTAAAGAAGCTCCCAAGACATCTAGCGTGTTTGCTAGGCGAATAACGACGTGAGCCGTTTGACCTACAATTTTCGAATTGTCGCCATCGAATCCCATGACGGCGGCCCCAATCACCTCGATGGTAATTGAGTCAGTAAATAATCCGCCGAGTCCGTACTCAGAAAACAACTCTTGCATGCTATCGTGTGGAACGGCCGCGCTTCTCAACTCCCAATCCAACACAGAAGGGCCGGCGCTCAATATCTGCTTGTCTCCGGTCAACCGGAGCACGTTCACTCTCGATTGAGACTGCAAAGCCAAGGGATGAAGCGGGGTGTACGAAGCCTTGTGTTTTGGGGGGAACGTGAGTTCGCCCTGCGGTGTACTAACGGTTCGATTTCCTATGTCGGTAACCATATCTCGATACGACTTCCCTAAGTCCGACAGCTTGAAGTGCCCAGCGCGCACATTCTCCGATTTGAACATCTTGAACGACATTTTTGAGTGTGCAGTGTGGAGCCAGATTATGCCTTGAACGATCACAAACTGCCCGGCGTGCTTTACTGCAACGTAAGCGAACGAGTTATTTGCATAACCCGACTCCCAAGGAGCAATGGCCTGATAAAAATCGTTAATGTGCCTCGAACTGACGGGGTCGAATGTCATGTTCGCATTCCTGCTACCGGCACGACATCGGAACCGTTATGCTCGGCACTAGTGGTCAAATACGCGGTTTGCATTGTGGGCATCAACCATACTGAGCGCAAAGACTCCTGCTGCACCGATACGGCATAGAATGGACCCGCGCGGTGTGCCAACCGAGCTATCCCGTCACCGCAGGGCACCCGTAACAAGGACGGTCTGCCAAGCTGCTGGCATAAAATTCCCAAAGAGTGGTGGCCCCGGAAATGAAATCCCAAGTGGATTTTAGCGATTTCGGCACAGCCCTGATTAACACGTTCGTACCCGCCCCCGAAAAGTCCGGCTTTTCGAACGCGACTTTGACGCGGGAAGAAGGACCGTGCAACCGTGCTCGCGACGAAAAACACAATGACTTTAGACGATTCTGGCCAATCGCGCCGTTAGTGGGGGACGCGTACAAGCCGCTTCGTGGGCGAATATGTCGTTATTCTTTATCCTTCGATGGCTTGGATTTGGTCGCGGGGGCGTTGATTCCAACGATACCGAACACCGTGCCAAGCGCCTCTTCTGTCCGGTCCACGCAATCCCCCGGCAGCTTGTCGGGCAACGGCGTCGATTTGGTTTTCTTTTCCGGCGTCGGTTCTTTGCTCTTTGTCATGACCGTTCCTCCCTCCTTGTTTGGCGTCCCGCTTCAACGTCGCAACGCTATCACGTTGTCTTCGGGCGGGTTGACGATCCGGTCGACGAGATCAGCAAGACGCTGCAATGCGTCCGCCTTCTCTGCGTCGTAGGAATGACGATCATAAACGCCTTCAACGCCTTTAATGGAATGGCCTAGTACGCGCTCCGAAACGTGAGGCAAGACGCCAGCCTTAGCCATGAGCGACTTTGCCGTGCGCCGTAGATCGTGCAACGTCCACCACTCCTGTTTTAACTGGCGTGTTAGTTCTTTCTTGGCCTCGCGGCCCTTGGCGGCGGCATTGGCTTCCAGCAGCGTCCTGACTTTCGCGACAAATATCAGCTTGGCAGAATCGTTGCGTGCCTCGGCTATCTTTTGCAGTTCATTCAGCATCAGCAGATCGAACGCTTCCTTGGCCTTGCTAAAGGAGTTGAACGCTGGCGGGGCTGGTGGTGTCTTGTCCGTCGACTTGCGCCGCCGTCCAGGCGTTCGGCCCGGAAACACATGAGGGTTGTCTTCAAGCCGTGGCTGCGCAGCAATGATATCCTGCACTACTTGTGGCAAGGTAAGGCTTCCGGCATTGGACTTCTCACGCGCTTCGGTCGGAATCGTCCACACACCATTCGCGAGATTGGCCCATTGCATGGTGGCCACTTTTTCACGACGCTGCGCCGTCAATAGCAGCACTCTCACCATTGCACCGAAAACCGTCTTGTCAGTCATGCTATCGCAGGCCGTCCATAATGCTTTGATTTCGTCGTAATTGAGAATGCGTTTGCGTTTGTGATCGGTGCTATTGCTTCGGTGCATCCCTCGCGCCACCGGTGACGTGTAGTCGTCATTGCGAGTCGTATACCAGTTCATGGTCTTCCGAATAATCGCGAGCACGACATCGGCCTGACGCGCGCCGTGCTTGTCTTGGATTTGATCGAGCAAGTCGGCAACCTCGCTACGTTTGATATCACGAAACGGCTTATCCCCCCATTTCGGATAAACACACTTGGCCAGCAACCGCTCAATGTCAGCTTTCGTGCGCAGCCCCTTGGTTTCGACGTGGCGCTTGACGAAGTTCTCGGCCACTTCTTTGAAGCTTGGCCCTCTTGCCTTGGCTTCTGCGAGCGCTTTTTCTTCCACCCGCATTTTTTCTTCCGCGAGCGCCTTGGCTTCCGACAGCGCTTTTTTGGGATCGGCTAGAAACAGACGCGCTTTATCCCTCGCCTCTTTCACTTTCAGGATCGGGTAAAGGCCCAGAGACTTGGAGGTGACGATTGTAATCGGCTTGCCATCCTCCTTGCGCGTTGACCGAGTGTAATACTGCGCAACCCAAGTCTTCCGGCCCTTGGCACTGACTCGCAGCACCAATCCCGGCACATGTTTGTCGAAGTGGTTTTGGAATTGCTGGTCCGTGGGTGCTTTGAGTTTCGCCACACCCTCGTCAGTGAGCTTCTTTTGCTCCATTGTCCCATACCCGATTTGACTATGTTTTGACTATGTAAGGGGCCTGTTATGGGTTGGCTAGGGGTGACTAGGGAAGAAGCGTTTTGAAGCGTATGACGCTCGTATATATTTGATAATAATCAACTTATGGCGTTTGACTTGATGCGGGCTGGATACCGTCGAATCGGCGTAATACGTGACTTTTAATCATGGGGTCGTGGGTTCGAGTCCCACCGCGCTCACCATAGAATTCATTCCGACTTCGCAGATTTTCTGACGTTCGCGATTCGACGCGCGAGCGCCTCTGCCGGGTGCGTTCCGGCGATCAGCGAGACGGATCAGGCTCACACCTTCCGTTCCGCCGCTCGTTGCTCAAGGAATGCGATAGCCGCCCTCCGGCTATTATAGGATCGGCTTCATCGAACGTCTTCGAATCCCGACAAGTCCGGCGGATGATAAAAACGGCGAATGACATCGATGAAATTCGGGACTCAACTTCATACGATGCTTCTCATCGCGAACAAGGACTTCTTCCTGTCCGGCACAAGCCGGGGAAGAAATAGAAAACCCCGCCGGAGCGGGGTTATTCTTCGGAGTTGGTACTTGAAGCCATAGCGTTTTCCAGCGAAGCATGTCCTCGGGCTTGACCCGAGGATGGATACCGGTTCGCGTGAAGAAAACGCGTCAAATCAAATCATAGAGCCCCGCATCTGATTCCATCAGAAGCGGAAAGGCTCTAGTGCTTCAAGCCTACGTGAACTTCGGTCCCAAGTGCTTTTTCTTCGACCCCAAGCGTTTCACAAATCGCCTTCAGGTGCGGAAGATCCGGAAACTTGATGCCACGCATGTAGAGCGAGATGTCGCAGCGGCGGAAATCAGAGCGACCGCGGAACCGCTTCGATGCTTCGCGGGCGAATTCCGCCTCTGTCCAATGGTTGTCGGCGACAAGTTTTGCAAGATGATTTCCAAACTCTACTCTATCTGCATCTGCCATCATTTTCTTCTCTTCCTGACTTCCCATCACACGCATCCACCATCCGGGCAGGTGGTCCTGTCCGGAAGACGATACGCGACGCAAACCGCCGGGCCTCCCGGCGATTTTCTTACGTCAAAGGGAATATATCTATTACAATACATCGCCCCCATTTACCTCTACCGCCAGCTTCAGGGCACCCCCGCGCATTTTGCATGGAACGATCCCCCGCTCTATCCAACGCGATGGCCATGCTCCATTCAACGCAGAGCACTGACTCATCCCGCCCTTCCGAGTTTTTGTGAACGCCCTCGGATCTGGAGCTATCGCGCGACGGACTGAGGACCAGTGTGCATCACCTGCGTCAGACAGACCGGCTATTGTGAGATTCGATCAGGGAAATTGCGGTATGGATATCAAGCGTGGCGTACGCGATAGAGCGCGACTCGCTCTTCGGTCAGAACGCCACGGAGGTTTTTGATGAAAGTTCACAGAGCCGCACGATTCGTGACCGTTACTGGCAGTCGTGCCAACGTCGAGCGACAATCCGTCGATATCCTGTTCGCGGGCGACGACGGAAAGGACTATGCGATCGAGATCGACCCCTCCATCTTAGCGGCCCTGGTCGCTCGGCGAGGCCAAGGAGCTTCACGCCAGCCTTCCTGAGTTGTCCGATCTTCCGATGCAGGAGCTTCGGACTACCCAGATGTCCGTTTCGATGTCTCCCGACGGTACGCTGGCCTGGAGGATTTCCCTGGCCGGGGACATCCATTTCGATCTGGCCTTCTCTCCCGAGCAGTTTCGCTCGCTGGACCGCAAAATGGCGATGGTGCGTGAACTGATCGACCGCCGCATTCAATAACTGGACGAATTTCGCCGAACCCGCCGCCGAGATCGGCGGCGATATCGTAACAGACTGAATTCATTGTTGATTTGCCAGAACCGAATTAAAACTCAAAATGACGTGCGGATTAACGTTACGGCGAGCCAAATTTGCGATTTCGTGTTGCCGCAAATTTTGAACACATTCTGCCGGAATAACGCGGCAATCACGACATCGAGGATCTGGTTCATGCGCGTTACTCGCATTCAAGCTGCTCTTTTTTCATGCG
Organism: Nitrobacter sp. NHB1; assembly: GCF_036964665.1. NCBI lineage: Bacteria > Pseudomonadati > Pseudomonadota > Alphaproteobacteria > Hyphomicrobiales > Nitrobacteraceae > Nitrobacter > Candidatus Nitrobacter laanbroekii. The sequence goes on from NZ_JBAMDA010000001.1 coordinate 1,104,258, forward strand.
TCCTGACTGCGGGTTTTGCTGCTCCGGCCCTTGCCCAGACGCCCTACGACGGGCTTTGGAACGTCAAAATCGTCACCAAAACGGGTAGCTGCGACCCGGTGGCGCAATATCCCATGACGGTGACCGACGGCAAGGTTTCGGCGGCCGACGCCGACGTCACCGGCAGCGTCGGCCACCGGGGTCGGGTGAGGGTGTCAATCCGCGGCGCTTACGCCAACGGCCAACTCAGCGGCAATGCCGGATCCGGCAAGTGGAACGGCGCATCCGCAGGAATTCCTTGCAGCGGCCGCTGGGAAGCGTCGCGTCAGTAAAATCGGGGTCGAGGGCAATGGGATTCGGGGCAACCATGTCACGAGGATTATCGACGGCGTGCGCCGTCGGCGCTGCGATGATGCTTTCGGTGTCCGCGAGTTACGCGGGGGCCGGTCCGTTCGAAGGCCTGGCTGGCGTCTGGACCGGGCGCGGCACCATACAGCTCGAGGGTGGCTCGACCGAAAATATTCGATGCAAAGCCACCTACGCGGTGAGCGGCGACGCGCAGGGCCTCAATCAGACGCTGCTGTGCGCCAGCGACAGTTACAAATTCGAACTCAAGAGCAACGTGCTTGCCAAGGGTGGGGTTTTGTCCGGCACTTGGCACGAAACCAGCCGCAATGTTGGCGGAACTCTCGAAGGGCGTGCCGGCAACGGGCAGTTTAACGTCAACGTCAGCGCTCCCGCATTCACGGCGAAGCTCAAATTGACCACGCATGGCAACCGGCAGAACGTCGTCATCAGCTCCGAGGGTCAGTTCAGGGGCGCCCGTATCTCGCTATCGCGCTCCTGATTTTTTCAAGCCTTTGTCGGCCTGGCATTTCTGGCGGTTGCTTTCGTCAGGCCGCACGCGTCGGTGCCACCTCTTTAGCCCGTCACGTCAGCGACCCGCGGCCTTGCGTAAGGCAACATTGATGCGGTCCTGCCAGCCCGGACCGCCCTCCTGAAAATATTCCAGGACGTCCTGGTCGATCCGCAGCGACACAAGCTGCTTGACGCCGGGCAGCGCGGCCGTCTTCGGTGGAGCTTCGGCGACCTTCTTTGTCACCTGCTTGAACGCGGCCTCCGCCTCGGTGCGGGCATCGTTCAGCGTCCTTGGCCGTCTCGGTGGTTCTGCCATCGCCTCTTTCCTGAAAATCCGCTCGCAAGACAATTCGATCAAATTCCCTCGAACAGCGCAGTCGAGAGATAGCGCTCCGAAAACGACGGGACGACGGCAAGAATCGTCCGGCCCGCGCTCTCCGGCCGCTTGCCGATGGCAAGCGCCGCCGCAACCGCGGCGCCGGACGAAATGCCGCCCGGGATGCCTTCGTTACGCGCCAGCGCGCGGGCGGTTTCGAGCGCCGTGGCGCTATCGACCTTGACGACTTCGTCGATGACGGAACGATCCAGGATGTCCGGGATGAAACCCGCGCCTAATCCCTGAATCTTGTGCGGCGAATGCCGGCCGCCCGACAAGACCGCGCTCTCTTCCGGCTCCACCGCAACGATGCGCAGCGCCGGCTTGCGCGGCTTCAGGGCCTGACCGATCCCCGTGATGGTCCCGCCGGTACCGACGCCCGCCACGATATAATCGATGTTTCCGCCGGTATCGTTCCAGATCTCCTCCGCCGTGGTGCGCCGGTGAATCTCCGGGTTGGCGAGGTTCTTGAACTGTTGCGGCATCACGGCGTGCGGCGTCGTGCGCACCAGTTCCTCGGCCATGGCGATGGATCCCCTCATGCCCTCTGCCGCCGGCGTCAGAACGATTTCAGCGCCCAGAAACGCCAGCATCTTGCAGCGCTCCGTCGAAACCGATTCCGGCATCACCAGCTTCAGGCGGTAGCCGCGCGAGGCTGCAACGAAGGCCAGCGCAATGCCCGTGTTGCCCGATGTCGGTTCGATCAGAACGGTGTCGGCGTGGATCTTGCCGGCCTTCTCCATCGCGATGACCATCGCGGCGCCGATGCGATCCTTCACGCTCGCGGCCGGGTTGAAATATTCCAGCTTGGCCAGAATTGTCGCGTTCACGCCGTGCTGCTGCGGCAACCGGCGCAGCCGGACGATCGGGGTGTCGCCGACCGTATCGACAATACTGTCGAACACGCGGCCACGGCCGGCACGGTGCGATGCATCGGTATTCGACTGCGTATCCATGTCAGCGTCCTTGAGTAACGGGTTGAAACAATGCGCATCCTCTCCATAGGGTCAGCTAGCACCCGGGGGCAAGCGCCGTGCGTGCTGCAACAATCCATTGCACCGCAAAACCGGGCGCCCGCAAAACTAGAATCGTAAAAGAAACGTATTTGTGTTGCGACATCGTCAAACATTGCATTTAATGAAGAACTCAGCTTAGCCTGATCAAAGAGGAGGTCACGATGCCGGCGATTGCTGAAATCCAGTCGACCGCCCTGCCACACTCCGCGCGGCGGGAATCCGATCTTCCGACCTGCCCGGTTTGCGCTGATACGATGATCGCGGCGGAAGCATCGGCATATCTGTCGGATAACCTCATCGGCCATTTGTGGAGTTGCGACACCTGCGGTTACGGTTTCGTGACCAAGCATGTCATTGTCCGACGCATCGCCTGCAACTGATAGACACGTCCAACGCAGCCTGACATCAACGCGCGGCAATATCGCCGCGCGCCCAGTCTTCACGCGTCCGTTCACGAAATTGCTGAAAGGTTTCCTCGGTGATCGCCGCGCGCATGGCCTGCATCAGGTTCTGGTAGTAGGCGACGTTGATCCCGGAGAGCAGCATCGCGCCCAGCGTTTCGCCCGATCGAACCAGATGATGAAGATAGGCCCGCGAATAGTTTCGCGATGCCGACCATGAACTCTCTTCGTCGAGCGGACGCGGATCGTCGGCATGGCGCGCGTTGCGCAGGTTGATTTGGCCGAAGCGAGTGAAGGCCATGCCGTGACGCCCGTTCCGCGTCGGCATGACGCAATCGAACATGTCGATGCCGCGCGCGACGGCTTCCAGCAGATCGTCCGGCGTGCCGACGCCCATCAGATACCGCGGCCGGTCCGCCGGCATCGACGGAACCGTTTCCTCGATCATCGCGAGCATCACGGCCTGCGGTTCGCCGACCGCGAGGCCGCCGATGGCGTAGCCGTGGAAACCGATTTCGTTCAGCTCCCGCACGCTCGTGCGACGCAGCTCGGGGCTATCGCCCCCCTGAACGATACCGAACAGCATATTGGCAGCGGGCGCCCCCTCGAAAGCGCGCTTGCTGCGCTCGGCCCAGCGCAGCGAGAGCCGCATGGCGCGCTCCATGTCGTTGCGCTCCGCCGGCAGACGCACGCATTCGTCGAGCTGCATTGCTATGTCGGAGCCGAGCAGCCGCTGGACTTCGATCGCGCGTTCCGGCGTCAGTTCGATCGCGGCGCCGTCGATATGGGATCGAAAGGTCACGCCCTGCTCTTTCACCTTTCGCAACTGCGCCAGCGACATCACCTGGAAGCCGCCGGAATCCGTCAGCATGGGCCCGCCCCAGGTGGTGAATTTTTGCAAACCACCGAGTTCGGCGATCCGCTCGGCGCCCGGCCGCAGCATCAGATGATAGGTGTTGCCGAGCACGATATCAGTCCCGGCATCGCGCACCTCGCGCCATTGCAGGCCCTTCATGGCGCCCTGCGTCCCGACCGGCATGAACGCCGGCGTTCGCACCGCGCCGTGCGGCGTGGTCAGCATTCCGGTACGAGCGTCGCCGTCGCGGCCGAGAAGCTCGAAATGGTTGGCGAGGCTCATGCGCCGGACCTGCCCGGAAATAGCAGGCAGGCATCGCCATAGGAATAGAACCGGTAGCCTGCGGCAATGGCGTGAGCATAGGCCTGTTTCATGGTTTCAAGGCCGCTGAAGGCCGAGACCAGCATGAACAGCGTCGAGCGCGGCAGATGAAAATTCGTCATCAGAATATCGACGGCGCGAAAGCGATAGCCCGGCGTGATGAAGATCGCGGTCTCGCCGGTGAACGGCGCGATCTGGCCGTCTTCCCCGGTCGCGCTCTCCAAAAGCCGCAGCGATGTCGTGCCGACCGCGACGATCCGGCCACCGCCGGCCCGCGCCGCATTCAGCGCCTCGGCGGTCTCGGCTGAAATCGTGCCCCACTCCGAATGCATGCGGTGCCCGGCGGTGTCCTCGGTTTTCACCGGAAGAAACGTGCCCGCGCCGACGTGCAGGGTCAGCCGGTGAAGGCCCACGCCGCGTTCGCGCAGCGCCGCTTCCATCGCCGGCGTGAAGTGCAGTCCCGCGGTCGGCGCGGCGACCGCGCCCTCATGGGCCGCGAACATGGTTTGATAGTCCGCCGCGTCGCGATCGTCAGGCTCGCGCCGTGAGGCAATGTAGGGCGGCAGCGGCGGTGAGCCCAGATCGGCAATGGCCTGATCCAGCGTCGGCCCGTGAAACGAAAAGGCGAACGTGACTTCGCCCTCCTCGCCCTTGCTTTCGACCTGCGCATCCAGGTGCCCGAGGAAGCACACCCGCCCATCGTTGCCGAAGCGGACGATATCTCCCGCCACAAGCTTCCTGGCGGGCTTGACCAGCGCGTTCCACCGCGAGCCGTCGAGGCGCTTGATCAGCGTCGCTTCGATCCTCGGCTCGGCTTCGCGGCCGATGCGGCGGCCATGCAACTGCGCGGCAATGACGCGGGTGTCGTTGACGACGAGCTGGTCGCCGGGCCGCAGCCATTTTGGCAGATCGCTCACCCGCTGATCGTGCAAGCCCGCTCCCGGTTGCACCACGAGCATCCGCGCCGAATCGCGCGGGCTCGCCGGACGCAGCGCGATGCTCTCGGACGGCAATTCGAAATCGAAGAGATCGGTTCGCATACTGTAAGCCGTCATTGCCGGGCTCGACCCGGCAATCCATCTTTCTTGGAAAGACTCTTGTGAAGATGGATGGATGCGCGGGTCAAGCCCGCGCATGACGGGTGTCAGCGTTCAAGCCGCATCGGCAGCCATACGTGCCTTGACGATCTTGTCGGGATTTTGCACCGGCTCGCCGCGCTTGATCTTGTCGACGTTCTCCATGCCTTCGGTCACCTTGCCCCAGACGGTGTATTGTCCGTCCAGGAACGAGGCTTCGCCGAAGCAGATGAAGAACTGGCTGTCGCCTGAATCCGGACTTTGCGCCCGCGCCATGGATGTCGTGCCGCGCACATGCGGCTCCTTGTTGAACTCGGCCTTCAGTTTCGTGCCCGAGCCGCCCGTCCCGGTGCCTTGGGGGCATCCGGTCTGCGCCATGAAGCCGTCGATGACGCGATGGAAGACGATGCCGTCGTAGAAGCCTTCACGCACCAGCTCCTTGATCCGCGCAACATGACCGGGAGCGAGATCGGGACGCATCTCGATGGTCACGGGCCCCTGTGTGGTTTCGAGGATCAAAGTGTTGTCGTTGTCAGCCATGCTCTCTTCTCTCTCGGTTTGGGATAGGTTCGTCGGTCGTCAAATCGGATGGTCAGGGGACGGCCCGCAATCGCATCGCCCATGCCCGAAGTAAATGGCATCGGAGCGCAGCGTTGCAATGCTTGCATCACGGCCGTCCGGTAGATGATGCGCTCCTCGTCCGTTGCGCTGCGCGTCTCGTAGGTGATGCGGGGGCGACCCAGGAGGCTGCCGTCGCGCCTGAAGGTGAACTGCACGGTGATCTCCATGCCGGGGTTTCCGCGCGGCAAGGCTGGGGGCTGCCAGCATCGCGTCAACCGCGCGGACATGGCGGCCAGATTCGGCACTCCATCCTCCTGCGCAACCGCGTGTCCCGATCCAACACCGCCGATGCAGATCGCAACGCAGATCGCAACGCAGATCGCAACGATGACGGCCAGCCACCGCATGATCCGCATTCACTTGATGTCGGAGGCAACCTGAACCTTCAGCATCTTGTCCGGGTCGGTGACAGTGCCACTCGCCGAGCCGGCGGGCGCCTTCTTCAGCTTGTCCACCACATCCATGCCGGAGACGACATCGCCCACCACGGTGTATTTGCCGTTGAGGAAGGAGGCGTCGGCAAAGCAGATGAAAAACTGCGAGTTCGCCGAGTCCGGACTTCCCGCGCGCGCCATGCCGACCACGCCGCGCTTGAACGGCACGTTGGAGAACTCAGCCTTGAGGTTCGGATATTTCGATCCGCCGGTGCCGTTGAAATTCTGGCCGTCGCCGGTTTGCGCCATGAAGCCGGCCATGACGCGATGGAACGGAACGTTGTTGTAGAAGCCATCACGAGCGAGCTGCTTGATGCGCTCGGCATGTTTGGGCGCGATGTCGGTCCGCAGCTTGATGACGATGGTGCCCTTCGTGGTCTCGATCACGATCGCGTTCTGCTTGTCGAGGTTGGCCGGCAGCGGCTGGGCGAAAGCGGGGATCGCGAACATCAACGCGGCGACGAGGCCAAGGATTCTAATCATGACAACTCCGGATCAGAGGAAGGCCGGCTCATTCAACCGGCGAATTTGGTCTTGAGACTCGATGCGACCGGTTGCGGAACGAAAGCTGATACATCGCCGCCCATGGCTGCGATCTGACGCACCAGTGTGGCGGTGATCGGGCGAACGCCGGGCGAAGCCGGGACGAATACCGTATGCACGCCGGGCGCCATGGCCTCGTTCATGCCCGCGATCTGCATTTCATAATCGAGATCGGTGCCGTCGCGCAGGCCGCGGACCAGGATCGTGGCGCCGGCCTTTTGCGCCGCGGCAATCGTGAGATCGTCGTAGGTCGTGCAGTCGAAGGCGCAGCCGGCTTTTGCGGCAACCGGGGCGAACACCGAGCGCACCATCGCAAGACGCTCCTCGGCCGGGAACAGCGGCGTCTTGCCCGGATGAATGCCGATGGCAACGACCAGCCGGTCGCACAGGACGACAGCGTGCCTGACGACATCAACGTGACCGTTGGTGACGGGGTCGAACGATCCGGGATAGAGCGCGACGCGAGACATATTCCCCTCTAGCGCGACCGCCAGGAGGCCGCAAGCGAAGCGGGTTCCACAATCAGCGCTGCCGGAGCCGATATTTATTTTCCAGCGCCGACCGAACCCAAACAGGGGGTCGCGCGTCTTCTCGACGTGGCGGCGAGATCACTGAAATCATTGCAGATTCCGGCACTCTGTTTCGCCCGACGAGCCAGGACGAAACAGGAGGAAATAGGACGAAACAATTCTTCGGCCGATGAAACCACTTTCGGGAGGACACGAAGACATCGCGAAACCGGGGCGGGCTATCAATCCGTCCAACCAACCGGGCCGCCAAGCCACAAACGGCAAGGCCTAAATAACAAGGGGACCGTCATGACCAAGGCTCTTTCCGCAGTCGCGGTTGCAGCGTTCATTGCAGCCGCCCTCACCATTCTGCCGGGTTTTGCCCCGCAGGTTTCGGCCAGCACGCCGGTCGCGCTCGCCAAGGGCGACCGACTCGACATTCGCCCCGTCGGCACGGACTGCTCGCAGCAGACCTGGCCGAATTTCGAGACGTCCTGCCTCCGCGTCTCCGGTTCCAAAACGATCGTTCGTGAAGCCCGCCTGGTGACGGCAGCCCGTCACTGACCCGGATCTTCGAGCTTTCGTTCTTCCAACCTCCAAGGCGAAGCCGTCCGTATGCCCACGGGCGGCTTTTGCTTTCCGGCACAGGCGAAGCGGCGCTATCCGCCGTTGCCGTTCTCGTTCTCCTCGCGGATGTGCTCGACCGACACCACGCGCTCGTCCTCCGCCGTGGTGAAGACGCGAACGCCCTTGGAGGCGCGGCTCGTGATGCGGATACCCTCCACCGGCACCCGGATCAATTGCCCGCCATCGCTCACCAGCATGATCTGGTCCGACATCTCCACCGGGAATCCCGCCACCAGATGCCCGATCTCGCCGAGCTTGGTCGGATCGCTGGCGCGGATGCCCTTACCGCCACGTCCCGAAACCCTGAATTCGAACGACGACGACCGCTTGCCATAGCCATGCGCCGTGACAGTGAGCACGAACTGCTCGGCGGCGCCCATCTCCACATAGCGCCCCTCGGGCAGCGAGAGATCGGTATGCGCGGCCTCGTCGGCCTCCGGCGTCGCCTCTTCGGGCTCGATATCCTCGCCGGTGGCGGCACGGCGGATCGCACCGGACTGTTTCAGATAGGCGGCGCGCTCGGCCGGCGTCGCATCGAAATGATGGAGAATCGACAGCGAGATCACCCGGTCGCCTTCAGCCAGTGCGATACCCCGCACGCCCATCGACGTCCGGCCCGAGAACACCCGCACGTCGGACACCGGGAAACGGATGCACTGGCCGCCAGCGGCAGTCAGCAGCACGTCGTCGCGCTCGGTGCAGATCTGCACGTCGACGATTGCCTCGCCCTCGCCGAGTTTCATCGCGATGATGCCGGAGCGCCGGACGTCGACGAAATCGGAAAGCTTGTTGCGCCGGACCGTGCCGCTGGTGGTCGCGAACATCACATCAAAGTTGGCCCAGGACGATTCATCCTCGGGCAGCGGCATGATGGTGGTGATGCGCTCGGTTTGTTCGAGCGGCAGGATGTTAATCATCGCCTTGCCGCGCGCATTCGGGGCCGCCATCGGCAGGCGCCAGACCTTTTCCTTGTAGACCTGGCCGCGTGACGAGAAGAACAGCACCGGCGTGTGGGTGGACGCCACGAACAGCCTCGAGACGAAATCCTCTTCGCGGGTCTGCATGCCAGAGCGGCCCTTGCCGCCGCGCTTTTGCGCCCGATAGGTCGACAGCGGCACCCGCTTGACGTAGCCGGCGTGCGAGACGGTCACAACCATGTCCTCGCGCTGGATCAGGTCCTCGTCCTCGACCTCGCCTTCCTGCTCGACGATGACGGTCTTGCGCGGGGTGGCGAATTCGGCCTTCACCGCACCAAGCTCGGTCTTGATGATCGCCTGCACGCGGGCGCGCGAACGCAGGATATCCAGATAATCGGCGATCTCGACGGCGAGCTTGTCGAGTTCTTCGGAGATTTCCTCGCGGCCGAGCGCGGTCAAGCGCTGCAGGCGCAGATCGAGAATGGCCTTGGCCTGCTCCATCGACAGCCGCGCCGTGCCGTCTTCATTCAGGCGATGGCGCGGATCGTCGATCAGCGTGATCATTGCCGCGACGTCCTTGGCCGGCCAGTCGCGCGACATCAAGGTTTCGCGGGCGGTGGTCGGATCCGGCGAGGTGCGGATGACGCGGATGATCTCGTCGATGTTGGCGACAGCGATGGCGAGGCCGACCAGGATGTGAGCGCGGTCGCGCGCCTTGTTGAGCAGGAACTTGGTGCGGCGGGTGACGACCTGTTCGCGGAAGGCGATGAACAAGGTCAGAAAGTCTTTCAGATTCATGAGCTGCGGACGGCCCGCATCCAGCGCCACCATGTTGGCGCCGAAGTTGGTTTGCAGCGGCGTGAACCTGTAGAGCTGGTTGAGCACGACTTCCGGAACGGCGTCGCGCTTCAATTCAACGACGACACGGAAACCGTCGCGGTCGGATTCGTCGCGCAAATCCGAGATGCCTTCGATCTTCTTGTCACGCACCAGTTCGGCGATGCGCTCGACCATCGTCGCCTTGTTCACCTGATAGGGAATTTCGGAAACGATGATCGCTTCGCGGTCCTTGCGCGCCGGCTCGATCGAGACCTTGCCGCGCATCACGATCGAGCCCCGGCCGAGGTGATAGGCCGAGCGAATGCCCTGTCGTCCCAGAATGATGCCGCCGGTCGGGAAATCCGGACCCGGCACGATGTTGATGAGGTCGTCGATTCCGAGCGCGGGATCGTCGATCAGCGCCACGCAGGCGTCGATGACTTCGCCGAGATTGTGCGGTGGGATATTGGTGGCCATGCCGACGGCAATGCCGCCGGCGCCGTTGACCAAAAGGTTCGGAAACTTCGCCGGAAGGACCGCCGGCTCTTTCTCGCTGCTGTCGTAGTTGGGCTGGAAGTCGACGGTGTCCTTGTCGATATCGTCGAGCAGCGATTGCGCGATCTTGGTCAGGCGGGATTCGGTGTAACGCATGGCCGCGGCCATATCGCCGTCCACCGAGCCGAAATTGCCCTGCCCGTCGATCAGCGGCACGCGCATGGAGAAACCCTGCGCCATGCGCACCAGCGCGTCGTAAACCGACTGGTCGCCGTGGGGATGGTATTTACCGATGACGTCGCCGACGGTGCGCGCCGACTTGCGATAAGGCTTGTTCCACTCGAAACCGTTCTCGTACATCGCATAGAGAATGCGCCGGTGAACCGGCTTGAGACCGTCGCGCGCATCCGGCAGCGCGCGTGCCACGATCACGCTCATGGCGTAATCGAGATAGCTGCGCTTCATCTCATCGAGGATGGAAACGGGCCGAATGCCCGAAGGCGCCGGCGGCTCTCCGGACTTCGTATCTTCAGTGTCTGACAATCGAGGATTCCGGTCGGTTTCTGCTCGGAATCATATAGCCTATCGAGGCCTCGCGAACCACCCCCGACACCGTCCCGTGCAGCGTTTTTCCTTTTGTTTTTCCAGATACTTAGAGCGGGATGAAATGAGCTTGAATCATCGTCATTGCGAGGAGCGCAAGCGACGGAGCAATCCGGTCTTTCGGAGTGGCTCCTGGATTGCTTCGCTTCGCTCGCAATGACGGGAAGCTCACGATCTACAGCCCCGGCCGCGTCGTCGGTCCGCTCGGGCCGGATGTTCGCCATCGACGCCTGTATTACGGACGTTCGTCGTCGATATCGGCATTCCGGCCGCTGCCCGAGGGATCGTTCGCGCCGACATCGCCGTCGGCGGAATCGTCGCTTTCCGGCTCCAGAGCCGGGGCCAGCGCCAGTTCGAGATCGCCGGCCTCGAGCGGATCCTCATCGTCGTGCAAAGCGGGATCGTCGGATGGCGTCGGAACCATGAAGCCGCCGGGCAGACGGGAATCCAGCAACCCCGTTCCCTTCAGCTCCTCCAGGCCCGGCAGGTCGCCGAGGCTTTCGAGAGTGAACTGGGACAGGAACGCCTCCGTGGTTCCGAAAGTGAGCGGGCGACCCGGTGTCTTGCGGCGGCCGCGCGGCTTGATCCAGCCGGTCTCCAGCAGCACATCGAGCGTACCCTTGGAGGTGACGACGCCGCGGATTTCCTCGATCTCCGCACGGGTCACGGGCTGATGGTAGGCAATGATCGCCAGCATCTCGATGGCCGCGCGCGACAGGCGCCGGGTCTCCGTGCTTTCCCGCGTCATCAGCCAGGCCAGATCGCCCGCAGTGCGGAACGTCCACTTGTTGGCGATGCGCACCAGATTGACCCCGCGCGAGGCGTAGTCCGCTTGTAATTGCGCGAGCGCGACCTTGATGTCGACGCCGTCGGGCATCCGCTTGGCCAGCGCCGCCTGATCCAGCGGCTCGGACGAGGCAAACAGCAGCGCCTCCAGCAACCGCAATTCCTCGGGGCGCGCTGCGGGGTGTTCCAACTGAGGTTCATCGAGCCGCTCCACGCGCATTTCCGCCAGGCTTGCCATCGCTCGGTCTCCTTCTTCCACTTACTGCGCCGGAGCGTCCGACCCCGTCACCGGAGCGGATGCCGGCTGCGACGCACGCTTGCGAAAATAAAGCGGCGCGAACGCCTCTTTCTGGTTCAGATCCATGACGCCTTCGCGGACCAGTTCGAGCGCGGACGCAAAACTCGATGCGAATATGGTGGCCCGCTGCGAGGGATCGACGACAAAGGTCATCAGATAGTCGTCGAGGCATCCCCAGTCCTCGCCGGACAGGCCGACCAGACGCTCCAGGGACGCCCGCGCCTCGCTCAACGACCAGACCGTGCGCTTGGCCATGTGGACGGTCGCCAAGACGCGCTGCTGGCGCTGCGCGGCATAGGCGGTGAGCAGGTCGAACAACGTCGCCGTAAACCGCGGATGGCGGATCTCCGCGATCGCCTCCGGATTTCCGCGCGGAAAGATGTCGCGCCGCAGTTGCTGGCGGTTCATCAGGCGGTTCGACGCTTCCCGGATGGCCTCGAGGCGGCGCAGGCGATTGGCGAGCGCCGTGGCCATCTCGCCGGCGCTCGGTCCGTCCGCAGTCGCCGGTTCCGGCAGCAGCAATCGCGATTTCAGGAACGCCAACCACGCCGCCATCACCAGATAATCGGCGGCCAGTTCGAGACGAATCTTGCGCGCCGCCTCGATGAAAACGAGGTACTGGTCGGCGAGCGCCAGAATTGAGATTTTCGACAGGTCGACCTTCTGCTGCCGCGCCAGCGCCAGCAACAGGTCAAGCGGGCCTTCATAGCCCTCGACATCGACCATGAGCGCAACGTCGTTATCATCGACGCGCGCGGCCGGCCGTCCCGTTTCAAACGACAGAATTTCCGCGCTCATGCGCCTGCTGCTCCCGCTGCCGTCAACGCGTCGAGTTCCGCCCGCGCCGCCTCGCGGTCGAACGGCTGCGGCGGCTTGCGCGATGCCAGGGCCCGTCGCGCACGGTCCAGCGCTTTTCCCGACAGCTCCGGGGTTTCCCCGGCGACCTGACGCATTTCGTCGAGATTGCCGTTGCAATGCAGGACCATGTCGCAACCGGCCGAAACGATTGCCCGGGTCCGCTCGGCAATTGATCCCGTCAACGCATTCATGGACACGTCATCACTCATCAACAATCCCTGGAACCCGATCGTTCCGCGAATCACCTGTTCGATGATTGTCGCAGAAGTCGTGGCCGGTTGTGTGGGATCAATCGCGCTGAACACAACATGTGCGGTCATCGCCATCGGCAGGTCGGCGAGCGGCCTGAATGCAGCAAAATCAATGGCTTCCAGGTCAATCTTCGAGGCATCCACGACCGGCAGCCGATGGTGGGTGTCGGCGGTCGCCCGCCCATGCCCCGGAATGTGCTTGAGAACCGGCAGAACGCCACCCTGCTCCAGCCCCTCGGTGACGGCGCGCGCGATTGTCGCGACCTTGACCGGATCGGCGCCATAGGCGCGATCACCGATGACGGCATCGGCGCCGGACGCCGGAACGTCCGCCAGTGGCAGGCAATCGACGGTAATGCCGAGATCGGCGAGGTCGGCCGCGATCAGTTGCGCGCTGAGCCGCGCCGCTTTCAGCCCCGCGGCGCGGTCGCGGTCATAAAGGGCGCCAAACATCGCGCCCGGCGGATAGGCCGGCCAGTGCGGCGGACCCAGCCGCTGCACGCGGCCGCCTTCCTGATCGATCAGGACGGGGGCGTCGCTATCGCCGACCGTCTCCCGAAAGTCTTGAACCAAACTCGCAACTTGCAGGGGGTTATCGACATTGCGCTTGAATAGAATAAAGCCCCATGGCCGCTCGACGCGGAGGAACTCGCGCTCCTCCGCTGTCAGGCTCAGGCCGGACATACCCGTGATAAATGCGCGTACATTCATGGCGGCCGATTAGCTCGCGTCGGCAGCGAGGGTCAAGGAAACCGCGGTTAATTCCTTTGGACGACGCACTGTCCGCCGGCCGATTTGAGGCTGCCGCAGACGCGCGATGCTTCCTCGGACGAGCCGAACGGCCCAACCATCGCGCGATAGTAGACACCTCTCGCACCAAGGTCGGCGCGTTTGACCAATAGAGTCCGCGACCCCAGCACCGACGGGAATTTGCCCTGCAGCACCCGGAACGAGGCCTGCGCGTCCGCTTCGTTCCGTTGCGATGAGACCTGGACCAGATAGCCGCCGGCGCTGGCTACGGCCGACGCCTGCTGGCCCGGATTGGTCGAAGCCATCCGGGTCCGCGGTTCGTTGGCGCCCTGCGGGGACAGCGACAGCGGCGGATTTGCACCAGACGCAGCGGTGGCCGCAGGCGTATGCCGGGTGGCGACAGGTGCTGGAGCTGCCTGAGATTCATGCCGGGCGATAGTTGCAGCCGCAACATCGGCCTGATCGCCACGAACCGTCAGCGTCCTGACCCTGCGCGGTTCGTCGCCGGCAAGTGTCCCGTTCGCGACGGTCGCGGGAGGCCGGATATTCGGCGCCACGCTTGCCGCAGACGGCGGATTGGCGTTCTGGTTCAATGGCGGGAATACCACGCGCGGACCGGAGGTCGTGGCTTCCTTGACGTCGACGGGCTGCTCTTCACGCGACACCATTTGCTCGGTGCCGTTCTCCGTGGACATCCGGTCCTGAATCAACTTGCCGACGGCATCGCCCGTACTGGCCTGCCGCGGAACGATCTTGTTGGGTTCGGCGTCGGCCTTGATGACCGGCGGCGCGCCGCTCGGGGACGTGCCGACATAGGTGCGGTAGGCATACGCTGCCCCGGTGCCGAGGACCGCGAGCGCCAGAACCGCGACCACCGTCGCCATCCTGCCGCGACGCCTGGGAGCCGGTTCTTCCCCCTCTTCCCCGTAGCCGTCCTGATAGCCGAAAGGCGCTTCCGAATACGTCTCGCGGGGAAACTGATCCTGATACGCATCGCGGGGAACGCGGTCCTCATACGCATACGCGCGCTGCTCGTCCGGCAGACGGCCGTACAGCACGTCGTCATAGCGGTCGGGATCGGCCTGAGGAAGATAGGACTCCGGCTCGGGGTGCTGAACGTGCGGCTGATCGTCGGGATAGACAGCCGCGCGCCGCAAAACCGGGTGCGGCGCGACTTCGACGTCTTGCGGCGGATCAGGTTGAGCCATCCGCCTTTGAATCCACGACGGCGGCGAAGCGGGAGCGTCGTCTTCGATCGGGGGCAGCGGCTCAAAGTGATCGACGGGATCATCCGCGGGGATCGTCGGTGCGCTGCGTTTGATATCGCCGAAGGGATCGGTCTGGCCGATCAGCCGGGCCAGTTCGGCAAGCGGATCGGGCTCCGCCTGGGCGGTCGCGCGGCGATCGTCGCGCCCGTAATCGTCGTCCTCCGGGAAAGGCCGGTCCTGATATCGATGAGCCATCGTGATGTCGCGTCCCTTCCGGAAAGGCGCCAACTCGCTCGTTCTAAACGAAACAGCAGCCAATCAAGCCGTCACCCCCCTCGTGTCGGCTATACCCCACTATCGCATCTCGTTCGGCGCATGGACGCCGAGAACGGCAAGTCCCGATGCCAGAACAGAGACGACGCCCTGAACCAGTGCCAGCCGCGCCCTGGTGATTACTGCATCATTATTGATAATGAAGCGTAAATGAGGCATATCGCGCCCTTTCGTCCAGAGCGCGTGAAATTCGCTTGCGAGATCATAGAGGTAGAATGCGATCCGGTGCGGCTCGTGCGCGAGCGCGGCGGCTTCGACGGTTCGCGGATAAAGCGCAAGCCGCCGCAGCAATCCGAGTTCCGCCGGATCGGTCAGCCGTTCGACGGCAGCGTCAGCAAGAAAAGCGGCACGTTTTAAGGCGTCGTCCGGCAGGTCCGGGAACGCCTCGCGGGCATTGCGGAAGATCGAAAATCCACGGGCGTGGCCGTACTGCACGTAGAACACCGGGTTGTCTTTCGACTGCTCGATGACTTTGGCGAGGTCGAAATCCAGCACCGCGTCGTTCTTGCGGAACAGCATCATGAAGCGCACCGCATCGGAGCCGACTTCATCGACCACTTCGCGCAAGGTGACGAAATCGCCGGAGCGTTTCGACATCTTTACCGGCTCGCCGTTGCGCAACAGCTTCACGAGCTGCACAATCTTGACGTCGAGCGTCGCCTTGCCCGCCGTCACCGCCTTGATCGCGGCCTGCACGCGCTTGATGTAGCCGCCGTGATCGGCGCCCCAGACATCGACCATGTTGAGAAAGCCGCGGTCGAACTTGGTTTTGTGATAGGCGATATCGGACGCGAAATAGGTGTAGCCGCCGTCCGATTTTTTGAGCGGGCGATCGATATCGTCGCCATAGGCAGTGGCGCGGAACAGGGTCTGCTCGCGATCCTCATAGTCTTCGACCGGCGCGCCTTTCGGCGGCGGCAACCGTCCCTCGTAGACGTCGCCCTTCGCGCGCAGGAAATCGATGGTCGCGGCGACGCGGTCATTGCCGCCATCGATCAGTGAGCGCTCCGAGAAGAACACCTCATGCCCAATGTTGAGCGCTGCGAGGTCGCCCTTGATCATCTCCATCATCATGGCGATGGCTTTGGCGCGCGCGACCGGGAGCCACTCCGCGTCCGACGCGCTCAGCAGCCTGTCGCCGTGCTCGGCGGCGAGCGCCTGCCCGACTGGCTTGAGATAATCGCCGGGATAAAGCCCTTCCGGGATCTCGCCAATATCCTCACCTAACGCCTCGCGGTAGCGCAGGAATGCCGAGCGCGCCAGCACGTCCACCTGCGCGCCCGCATCGTTGATGTAGTATTCGCGCGTCACATCGCAGCCTGCCATCGACAGCAGGTTGGCGAGCGCATCGCCGAACACCGCGCCGCGGCAATGACCGACATGCATGGGGCCGGTCGGATTGGCGGAGACGTATTCGACGTTGACCTTCTCGCCCGCGCCGATCGCGCTGCGGCCATAGTCCTCGCCTTCCCGCAGCACGGTGCGCAGCGCATCCGACCAGACCTGCGGCTTCAGGGTCAGATTGATGAAGCCGGGACCGGCGATCTCGACCCTGTCGATCAGGCCGTCGGTGCGCAGTTTTGCGGCAATCGTCTCGGCAAGATCGCGCGGCTTGGTTTTAGCATCCTTCGCCAGCACCATCGCGACATTGGTCGCCATGTCGCCATGGGAGGCGTCGCGGGGTGGCTCGACCACGATCCGCGACAGGTCAAGTCCCGCCGGCAGCGCGCCGTCTTCCGCAAGCGCCGCACACGCCGTATGCACCCGCGCAAGCACGTCCGCGAAAAGGTGCTGCGATGGACTGGAATTGGTCATGATATCTGCGACTTGCATAAGAGTGGAATTACGCGCCGCCTAACGCAATTCCGGGGTCGAGTCAAAAAGCCTGCGATGCTCGGTAATGGCGAACCGGTCGGTCATCCCGGCGATGAAATTGCCGACCCGGCGTGCTCTTTCGGCATCAAGCTCACGGCTGTCGCCGTCCTCCGGCAACCATTCGGCGGGAAGCGCCGCCGGGTCATCGCGGTAACGCGCGAACAGATCCCGGACGAGAGCTTCAGCCTCGTCCATCACATGCATGACGCGGGGGTGACGATACATCCGCTGTCTGAGGAACGCCTTGATCAGGGCCTCCGCCTCGGCCGCCTCGCGCGGAAACGCGACCAGCGCCTGACCGTGACGGCGCACCTCGTCCACCGATCCCGGCCGGGCATCGGCAAGCCGCCTGCCCGCTTCCGATACCACCGCCGTGATCAGATAGGAGATCAGCTCGCGCACCAGTTCGGCGCCACGCCGGACGTCGTCCAGCCGAGGGTGGCGCTGGGCAATCTCTGCGATCATCGCCGCGGTCAGCGGCATCGCCTTCAGATCGTCGACGGCGAACAGACCGGCGCGCAAGCCGTCATCGATATCGTGGGCATCGTAGGCGATGTCGTCGGCGATCGCCGCGACCTGCGCTTCGAGCGAGGCAAAACTCCATAGTTCCAGATCGTAATGCCGGTTGAAATCAGCGATGCCGACGGGGACGCCGCGCCGCTGATAGCGCCCGATGGCGCTGCCGGCGCGGTCGGTCAGCGGACCGTTGTGCTTGACCACCCCTTCCAGCGTTTCCCAGGTCAGGTTGAGGCCGTCAAAATCCGGATAGCGGCGCTCCAACAGGGTCACAATTCGCAGCGTCTGCGCATTGTGGTCAAACCCGCCAAACGCATCGAGGCAGGCGTCCAGCGCCCGCTCGCCGGCGTGGCCGAACGGCGGATGGCCAAGATCATGCGCCAGCGCCAGCGCTTCCGTCAGATCCTCGTCGAGCCCGAGTTGCCGGGCCAGCGCGCGGGCGATCTGGGCCACCTCCAGGGTATGGGTGAGACGGGTCCGGTAGTGATCGCCTTCGTGATAGACGAACACCTGCGTCTTGTGTTTCAGCCGCCGAAAAGCGGTCGAATGGATCACCCGGTCGCAGTCGCGCCGGAACGCACTGCGGGTCTTGCTCGGCGACTCGTCGAACAGGCGGCCGCGGCTGCGGCCGGGATCGCTGGCGTAGGTCGCGTGGGGAGCTGCCATTCCGACTGCCATGGCGTTTTGACCCTCTTATCGTTTGATTCCGGCGTCCGGCGCACTTAACTATGGCTTTGCGGGTATTTCAAAATACTGGACAATGTCCGCCATCGCATACGGAGTCGCACGATGACCGAAACCAACATAACCGTCAGCGAACGCGCGGCGCGCCGGATCGGGGAAATCCTCAAATCCGAGGGCGACGGCGCCATGTTGCGGATCAGCGTCGAGGGCGGCGGCTGCTCGGGCTTCCAGTACAAGTTCGATATCGAACGCGCCAAGGCCGAGGACGATCTGGTGATCGCGCGCGATACGGCCGTGGTGCTGGTCGATCCCGCCTCGGTCCCGTTCCTGAGCGGTTCCGAAGTCGATTTCGTCGACGACCTGATCGGGGCCTCGTTCCGGGTGGTCAATCCGAACGCCACCGCCTCCTGCGGCTGCGGCACCAGCTTTTCGATCTAGGCTCCATGTCATGCGCGGGCATAGCCGTTCAAAGAACGGCGTCGCTTCCGCCACCTGTGACCCGCGCATCCATCGACAGAAGAGCTTTTGAGAGATGGATTGCCGGATCAAGTCCGGCAATGACACCCGGAATCACGTCATGCGGATAGCGACCTGGAACGTCAATTCGGTCCGGCAGCGCCTGGATCACCTTCTCGCCTGGCTGGGGGAGACCGCGCCGGATGTCGTCTGTCTCCAGGAAATCAAGTGCGTCGACGAGCAGTTTCCGCGCGAGGCCATCGAGGCGCTCGGCTACAACGTGGTGACGCACGGCCAGAAGACCTTCAACGGCGTGGCGCTGCTGTCGAAATTCCCGTTCGACGAAACCCGGCCCCGGCTGGCCGGCGATGACGGCGACGTGCAGTCGCGATTCCTTGAAGGCGTCGTCTCGCTCAAGCACGGGGTGGTCCGGATCGCCTGCCTCTATCTGCCCAACGGAAACCCACCGAATACCGAAAAATATCCTTATAAGCTCAAGTGGATATCGCGGCTTATTGAATATTCAAAAGAGCGGCTGAAAAGCGAGGAGACCTTCGTTCTCGCCGGCGATTTCAACGTCATTCCCGCGCCGCGCGACGTCTACAATCCCGCCGCGTGGATGGACGATGCCTTGTTTCGCCCGCAGACGCGGGAGGCGTTTCAGACGCTGCTCGGGCTCGGCCTGACCGATGCGCTGCGTGCGGCCTCAGATGCCGCCGAAGACTATACTTTCTGGGATTATCAGGCGGGCGCCTGGCAGAAGAACAACGGACTGCGGATCGACCACCTGCTGCTGTCGCCGCAGGCCAGCGACCGCCTTAGCGCGGTCGGCATCGATCGCCATGTCCGCGGTTGGGAAAAGGCGTCGGACCATGTCCCCGTCTGGATCGACCTCGATCTGGACGCAGCCGGATCGGCCTGAGCCGAACCCGATAACTCAGTCTCGCCGCCCCTGCACCCAGTGCTCAAGCATCTGCAGCGCCATCGCGCGGTCGTCTTCCGAGGCTTTAGCAATCGCCTTGTTGTAGCTTTCGGCGATCCAGGTCTCGTCCGGCGTGGCTGCATCCCGCGCCAGCGTCAGCCACATCAGTCCGCGCGCTGCCTGCCGGGGCAACTGGTCGCCGTTGAACAGCAACTTGCCCAGCATCGCCTGGGCCTCATGCTGGCCCTTCTGCGCCGCGAGGCCAAGCCAGCGTGCGCCGTACTTGACGTCGTGGGGGGCGCCGACTCCTTTCAGATAAAGCCGCGCCAGATCGTACTGCGCATCGGCATTGCCGAAGTAGGAGGCGGCATAGGAGAACATCTCGCGCGCGCGCTCGGCATCGCGCTTGATCTTCGAGTTCGGGATGCCCTGGAGATAATAGCGTCCAAGCGCGACGAACGCGTTGGCGACAATCCCGGCCTGCGGCGCCGAAGGGCTGTCCTCGGCATGGGCATTGGCGATACGGCTGAAGTACTCGAAGGCGCGCAGATCGTCCTGGGTGACGCCGTCGCCATTCGCGTACATCCGCCCCAATCGCCACTGGGCAACGGGGTGGCCGCCCTCGGCAGCATATTGCAGAGCCGTCAGCGAGGTGCTCGGAGGCACCGCCTTCTTCAGCGCCTGGCCGCCGGCGAGAGGCGCGGAGGCCACGGGAAGCGCCGTCGCCGCGGTATCGGGCTGGCCGGCCACGGTTCCGTCAAAGGCAAACGCCGGCACGCTCGCGCACACCACGCCCAACGCCAACGCAACAAGAACTACGCTCCTAGACGTCCGCATAACGCAATTTCTCGTACACCCCGCCCCGATAGGTCAGAACACCGCTGACTGCCGGTCCGATCTGCTGGGCATATTTCCAGAGCAAACCAGATGTATGGTTGGTCGCGCGGAGCCGCCAATTGGTCTTGCGTTCGGTGGGTTCCGTGGCGGTCAAATTTACGTCAAGAGTCCCGGCGACCGCATCGATTTCGACCATATCGCCCTGCCGGAGCGACCCGATCGGGCCGCCGACGGCGGTCCCCGGCAGGTGCGCGCGATGGGGCACGCGTTCCTGACCTTCCGTTCCATGACGGTTCGGCAGCCTGCCCTTGATGCCCGTCTCGACGTCCATCGC
Source organism: Nitrobacter sp. NHB1 (assembly GCF_036964665.1). Lineage (NCBI taxonomy): Bacteria > Pseudomonadati > Pseudomonadota > Alphaproteobacteria > Hyphomicrobiales > Nitrobacteraceae > Nitrobacter > Candidatus Nitrobacter laanbroekii. The sequence continues at coordinate 1,124,817 of NZ_JBAMDA010000001.1, forward strand.
GAACCTGTTCTCCCCGGCGGCCTCTTTTTGACCGGAGCCGCTCCCGGGCGAGGGATGTCCCAAGCCATCAAGAGCGCCAGCCTTGAGCCGACGGGCAATAGTTCACGAAGTGGTGTGGCCAAATAGCGGCGTCTGCAAGAGCCACCTGTCCGCAGGGTTAAATGTTCGATTGGTGTTGCGCGCTCGCAACAAGGGTTACCGCCGGGCAACCATTGGCCCGGTAGCCCCGGCGCGGGGCATGAGCCCGCTAGAATTGCCGATAATCGATCGGCCAAACAGCGCGGCTTGTCTTCTTACATATTGAGCACGCGCCCGTAGGCGTCGAGCACTGCTTCCTTCATCATTTCCGAGAGTGTCGGATGCGGAAAGATGGTGTGCATCAATTCCTGCTCGGTGGTCTCCAGGTTCATCGCAACCACGTAGCCCTGGATCAGTTCGGTGACCTCCGCGCCGACCATGTGCGCGCCGAGCAACTGGCCGGTCGTCTTGTCGAAGATCACCTTGACCAGCCCCTGATCCTCGCCCAGCGCGATTGCCTTGCCGTTGCCGGCGAACGGGAAGCGGCCGACGCGGATATCCCTGCCCGCCTCTTTCGCCTTGGCTTCGGTGAGGCCGACAGATGCGATCTGCGGGTGACAATAGGTGCAGCCGGGGATCAGGCTCTTGTCCATCGGGTGCGGATGCAGGCCCTTGATCGCCTCGACGCAGACGACCCCCTCGTGCTCGGCCTTGTGCGCCAGCATCGGCGGCCCCGCGACGTCACCGATGGCGTAGATACCCGGCACGTTGGTCCTGCCGAAGCCGTCGATCACGATGCAGCCGCGATCGGTTTTAACGCCGAGCTTCTCCAATCCGAGATTCTCGATATTGCCGACCACGCCAACCGCCGAAATCACCCGCTCGAACTCGGCGGTGACCGGCTTGCCATCGCCCGCGTCGATGGTGGCGACGACGCTGTCGGCCTTCTTGTCGAGCCTGGTGACCTTGGTAGAGGTCATGATCCTGATGCCCTGCTTCTCGAACTGCTTGCGGGCAAGTGCGGCGATCTCGGCATCCTCGACGGGAAGGACCTGCGGCAGCACCTCGACCACGGTGACCTCGGCCCCCATGGTGCGGAAGAACGAGGCGAACTCGATGCCGATCGCGCCGGAGCCGACGACGAGCAGCGACTTCGGAATCTTGGGCGCAACCATCGCCTCGAAATAGGTCCAGACCAGCCTGCCGTCCTGCTCCAGGCCGGGAAGCATACGCGGCCGCGCGCCGGTGGCGACGATGATGTGGCTGGCTTGATAGCTGCCCTCGCCAAGCGCGCCCTTTGGGGGCTCGGTTTTGAGGTACGGATTAGACTTCTTCACCGTGATCTTTCCGGGCGCGTCGATCGACGCCTCGCCCCAGATCACGGTGACCTTGTTCTTCTTCATCAGGAAGCCGACACCCTCGTTGAGGCGCTTGGAAACGCCGCGCGAGCGCTGCACCACGGCCTTCGGATCGTAGCTCACCTTCTCCGCCGACAGGCCGTAATCCTTGGCGTGCTGCATGTAGCGATAGATTTCCGCCGAGCGCAGCAGCGCCTTGGTCGGAATGCAGCCCCAGTTCAGACAGATGCCGCCGAGATACGCCTTCTCGACGATCGCTGTCTTGAAGCCAAGCTGTGCCGCACGAATCGCGGTGACATAGCCGCCGGGGCCCGAGCCGATGATGATGACGTCGAAGGAGGTATCGGGCATTGTCCAGACGCTTTTCTTGCTTCCCTCTCCCCTTGCGGGAGAGGTCGCGGCCGCGGGCCGCGCGGTAAGGGGTAACGCTACGAACTCTCGTTACGTCATTGCGAGGAGCATTTGCGACGAAGCAATCCAGTCTCGTCCTATCATGTCTGGATTGCTTCGCTACGCTCGCAATGACGGCATCATCGCCATCACACCATCATCATCACGGGGTTCTCGATCAGCGTCTTGAATGCGCCGATCAGCTCTGCGCCGAGCGCGCCGTCGACCGCGCGGTGATCGCAGGACAGCGTCACGCTCATGATGTGTGCCGTCTCGATCTTGCCGCCCCGCACGACCGCGCGTTCCTCGCTGGCGCCGACCGCGAGGATCGTGGCGTGCGGCGGGTTGATGACCGCGGTGAAATCCTTGATGCCGTACATGCCGAGGTTGGAGACCGCCGTGGTGCCGCCCTGATATTCCTCGGGCTTGAGTTTTCGCGCCCGCGCACGCCCGGCGAAATCCTTCATCTCGGCTGAAATGGTCGAGAGCGATTTCGTCTCCGCCTTGCGGATGATCGGCGTGATCAGCCCGCCCGGCATCGCCACCGCGACGCCGATGTCGGAATGCTTGTGCTTAAGCATGCCGCCCTCGGTCCAGCTCACGTTGGCATTCGGAACACGTTGCAGCGCGATTGCCATCGCCTTGATGACGAAGTCGTTGACCGACAATTTGTAGAGCGGCTTCTTGTCCTTGTCCTTCGGCGCGGACGCGTTGATGTCCTCGCGCGCGGCCAAGAGCCGTCCGATATCGCAGTCCATCGTCAGGTAGAAATGCGGCACGGTCTGTATCGAGGCGGTCAGGCGCTGCGCAATCGTGCGGCGCATGTTGTCGTGCGGCACGATTTCATAGGAGCCGTCCTCGAACAGCGACAGGATCTGCTTGTCCGACATCGCGGGCGCGATCGACGACGCGCCTGCGGGCGCAGCGGCGGGCGCCTTCAGGCCCTTGCCGGATTTCGCCTGCTCCACGTCACGCGCGACGACGCGGCCATGCGGACCGCTGCCCTCGATGCGCGCCAGTTCGATGCCTGCTTCCTTCGCCAGCCGCCGGGCGAGCGGCGACGAGAACACACGGGCTTGGCCGTTGGCCTGCGGCGTTGGCGATCCTGACGATGCAGGCTTGGGCGCAGGGGCACTGGAGGACAGGTCCGGGGTTCGAGTCGCCCCCTCAGCTCCAGTTTTCGCTTCCGTCTTGGATTCCGTTTTTGCTTCGGCCCTCGGCTCGGCTTTCGCAGACGCCCCTCCGCTGCTCGCCGCCGCCTTCACATCCTCGCCCTCGCCGGCGAGCACCGCGATCACGTCGTTGACCGGCACATCCTGCGTGCCTTCCGGCACCAGAATTTTCGCGATGGTGCCCTCGTCCACCGCCTCGACTTCCATGGTTGCCTTGTCGGTCTCGATCTCGGCGATGACGTCGCCGGATTTGACCTTGTCGCCCTCCTTCTTAAGCCACTTGGCGAGGTTGCCCTTTTCCATCGTCGGCGACAGCGCGGGCATCAGGATGTTGATCGGCATGGATGTCAGCCCCGCTCAGCGATAACAGACGGCCTTGGCCGCCTCGACGACGTCGGCCACCGACGGCAGCGCCAGCTTTTCGAGATTGGCCGCATACGGCATCGGCACGTCCCTGCCGGAAACGCGCATCACCGGCGCGTCGAGATAATCGAACGCGTGTTCCATGATGCGCGCGACGATCTCCGCGCCGACGCCCGACTGCTGCCAGCCCTCTTCCACGGTCACGGCGCGGCCGGTCTTTCGCACCGAGGCCACGATGGTTTCGGTATCCATCGGGCGCAGCGTGCGCAGGTCGACGACCTCGGCCTCGATGCCCTCCTTCGCGAGTTCATCGGCGGCCTTCAGCGCATAGGTCATGCCGTTCGACCACGCGATCAGCGTGACATGCTGACCGGCACGCGCGATCCGCGCCTTGCCGATCGGCAGCACGTAGTCGTCGAGTTTCGGCACCGGACCGGTGTGCCCGTAAAGAATTTCGTTCTCGAGGAAGATCACCGGATTGGGATCGCGGATCGCGGCCTTCAGAAGCCCCTTGTAGTCGGCGGCGGAATACGGCGCGATCACCTTGAGGCCCGGAATCTGCGAGTACCAGGCCGAATAGTCCTGGCTGTGCTGGGCGGCGACGCGGGCGGCGGCGCCGTTGGGGCCGCGAAACACGATTCCGCAGCCCATCTGGCCGCCGGACATGTAAAGCGTCTTGGCGGCGGAGTTGATGATCTGGTCCATCGCCTGCATCGCGAAGTTGAAGGTCATGAACTCGACGATCGGCTTGAGGCCCGCCATCGCCGCGCCGACGCCGACGCCGGCAAAACCGTGCTCGGTGATCGGGGTATCGATCACGCGCCGCGCGCCGAACTCTTCCAGCAGGCCCTGCGACACCTTGTAGGCGCCCTGATATTCGGCGACCTCCTCTCCCATCAGAAAGACGTCGCCGTCGCGGCGCATCTCCTCGGCCATGGCGTCGCGCAGTGCCTCGCGGATGGTCATGGTCACCATCTCGGTGCCGGCAGGAATGTCGGGATCCTCGGGAATCTCCACCGCCGGCCCAGCGGGTCGTTTCGGGTCCGAGATCATCGGCTTGCCCTCGCCGACCGGCGAACGGGATTCGGCAACGTCCTTCGAAACGTCCTGGGCGGGAGTGGCCGGCGCTTTGGCGGCCTTCGGCGCTTCCGCCTTGCCGAGATCAGCCGCACTCTCGCCGTCGGCAAGAATGGTAGCGATCGGCGTATTCACCGCGACGTCATTGGTGCCTTCCGGCACCAGAATCCTGCCGAGCGTGCCCTCGTCGGTCGCCTCGACCTCCATGGTCGCCTTGTCGGTCTCGATCTCGGCGATGACATCGCCGGATTTGATCGTCTCGCCCTCCTTCTTCAGCCACTTGGCGAGGTTGCCCTTCTCCATGGTCGGCGAAAGCGCGGGCATCAGAACTTGGATTGGCATGATCGCTCCGAAAAGAGGCTTGCGCGCTCAGCGGTAAACATCGGTGTAAAGTTCGGACACGTCGGGCTCGGGATCGTTTTGCGCGAAGTCGGCAGCCGCGTTGACGATCTCGCGCACCCTGGCATCGATCTTCTTCAGATCGTCCTCGGAGACCTTGCCCGCCAGCAGCCGGTTGCGGACCTGCTCAATCGGATCCTGATCGTGCCGGACCTTGTCGACTTCCTCGCGCGTGCGGTACTTCGCCGGATCGGACATCGAGTGGCCACGATAGCGGTAGGTCTGCATCTCCAGGATATAGGGTCCGTTGCCCTCGCGGCACCACTGCACAGCCTTGTCGCCCGCCGCCTTCACGGCGCGAACGTCCATGCCGTCGATCTGCTCGCCGGGAATGTTGAAGGACGCGCCGCGCCTGGAGAAATCCGTCTGCGCCGACGAGCGCGTCACCGACGTGCCCATGGCATAGCGATTGTTCTCGATGATGTAGACCACCGGGAGCTTCCACAGCTCCGCCATGTTGAAGCTCTCGTAGACCTGGCCCTGATTGGCTGCGCCGTCTCCGAAGTAAGCGAGGCTGACGCGGTCGTTGCCGCGATAGCGGTTGGCGAAGGCGAGGCCCGTTCCGAGCGACACCTGCGCGCCGACGATGCCATGTCCGCCGTAGAAGTTCTTCTCCTTGCTGAACATGTGCATGGAGCCGCCCTTGCCCTTGGAATAGCCGCCGCGCCGCCCGGTCAGTTCGGCCATCACGCCCCTGGCGTCCATGCCGCAGGCCAGCATGTGACCATGATCGCGGTAGCCGGTTATGACCTGATCGCCCTCCCCGAGCGCCATCTGCATCCCGACCACGATCGCTTCCTGGCCGATGTAGAGGTGACAGAAGCCGCCGATCGCACCCATTCCGTAGAGCTGACCGGCCTTTTCCTCGAAACGGCGGATCAGCAACATGTCGCGCAGCGCGTGAAGGTCCTGCTCGCTCGTGAACGCGGGGGGTGACGGGTTTTTCGAGCCGTTGGCTGCCGGCTGCGCGACGCTTTTTTTGGATGCGGCCATATTAAATCCGGGTGCGGGAAGGGTTCACTCTCTCTAGCCCAACTCAGACAACGTTGAAAGCGCGTGATCAAATTGACGCGCGCGGTTTCTGCGGTGCAGCGCGTTGCGAAATTCCGTGACCGAAAATCGGAGGTTTTTGAAATTAGACAACAAGTTTTCGAACTCAGACGAAATCAAGCGAACGGCTTGCATTCGCCCGCCGCAGCTGCGCCCCTTCGGAATTACTTTTGGCGGATGATATGAACCAGATCGCGCGGATTCGCGTAGTCGAGCTGATAGCGGACGCGCTCGTCGAGCATGTCGGGATCGATACTGCTCGAGCGCAGGAGCGCGACCCGCTTCTCGCCTTCGGCACGCTCCGCCTTCAGCCGCGCCAGTTCCGACGTCAGCGCGACGATCTCCTGATCGAGTTCCTGCCGGGCATTCAAGCCGTACTTGCCGGTATAGGCGTTGACGCCGAAATAGCCGACGACCATCGCCGCCATCGCGTAGAGGGCAAGCCCGGTGAGCACCGATTTGAGTCGTGAGCGCGAGACCATAGCCTGACGATGCGGCGACCCGGTTAAGGCTTCGCTAACAACCAGGCCGGGCGCAGGTTGCTATTTGCTCTGCTGAGCCACCCAGGCGGCGAAGGCCTTCATATAGGCTTCTAGAAACTCGCGCAGCGACGCCTTGACCAGATCGTCGTTCTCGTCGAACGCTTCGCCAATGCCGCCGACATAGGCTTCCGGCTGCTGCAGCACCGGGACGTTGAGGAATACCAGCGATTGGCGCAGATGATGATTGGCGCCGAACCCGCCGATGGCGCCCGGCGAATTGCTGATGACGCCGCCTGGCTTGCCGTCGAATACGCTCTGTCCATAGGGACGCGATCCGACATCGATGGCGTTTTTCAGAACGCCGGGAACGGACCGGTTGTATTCGGGTGTCACGAACAGGACAGCATCCGCTTTCTTGACCCGCTCGCGAAAACTCACCCAGTCGGCGGGCGGCGTGGCTTCAAGATCCTGGTTGTAGAACGACAATCCGCCGAGCGTGATAACGTCAAGCTGAAGCGAGGGCGGCGCAAGCCCCGTCAACGCCTTGGCGATTTTCAGGGAAAACGACCCTTTGCGAAGGCTGCCGACGATGACGGCGGTGCTGTGCCGGGATGCCATGACAAATCCTGCCGTTGTGCGGCCTTCATGGCCGGCTGTACTCCAACCTAGCGGTCAGGGATAAAGATGCAAGTGCATCTATCTGGCGGGATACCCGTCATCACAAAAAATTTTGCCGGTTCACTCCGTCGAATGCGGACTATCGCGCCGATCAATAAACGCCGGGAATAATCCGCTTGGTTTCCTGCATGTAACGGCGATAATCCTCGCCGAACGTCTCGATCATCATCTGCTCCTCGAAGCGCACGCGCGCGAAGAACAGCACCGCCACGGCGACGAGGCCGCTGAAGGCGGCGACGACGTTCGGCAACAGGCAGGCTTGCGCCGCCGCCCACAGCCAGAACGAGGCATACATCGGATGGCGGATCGTCCGGTAGACGCCGTTGCGGACGACCCGATGCCCCTCGCGTACCTCCAGCGCCGCCGACCACTGCCGGCCGAGATCCTTGTGCGAGCGGCGGAACAGCCAGAGCGAAAAGGCGAACAACGCGGCGCCGAACACGACGAGCCCATAGCCCGGATCGTAGGCGCAAGCGTGCGGCCATCCCGTCGCAAGATTCAGGACCGGGATCGCAAACAGTCCGAGAGACGCGGCGGCCAGAAGCAAACCTTCACGCCAGGTGCCGTCGCGCCGCAACGTCGCGGTGCGCCGCGCCCGCCGGGCGTAGGGATAGCGGATGATGAACCACGCGATGACGCCGACGAGCCAGATCGTCTGTCCCAGCGCAATCGATGACATGAGCCGCCGCCGCTTACGCCGCGCCGACGGCGGCGTCCGCCGACCTGACCGTCGCGGTCGCTCCGGACGACGCGCGCTTCAGAAGCGCGCCGTCCTCTCCGAAACGGTCGACACCGCCGCGCGGCGCCGTGATCTCGTCGAACGGCAGCGGACCGCAGACGATGAGGCAATAATCGTAGTTGGCGCGCACGCTGTTTCCCATCAAGAACTTGTAGTGCAACACCATGAAGTCGAACCGGTGACGGCGGAAGCTATCCTTGTCCATCATATCGTGCAACTGCACGCGCCGGATATTCGGACGTCCGTCGGAGCGCTCGCGGCTGACGCGCTTCAATGTCACCGGATCGAAGCGATAGAAACTGATGGCGTCGTCGCGGGCGTGGTATTCGGTCCAGCGGATCCGGGGCTCGTCGGCGACGGTTTGCGTGGCCTGGCGAATGCGCTCGCCGTGCGAATGCAGCGAGAATTTCGGAATGGTGGCGCCGACGGTCAGGATGCACAGCGAAGGACCGCGCCGGGCAAGCTCTGGCTCGTGCTTGAGCGCTCGCGCGACCGAATCCATGACCAGCGCGGCGCCGAGGCAGTGGCCGACAATGACGATCTCGTCGACATCGGCGTTGCGGACCCGGTCGAGGATTCGCTCAGCAAACCGATCGATCCGGGCATCCATGCGCGGCCGCTGGCCGTAGACGAACTCGCGCGAGAAGATCCAGTCGTCGAACACATGGTTGATCGGCCATCGCCAGCCTAACAAACGCAGCAAACCTGCCGTCACACCCACGGTCACCGCCGCTGCCAGCAGGAACGCTGCGAATCCGGTCACACCCGTGAGCCGGACCAGGCCGTACCCGATCCCCGCCCCGCACGCGGCAAACCCTGCGACATACAGATACGGGAACAGAAAGAAGCCGGCATATTTCCAGCTTGCATACATAAAACGGAACAGCGTGCCGGTCACAACGAAGTCCGCCAGCGTGACGAGGCTTTGACCGAGACGCGACCACATGCCTCGCACATGGTCTTCCAGGATCAGGTCGTCCCACCGCAGCATTTCGTAGGACGTCCGGGTGCTCCAGTTGGGGCCTGAGGCCTCCATCTCCCAGGACGCGCTGACCGGCGTCGCCTCGATCCCGCTCACGATCCCGGCTCTCACGCCCCAGGTCCGTTGAAACACCGACAGCGACCGCCGAACCCGTTGAAGCTGCTGCTCCGGCGTAATCGGGTCGTATCCGCCGATGTGAAAGACATGCCGCCGTGCGATCATCCGCTCCCGCCACTTCCGTCGCCGTCAATTTGCATGTTCGAATCAAGCTGGGAGATGGGGATACTCTCCGACCGCGAACAGGATACCCCGAATTCGACCCCGAATACTTGCATCGACACAAGTCCACATGTGACGTTTCCATCACAACACACAGGATTTATGGCAGCGCAATTGACGAGAGAACATAGAGACGAAATATTGTGCGATCTCAGGTCATTTGAACTGGAACCTATTTATGCCAAGCACCTTTCCGCCTGCACGCCGCGGCCTGTATGTCGCGGTGGTAAGTCTTGCCTTGTTTGTGATCTGCGGGTTCCTGACGACTTCGGCCGACGCGCGGACCGCGGCGCCGCACCGGCCCGGTCACGTCTATCTGATGCGCGGCCTGTTCAACGTATTTTCGCTCGGCATGGATGAGTTGGCCGCGAAGCTGGAGAAAGTCGGCGTGAAGGCCGAAGCCATGCCCTATACATCCTGGTCATCGCTCGCCGACAGCATCACGGCCAAATATCGCGCCGGCAACCGTGAGCCGATCATTCTGATGGGCCATTCCTTCGGCGCTGATACGACGATTTCCCTGGCGCGCAAGCTGAACGAGAGCAGGATTCCCGTGGCTCTGATCGTAAACTTCGATCCGACCTCGCCGGGCCCGGTTCCACGGAACGTCCGCCGAATCATCAATTTTTACGTGCCCACCGCATGGGGACGTCCGGTCGAGGGAGGCAAGCGGTTCCGCGGCCGCCTGTCCAACCTCAACGAAAGCGGCAAGTACAGCCATTTCGGCATCGACAAGGCCGACGACCTCCAGCGCAAGGCAATCGCGGCGGTGCTTCAGGCAGTCAGCCGGGGCACCCGCCGCGTCAAGCGGCCTGCCAGGCACAATCAGATCTCGGCGTTGCCGGCACAGTAAACTGCATCGCAGTCTCAATCGGCCGACGCGCAGAGCCTCGCGCGCCGGTCGGTTTGTTTGCAAGTCCGCTTGATAGCCGCGTTACGCCAGCGCCTTCAGCGCCGCGCGGCCTCCGTACCTCGCCTGAGCGCCAAGCTGCTGCTCGATGCGCAGCAACTGGTTGTATTTGGCGGCGCGGTCCGAGCGCGACAGCGACCCGGTTTTGATCTGCCCGCAATTGGTGGCGACCGCGAGGTCGGCGATGGTGGAATCCTCCGTCTCGCCGGAGCGGTGCGACATCACGGCGGTGTAGCCGGCCTTGTAGGCCGTCTCGACGGCGGCCAGCGTCTCGGTCAACGTGCCGATCTGGTTGACTTTGATGAGGATGGAATTGGCGAGGCCCTTCCTGATGCCGTCGGCGAGTCGCGTCACGTTGGTGACAAACAGATCGTCACCGACGAGTTGGCAGGTCTTGCCGATCATGTCGGTGAGGAGTTTCCAGCCCTCGAAATCGTCCTCGGCCATGCCGTCCTCGATCGAGACGATCGGGTAGTCCGACGCCAGCTTGGCAAGATATCTGGCCTGCTCCTCGATCGAACGGGTCTTCCCCTCGCCTTTATAAACATACTTGCCGCCCTTGAAGAACTCGCTTGCGGCCGGATCGAGCGCCAGCACCACGTCATCGCCCGGCTTGTAACCGGCCTTGACGATCGCAGACATGATGAAATCGAGCGCCGCGGCGGCCGACGGCAGGTTCGGTGCAAAACCGCCCTCGTCGCCGACGTTGGTGTTGTGACCGGCCTTCTTCAACTCGGCCCGCAAGGTATGAAAGATTTCCGAACCGCAGCGCAGACCTTCCGAAAAGGTTTGGGCGCCGACCGGCATGATCATGAATTCCTGAAAGTCGATCGGGTTGTCGGCATGCACGCCGCCGTTGACGATGTTCATCATCGGCACCGGAAGCGTCCGCGCCGTGACGCCGCCGACGTAGCGATATAGCGGCATGTCGAGAGAGTCCGCCGCCGCCCTGGCGAGCGCCAGCGACACGCCGAGTATAGCGTTGGCGCCGAGCCGGCTCTTGTTCGCGGTCCCGTCGAGCCCGATCAGGATTTCGTCGATCTGCGCCTGCTGCTCGGCGTCCATGCCCCCGATGGCGTCGAAGATCTCGCCGTTCACCGCATCGACCGCCTTTCGCACGCCCTTGCCGAAATAGCGGGTTTTGTCGCCGTCGCGCAGTTCGACCGCCTCGTGTGCGCCGGTGGAGGCGCCCGAGGGCACCGCCGCGCGGCCCATCGCGCCGTCTTCGAGCGCCACGTCGACCTCGACGGTCGGATTGCCGCGGCTGTCGAGAATTTCGCGGCCGATGATGTCGACGATGGCAGTCATAAGAACCTCTTGAATCACTGGATTTTGCGCTGCTTCTACAGCAATGCTTGCGCGCGCGAAAGGCCGTGAATCATGACGCCTGCGTGACGTATCCATCAGGATTGGCTATCAGCAGCATGATCCGCCAAAGTGTGAGCGGTTTGGCGAAAAGATCACGCGCCCTTTAAAAATGTTTAGAGACGATCATGCCAAGAAAGCTTCCTTCTTCGCCAAAAACGCCCGCTCTGCAACTCGGCCGCGCGGTGGCGTGGCCGGATTCACCGGAGAAGGCGAATCTGGACCGCGTGCCCAATCCGCAGAAGGGCACCAACTATGTCGCGCGGTTCACGGCGCCGGAGTTCACCACGCTGTGCCCGGTCACCGGTCAGCCGGACTTTGCCCATCTCGTGATCGACTATGTGCCGGGGTCGTGGCTGCTGGAGTCGAAATCGCTCAAGCTCTATCTTGCCAGTTTCCGCAATCACGGCGCTTTTCACGAGGACTGCACGGTGGCGATCGGCAAGCGCATCGCCGCCGCGGTCAGGCCGAAATGGCTGCGCATCGGCGGTTACTGGTATCCGCGCGGCGGCATTCCCATCGACGTGTTCTGGCAGACCGGCACGGTGCCGAAGGGCGTCTGGATTCCCGACCAGAGCGTCCCGGCCTATCGGGGACGGGGCTGAGCCGCACACCGCCGCTTTAACTTGTCTTCAGTCGCCGTTTCTTAGCGGCGTTTTTTGATATTTTTTCTTCCCTTTAATGCGCCTTCCACAGTGTGCGCCATACTGAGGGCCGCGAGAGCTCTCGCTTTGCTCTTTTCCAACGCTTCTTCAACGTAACGTTCTAAGGGAAGAAAAATCGCCACCTTAATATCCAAAATAGGTCGGGGTTCATTTTGTGACCCGACCCATTCTTGGGACTTTCCTGTGATTTTGTTCTTGCGTAACGATTTCTCGAAGAAGTCACGATACCGACGTGGCGATATGCCGTAAAAGTGGGTAAATTTGACTTTGCGATAATTAGCATAATGAACGCGTGAAGAGCCCTCTACCTCGATCGAGTCAGGATGCAGAGCGAACGCCGCGCTTTTTGGGTAAGGCTCCAAAAAAAAGACTGTATCAATACCTGATCCAACTATATGTTTTGCACAAATATGACACGGAAACGTCGTGCAGAATAATGTTGCATCTTGAACCGCTCGCCCGAGCCTAGCGGCATCCATAAGAGCGGACATCTCTGCGTGCAGAATACGTCCGAACTCAATGATGTCCATGAGTTGGGAGTCTTTGACAGCAGGATGCTGGAGCATATCGTCAATTTTTTCGACACACTCTTCGTTCATCAAAGCTTGGCCACTTAGCCTCTCAAATAGATCGAGAATTAACGCGCGCTTCTTTTCGTCATTTGGATCATTGCCCCACTTAAAATCACGCGCATCATTGCCGCCATTTTCCGCCCAATAGGTACCGCCCCCGCCTTTAGGGACTTCGTTGCAACCAAGCGAAATGACCTCGTGATTTTTTGAAAAAATGGCGGCGCCAACTTGTCGAGACAAATCCAGCGAACGTAGCGAGGCGCCCTTGGCCATGTACATTCCATATTCAACTGGAGTCGGCGACAGGTCAGTGGCACCGAAAATAAGCTTGATGAATCTATATAGTTGCTCAGATTGAGTGGACGGGATATCTACGTTGATGATGAAATCGGCTAAATGGAATACGTCGCGAACTCGTTGCCCATTTTGATCCTCTTCCTGATCTTCATCCAATTTTATAAGTTGATCTGCAGCTGCCTTGTACTTGTCAAGATCGGTACTTTTGTGATCGCGTGCGATACGTTGGGCAAAGGCATCTGTTCTTTCCCCCTTCGATGAGTAAACTGAAATTTGAAAAAACAATTTGCCATAGACGCTGCGTAAAAGATCGATCTCTTCTTTGCGTTTAAATTGATGAATTATATATGCTTTGCTTTCGCGGTGTTGCCGTTTTGAGTGCTTGAGTCCTCGTCCCTTGGCAATTTTATCAATAACGAGGGAGGCACAAATAGCTTTGTCACCCGAAATCTCCCGTAAGCGATTTCCAAAATCTATATAGCTTTTGAAGCGCGCCTCGCTCGGTCTGTCATTAAGCTTTACATCGCAGTAGTCGATGTCTCGAAAGAGATCAGTGACCTTGATCACTTCGACGTCATAGCCGAATCCCTCCAATTGAGACTTCAATGGTTGGACTGTTTCAGAAAGGTCAACACCTATCGGAGCAACGAGACCGAAAAAAAGTTCAGGAAATTCTATTCTTTCTAACATATGCTCATCTCTCGGAGATTCCCATTAGGTTAACGAAACGTTAAAATGGCTAGCTTCCAGGATGAAAGAGTAGCGTCGATGTCACGAAAGCCACCCACCCGACAACAGTCCCAAACTCAGAGGCAGCAAAGTTCAGGCACAGGATCGGCTAGAGCAGTAAGAGCCGATGCTTTCGATCAATTCATCGAAGATCGCCTTCAACAAATTGATCGTCATGGAGATCAATCGGAATCTGAAGTCGTTTGTCACGTCTATTAGTACTAGCTGACCCGATTTTGCAATTTGAGGTTTTGCTAAAAGTCCGAAGTCGCGCGGCGGCATTCCCATCGACGTGTTCTGGCAGACCGGCACGGTGCCGAAGGGCGTCTGGATTCCCGACCAGAGCGTCCCGGCCTATCGGGGACGAGGCTGAGCGCGAACTGCAGTTCTAACCCCCGCGCGATCCGGCCTTCCCGACCAGCAGCCGCGCACAGACGAATCCGAGAATCGCGATGACGACGGCGTTTGCAGCAAGGGTCGGAAATTTTCCGGCCCAGGCGAGGCTCACGCCATAGGCGATCGGACCGGCCGTCTGCCCCATGTAGAAGAAGAAGGAGTGCAGCGACAACGCGGTCGCCCGCGCCTGCTCGGACAATTCGCTCGCAAACACCTGCAGGCAGCCGTGCAGCATGTAGAAGCCCCAGCCCATCAGGATGAAGCTGAGCACCTGGATCCGCCAGTCCGGACCGAAACCGACCGCGACGATCTGCGCCGCCACCAGCATAGCGCCTGATATCATCATACCGCGTACGCCGAGCAGCGACAGCAACCGCGACACCGTCATGGTGTAGAACAGCCCGCCGACGGCAAATCCGGCGATGACGATGCCCGCGACCGAAAGCCGGGTTTCGCCGAGTTCGAACAGAAACGCCGCGACGTAGGGAAACAGTCCAAGCACGCAGCAGCCTTCGATGAAAACGGCGGAGTAGCAGACCCGGGCGTTGGGATTGCTGAAGATCTGCCGGTAGCCATGCCGCAGATCGATGAACTTCATGGGCTGCGAGGTCGTGATCGCATTGCCGCGGCGGAATCCAGACCCGACGGCGATCGAGGCGGCCAGAACCAGCACTCCGAGCACAACGAGCACACCGCGCCAGCCGACAAGATCGCCGATCACGCCGGAAAACGAGGCGCCAAGCAGATTGCCGCTCACTGTACCCGCGATCGTCCTGCCGATCGCCACCTGCCGCTGTGACACTGGAACGAGATCGCTCGCCATGCCGAGCGCGACCGGAAAAACACCGCCCGATGCGATTCCTGCGAAGATGCGCGTCACGAACAGCGCACTGTAGGACGTGCACAGCGCGCCGGCGACGTTCGCGATGCCGAGCAGCACCAGGCACACCAGCATCAGCCGCCCCTTGCCGAAGATATCGGCGGCCGCGCCGACCAGCGGCTGCACAATGGCAAACGAGAAAGCGGTGACCGCCGACAGGCCGGCGGCGGTTGCGACCGTCACCGACAGATCGTCGGCGACATGCGGCAGCACCGGGTCCATCGCGCGCGTCGACAGGCTGGCTGCGAAGGTGGCCAGCGCGATAATATTCAGGAGCGGCGGCAGTTTGTGCTTTCCAGCCGCTGCCGACGTGACCGATGTCATTTTGGGAGGGCCGGATCGGCCGCCTTCGCCAGCGCATCGAACGCCATCAGCCTTCGCACCAGCGCCTCGAACTCGCGCAGCGGCACCATGTTGGGACCGTCCGACGGTGCATGATCGGGATCGGGATGGGTCTCGATGAACACGCCGGCGACACCGACCGCAACGGCCGCGCGCGCCAGCACCGGCACGAATTCGCGCTCGCCGCCGCTTGAGGTGCCCTTGCCTCCCGGCTGCTGCACCGAATGGGTGGCGTCGAAGATGACAGGCGCGCCGGTGGTGCGCGCCAGGATCGGCAGCGCGCGCATGTCGGAGACCAGCGTGTTGTAGCCGAAGGACGCCCCGCGCTCAGTCACCAGCACGTTGCGGTTGCCGCCGCCGGTGATCTTGCTGACGACGTTGGCCATGTCCCACGGCGCGAGGAACTGCCCCTTCTTGACGTTGACGACCTTGCCCGTCGCCGCCGCCGCCAGCAGCAGGTCGGTCTGCCGGCACAGGAACGCAGGTATCTGCAGCACGTCGACCGCCTGCGCGACCTCGGCGCATTGCGCGGCCTCGTGTACGTCGGTGAGCACGGGCAATCCGAGCGACGAGCCGATCTCCGCGAACACCGGCAGCGCCTGATTCAGTCCGAGCCCCCGCTCGCCCGACGCACTGGTGCGATTGGCCTTGTCGAACGAGGTCTTGAAGACGAGGCCGATGTTCAGGCGCGCGGCGATCTCCTTCAGCGCGCTGGCCACCTCAAGTGCATGCGCCCGGCTTTCCATCTGGCACGGACCGGCAATGACCGACAGCGGCCGGTCCTGACCGAAAGTGACGGAGCCGGCGGAGACGACGGGCGCCGCGGAGACGGACTGATTCAAGGGTGAATTCCTTTGCTGACCGACCATGCCGGGCAGCGGCGGCGGGATCAACCCGCTTATTGCGGCTTCGAAGATAAGGAATGCGCGGGGCACAGCGGAATCGGCCGCCGCGCCCCTGCATTTCAATAGCAGCCGCAGTCGCGGATCGACGAGGTCTTCCGCAAGATCGTCAAGAAGGCAGGCTGAGCGACGTTAGTCCGACGGCGCTCAACCATCCTGACATCCGTGAGCCCTCCGCAACAGCAGTCGCCGCTGCCTTGCACAAGTTTTCGGCGCACGTCTGCTGCTGTCGCGAGCAATTCTGCAGTGTCGTTCGTGCCATCAATCGATCTCAGCCGTGTTTCGAACGGAAGTGTGCTGCATTTCAAGGTTGGCACGGGGCTTGCTTGAAAACCGATGAAGGTCTTGTCGGGCTGCCGCCGTGCGTATCTGAGGACTAAACGGACAAAGCGAATATGAAGGAAAAGCTGGTTGTCATAGGCGCCGGTATGGCCTCCGGAAGGATGCTGGAGCATCTGTTCGAGGCCAATCAAGATCGTTTCGACATCATCCTTTTCGGAGCGGAACCGCGCGGCAATTACAACCGCATCATGTTGTCGCCAGTGTTGGCCGGCGAGAAGTCGTTCGATCAGATCGTCACGCATGATGCGGCTTGGTACGACGACCATCAGGTCAAATGCCGCTTCGGCGAAACGGTGACACGCATCGATCGCATGGCGAAGATGGTGCACTCGGCGAGAGGCGAAACTCCTTACAACAGGCTTGTGATTGCGACCGGATCCGCTCCCTTCATGATCCCCATTACCGGGCGGGACTTGCCGGGCGTCATGGCATTTCGCGACTACGACGATGTCCAGGCGATGGTGGCCGCAGCCGGAAAAAAGGACGCCAAAGCTGTCATTATCGGCGGGGGTTTACTCGGACTGGAGGCTGCCGCGGCACTTGGACTGCGCGGCATGGAAGTGGTCGTCCTGCATTTGATGAGCCACTTGATGGAGCGTCAGTTGGACGCCGCGGCCAGCTATCTGCTGCAGAAGGAACTGGAGGGCCGCGGAATCAAAATCCATTGCAAGGCGCAGACCATCGCGATCCTCGGCCACGAGCGCGCCGAAGCCGTGCTGCTCGATGACGGCACCGTTTTTCCTGCCGATATCGTTGTAATGGCGATCGGCATCCGCCCGGAGGTGCGGATCGCAACCGATGCAGGCATCCATGTTGAGCGCGGCATCGTCGTGGACGACCGAATGCTGACCTCTGATAACAACATCCTCGCTATCGGCGAATGCTGTGAGCATAAAAACGTCTGCTACGGCCTCGTCGCGCCGCTCTACGATATGGCCAAGGTCGCCGCGAAGACCCTGACAGGAGTTGAAGCGACATTCCATGCCGTTGAAACAGCAACCCAGTTGAAGGTGACCGGCGTGAGCCTTTACTCGGCGGGCGACTTCGCCGATGCGCCTGATCGAGAAGAGATCGTGCTGCGGGATGCAGGCTCGGGCGTCTACAAGAGGCTCGTGCTGAAGGAAAACCGCATTTTGGGAGCTGTCCTTTACGGGGAGACCGCAGACGGTACCTGGTTCTTCGATATGCTGCGCAAGGGCACCGACGTCTCGCAGATGCGCGACATGTTGATTTTCGGTCAGGCCTATCAGGGGAGCGCGCCGCTCGACCCTATGGCGGCCGTTGCAGCCTTGCCGGATGATGCGGAAATCTGCGGCTGCAACGGCGTCTGCAAAAGCAAGATCGTCTCGACCATCACTGCCAAAGGCCTGATGTCGCTCGACGACGTGCGCTCTCACACCAAGGCGTCTGCTTCCTGTGGTGCCTGTACAGGTCTCGTCGAACAACTCATGAAAGTGACGCTCGGGGACAGGTACAATCCCGGTGCCCTACAGCCGATGTGCGGCTGCACCGCGTTTGGTCATGATGACGTCCGCCGGCTCATCAAGGCCAAGAACCTGAAGACCATTCCCGCGGTCATGCAGGAATTGGAGTGGAAGACCTCGTGCGGTTGTGCGAAGTGCCGGCCGGCGCTCAACTATTATCTCGTCTGCGACTGGCCCGGCGAATATGCCGACGATTCCCAGTCGCGTTTCGTCAACGAGCGCATCCATGCCAACATTCAGAAGAACGGCACCTATTCGGTCGTGCCGCGCATGTGGGGCGGTGTCACCAGCGCGAAGGAACTGCGCGCCATCGCCGACGTGGTCGATAAATTCCACATTCCCACGGTTAAGGTGACGGGCGGCCAGCGCGTCGACATGCTGGGCGTCAAGAAGGAAGACCTGCCCGCGGTGTGGGCCGATCTCGGCAAGGCGGGCTTCGTTTCGGGACACGCTTATGCCAAGGGCCTGCGCACGGTGAAAACCTGCGTCGGCACCGACTGGTGCCGCTTCGGCACGCAGGATTCGACGGGACTCGGAATCCGCATCGAGAAATTCATGTGGGGATCGTGGACACCGGCCAAGGTCAAGATGGCGGTTTCGGGCTGTCCGCGCAATTGTTCCGAGGCGACCTGCAAGGATGTCGGCGTGATCTGCGTCGATTCAGGCTACGAGATTCATTTCGCCGGCGCGGCGGGCCTCGACATCAAGGGCACGGAGGTTCTTGGACTGCTGAAAACCGAGGACGAGGCGCTGGAGCATATCGTGGCGCTGGTCCAGATGTACCGCGAGCAGGCACGCTATCTCGAGCGCATCTACAAGTGGGCCAAGCGCGTTGGCCTCGACGAAATCCGCCGCCAGATTCTGGAGGATCACCAGAAGCGCAAGGCTTATTTCGAGCGATTCATATTCAGCCAGAGATTCGCGCAGATCGATCCTTGGTCCGAACGCGTGTCGGGGAAGGACAAGCATGAGTTCCGGCCGTTGGCGACTATCGTTTCCCCAGTCGTAGCGGAGTGAGCACCATGAACTGGATATCTATCGGCCTGACGGCAGATATCCCTATTCGCGGCGCACGCTGTGTGGCAACGCCTCAGGGGTGGATCGCGGTGTTCCGCACCGTCGAGAATCGCTTCTTCGCCATCGAGGACCGCTGCCCACACAAAGGAGGCCCGCTTAGCCAGGGGATCGTGCATGGCGCTCAGGTCACCTGCCCGTTGCACAACTGGGTGATCTCGCTCGAAACAGGCACGGCTCTCGGCGCCGATGAGGGCTCGGTACGCACTTTTGCGCTGAAGGTGGAGGGCGGAAAGCTCTTCATCTCCTCGGAAGCGCTCGTCAAGCGCACCGCATGACGTGAAGCGATTTGCCGGGCGGCGTCAGGTCCGCAGGACTTCTCCATTGCGCGGACGGCTATGGCGTGGGCAGGCTCGAATCACCGGCGCCTCGCCGATCCGGTCCCTCATCGAATTTCGGACGGCTCTGCTCCTATAGATCACGATGATTTTGGATCGAATCGATCCAAAATCATGGGGAATGCAGGCGGACAACCGCTACACACTTTTTCTTACCCCGCCCTAGAGCCTTTTCGCTTCTGACGGAATCAGAAGCGAGGCTCTATGATTTTGAATTGACGCGTTTTCTTCACGCGAACCGGTACCCACTTCGCTCGAAAACGCTCTAGAATTACACTAGCCGGCTCTGTACCACCGCGGCCTGGATGAACGAGGCGAACAGCGGATGCGGCTCGAACGGCCGCGATTTCAGTTCGGGGTGGTACTGCACCCCGATGAACCACGGATGATCCTCGTATTCGACGATCTCCGGCAGCACGCCGTCGGGCGACAGGCCCGAGAAGCGCAAGCCATGCTGCTCCAGCCGGTCCTTGTAGGCGGTGTTGACCTCATAGCGATGGCGGTGCCGTTCGGAAATCTCGAGCGCGCCACCGTAAATTCCGGAGACGCGACTGCCGCGATTGAGCACAGCCTGATAGGCGCCAAGCCGCATGGTGCCGCCGAGGTCACCGACCTTTGAGCGCTTCTCCAGTTCGTTGCCGCGCAGCCATTCCGTCATCAGGCCGACCAGCGGCTCGCCGGTCGGGCCGAATTCGGTGGAATTGGCATCGACGATTCCAACCAGATTGCGGGCCGCCTCGATAACGGCCATCTGCATCCCGAAGCAGATGCCGAAATAGGGCACATGCCGTTCGCGGGCGAACCGCGCCGCCTTGATCTTGCCCTCGGCGCCGCGCTGGCCGAACCCGCCCGGCACCAGGATGCCGTCGACATGTTCGAGGAACGGCGCGGCATCTTCATTCTCGAAGACCTCGCTCTCGATCCAGTCGAGATTGACCTTCACCTTGTTGGCGATGCCGCCATGGGACAGCGCCTCTATCAGCGACTTGTAGGCGTCCTTCATGCCGGTGTACTTGCCGACGATCGCGATCGTCACTGCGCCTTCGGGATTGCGGACACGCTCGTTGATCTCGTGCCAGCCTTGCAGCGCCGGCGGCACGCGCGGCTCGATTCCGAACGCTGCCAGAACTTCGTCGTCGAGACCTGCGGCGTGATAGACTTCCGGCACGGCATAGATGTTGTCGGCGTCGCGCGCCTCGATCACGGCGCTTTCGCGGACGTTGCAGAACAGCCCGAGCTTGCGGCGCTCTTCTTTCGGAATCTCACGGTCTGTGCGGCACAGCAGGATATCGGGCTGGATGCCGATCGAGCGCAGTTCCTTCACCGAATGCTGCGTGGGCTTGGTCTTCAACTCGCCGGCGCTCGGGATGAACGGCAGCAAGGTCAGGTGGACGTAGACCGCATGACCGCGCGGAAGATCGTTCTTGATCTGCCGGATCGCCTCGAAGAACGGCAGACCCTCGATGTCGCCCACCGTGCCGCCTATCTCGCACAGCACGAAGTCGTAGCCGTCGTTGCCGTCGAGAATGAAGTCCTTGATGGCGTTGGTGACATGGGGAATCACCTGGATCGTGGCGCCGAGATAGTCGCCGCGGCGCTCCCTGGTCAGGATGTCCTGATAGATGCGGCCGGTGGTGATGTTGTCCTGCCGGGTCGCGGGACGCCCGGTGAAACGCTCGTAGTGACCGAGATCGAGATCGGTCTCGGCGCCATCGTCGGTCACGAATACTTCGCCGTGCTGGTAGGGCGACATCGTTCCCGGATCGAGGTTGAGATAGGGGTCGAGCTTGCGAAGGCGGACCTTATAGCCGCGCGCCTGCAACAGCGCGCCGAGCGCCGCCGATGCCAGACCTTTTCCGAGCGAGGAAACCACGCCGCCGGTGATGAAAATGTACCGCGCCATGGGGCTCAACCTTTAAGGCTCCCGTGTCGATTCGCCAAAACCAATCGCAGCCGTCAGCCGGAACGCCGATGGGCTGTGGGTGACTTCAAAGTTCCAACGATTGCAGTCTCTTGGCTGAGGCTGCTGATGCAGGACGGAAACCCCGTCCCTGCATGGTGCCCTGCTTTATTGCGACCGAGGCGCCTGCGGACCCGCGGGCGCCGGCGCGGCCGGATGCTGCTCCGATTGTTTCAGCGAATCGAGGAGACCGCCGCTGGCCGGCGGAGCAACCGGCGTCGCGCCTCCCGCCGGCTGGGACTGCGATGCCGGCGCCCTGTCCAGAATTGAACTCGGCGCATGTTCGTAGCCCGCAAGCCAGGACAGGAACAGGCTGGTCGCAAAGAAGCCGGCCGCGAGGATGGCCGTGGTGCGGGTCAGCAGGTTCGCGGTGCCCCGGCTCGACATGAACCCGGCGCCGCCGCCCATGCCGAGACCGCCGCCTTCGGACTTTTGCAGCAGGACGATGACGGTCAGCGTCGCAACAATTATCAGGTGGAATACGATAACAACGGTTTGCATCTCTGGCCTTCCATCACAAGCGCGCGCCGGCTGGCCGGAAATCACAGGCTTGCGGGGCTTGAACCTGGCGGGTGTCTACACGATCAGGCGCGACGTTGCCACCCCGCAGGCTGACGCGCCGCCGCGATTGAACCGGTCAGGCAACGGCCTGGGCGATCGCAAGGAAATCTGTCGCCTTGAGGCTGGCGCCGCCGACCAGCGCTCCGTTCACATTCGGAACCGCCATCAATTCCGCGGCATTCGACGGCTTCACCGAGCCGCCGTAGAGAATACGGACCCTGGTCCCCTCCCCGCTAAAGCGCTGTGTGAGCTGATCGCGGATAAACCCATGGACATCCTGCACATCTGTTGGTGTGGGGGTGCGTCCAGTGCCGATTGCCCAGACCGGCTCGTAGGCGACGACGAGATTTGCAGCAGTCGCGCTATCCGGCAGCGAGCCCGCAAGCTGCCGGCCGACCACCTCGAGCGTCTGACCGGCATCGCGCTGGTCCTGGGTTTCGCCGACGCAGACGATGGCGATCAACGCCGCCCGCCACGCCGCTTCCGCCTTTTGCCGCACAAGCGCGTCGGTCTCGCCGTGATCGGCGCGCCGCTCGGAGTGACCGACGATGATGGCGGTGGCGCCCGAATCGGCCAGCATCTCGGCGGATGTGTCGCCCGTATGGGCTCCGGAAGGATCAGGGTGGCAATCCTGCGCGCCGATCCGCAGCGGCGACCCCTGGACCGCCCCCGCGAAGGCCAACACGAGCGTCGCCGGCGGACAGATCAGCAGATCGGCCTTTTGCGCGGGGCCGCCCGCGCCTGCGATCATCTGGCCGAGTTCGCTGGCCGAAGCCTTGAGGCCGTTCATCTTCCAGTTTCCAGCAATCAGCGGTCGCAGCCCGGTCATGTATCTCTCATGGTGATTTCGACTGTGTGATTTCGACAGTGTGATTTCGACAGTTCGCCCCCTCGACACGAGCAATCCCGCCGCCGAAGTTTGAAGGGTCTTGCTAGCAGACGTTATCGGCCGGGGCCAGTCTCCGGTGCCCGCTGCGGCGTTCCGTCGAGGTTGCGACGGCGCGTCTGCCACTTTATGATGCGTTATCAACCCGGTGACGCCCTCACGCGGTTTCCGCTCAGGTACGCTCCGCTTCTCCCTCCTGCAAAAGACGGTCTCATGCTTCGAGGAATACGCAACGCCTCATCAAACTGGCTCGGCAAGATCCTCATGTCCATCGTGATGGGCCTGCTGATCGTAGCCTTCGGCATCTGGGGCATCGCGGATATCTTCCACGGTTTCGGCCAGTCGAACCTGGCCACGATCGGCAGCACCGAGATTTCGACCGAGCAGTTCCGCCAGATCTACAATGACCGGCTGCAGCAGCTCGCGCGCCAGTTCGGGCGTTCGTTAACCCCCGATCAGGTCAGGGCCCTCGGCCTCGACCGTCAGGTTTTGCAGCAGGTGATCGCGGAAGCCGCGCTCGACGAGGACGCCCGACGCAAGGGCCTCAACGCATCCGACGACGAGATCAGGCGCCAGATCATGAGCGATCCCAATTTCAAGGGCGCCAACGATGCCTTCGACCCGGCGCGCTTCGCCGGCCTGATCCGCCAGATGGGGTATACCGAGCAGCGCTACGTCACTGAGCAGCGGCATACGACGCTGCGCCGCGAGATCGCCGGCACGGTGGCGGCAGGCGTCGAGCCCTCGAAGACGCTGCTGGAGATGCTGAACCATTTCCAGAACGAGCAGCGCACCATCGACTATGTCAAACTCGGCGTAACCCAGGCCGGAACCATCGATCCGCCGACACCGGAGCAACTGGCGAGCTATTTCGACGCCCACAAGGTGCAGTTCCGCGCGCCCGAATTCCGCAAAATCGCGTTCGTCGTGATGACGCCCGAGGGGATCGCGAAACGGACGGCGGTGTCCGACGAGGATGCGAAGAAGGCCTACGAGCAACAGAAGGACAAGCTGTCCACGCCCGAAAAGCGGCAGCTCTGGCAAATCGTATTCCCCAACGTCGCCGAGGCCCAGGCTGCGCGGAGCAAGATCGCCGGCGGCGCTTCGTTCGACGACATCGCCAAAGAGCGCAATCTCGCCGCCTCCGACGTCGACCTCGGCACGATCTCCAAATCCGAGATCATCGACCCCGCCGTCGCCGAAGCCGCCTTCTCGCTGAAGGCCGACGAGATCAGCCAGCCAATCCAGGGCAGGTTCGGTGTCGTACTGGTCAAGGTCGGCAAGATCGAGCCCGGCAACCAGCCGACCTACGACAGCGTCTCCGCGAAACTGAAGCATGACATCGCGGTCGATCGCGCACGCACTGCGGTCAACGACCTCCACAACAAGATGGAGGACGAGCGTGGCGGCGGCGCGAGCGTGATCGAGGCCGCCAAGAAGCTCGGCCTCACCGCGGTCACCATCGATGCCGTCGACCGCTCCGGACGCGCGCCGGACGGCAAACCCGTGACGGGGATTCCGCCGCACGTCGACCTGATCGCGCAGGCGTTCGCCAGCGACGTCGGCGTCGACAACGAGACGCTGCAAGTCGGCAACAACGGCTTCGTCTGGTTCGACGTGCTCGGCGTCACGCCCTCGCGCGACCGCACCCTCGACGAGGTCAAGGACAAGGTCGAGACGGGATGGCGGGACGAGCAGATCACGGGCCGGCTGATGACCAAGGCGACGGACATGATCCACAAGCTCGACCAGGGCGGCAAGCTCGCCGACGAGGCAGCAGGCCTCGGTCTCAAGGTCGAGAACGCGAGCGCTCTCAAGCGCGACTCCACGGCGGGCGGCCTGCCCGCCGCCGTGATCGCCGCCGTCTTCCGCACCGCCAAGGACGGAGCCGGACAGGCGCCGGGCGCAGGCCGTGAGGAATGGGTCGTTTTTCGTGTGACCGACGTGAAAGTGCCGCCGCTCGATCTTGCCTCCGATGAGATGAAAAAGCTGAAGGACAGCCTCCAGCGCAGCCTGTCGGATGAGGCCGTCGGCCAGTACATTGCCAAACTCGAAACCGAGATCGGCACCACGGTCAATCAGGCGGCGGTGGCGCAGATCACCGGCGCCAACAGCAACAACTGACGGGATCGACGGCGTCCCGCCATTTTCCGAAAGCATCCGATGGACGATCTCAAGGCCCTGATCGGAAAGGTCGCCACCGGCGCAACACTGACGCGCGAGGAGGCGTCCTGCGCGTTCGACAGCATGATGTCCGGCGAGGCGACGCCCTCGCAAATGGGCGGCCTTTTGATGGCGCTGCGCGTGCGCGGCGAGACCGTCGACGAAATCACCGGCGCGGTCGCGGCGATGCGCTCCAAGATGCTGCGGGTCACAGCGCCGGCGGATGCCGTCGATGTCGTCGGCACCGGCGGCGACGGCTCCGGCTCGGTGAACGTCTCGACCTGCGCGTCGTTCATCGTCGCAGGCGCGGGCGTCCCGGTCGCCAAGCACGGCAACCGTGCGCTATCCTCGAAATCCGGCGCCGCCGATTGTCTCGCCGCGCTCGGCATCAAGATCGACCTCACGCCCGAACAGGTCGGCCGCTGCGTCAACGAGGCCGGCATCGGCTTCATGTTCGCGCCGTCGCATCATCCCGCGATGAAGAACGTCGGCCCGACCCGCGTCGAACTGGCGACCCGCACGATCTTCAACCTGCTGGGCCCGCTATCCAACCCCGCCGGCGTCAAGCGGCAGATGGTCGGCGTATTCTCGCGGCAATGGGTGCAGCCGCTGGCGCAGGTGCTCAAGAACCTCGGTTCGGATTCGGTATGGGTCGTGCACGGTTCCGACGGCCTCGACGAGATCACCCTCGCCGGCCCGACTTTCGTGGCCGCGCTCGAGGACGGCAACATTCGCTCGTTCGAGGTGACGCCGGAGGACGCCGGACTGTCGCGCGTCCATGGCGACGCGCTGAAAGGGGGCGACGCCGAGGCGAACGCAGCGTCCTTGCGCGGGGTGCTCGAGGGCAAGCCCGGCGCCTTCCGCGATGTCGCGCTGCTCAACGCGGCGGCGGCCCTGATCGTCGCGGGCAAGGCGAAGAACCTGAAGGACGGCGTCGCGCTCGGCGCGACATCGCTCGACAACGGAGCCGCCATGAACAAACTGAAGCAGTTGATTGCGGTTTCCAACGGTTGAGGATCGTGGCGTGGCTGACATCCTGACCAGGATCGAAACCTACAAGCGCGAGGAGATCGCGAGCGCAAAGCGCGCGCATTCCCTCGGCGACGTTCTGTCCGCCGCCAAGGCTGCGTCGCCGCCGCGCGGCTTCGTCCGAGCCATCCGAGCAAAACTCGCCCACGGCGATTATGCCCTGATCGCCGAGATCAAGAAGGCCTCGCCCTCGAAGGGCCTGATCCGCGCCGACTTCGATCCGCCTTCGCTCGGGCGCGCCTATGAGGCCGGCGGCGCGGCCTGCCTCTCGGTCCTGACCGACACGCCCTCCTTTCAGGGCCATCTCGATTTCATGGTCGCCGCCCGCGCCGCGACGTCGCTGCCGGTACTGCGCAAGGACTTCATGTTCGACACCTATCAGGTGGTCGAGGCCCGCGCGCACGGGGCCGACTGCATCCTGATCATCATGGCCGCGCTCGACGATGCCGCGGCGAAAGACATCGAGGCGGCCGCGCTCGATCTCGGCATGGACGCGCTGCTCGAAATCCATAATCGCGAGGAACTGGATCGCGCACTCAAACTTCGTTCGCCGATGATCGGCGTCAACAACCGCAACCTCCGCACCTTTGAAACGACGCTTGCGACCAGCGAAGCGCTGGCGCCGCACATTCCGAAGGACCGCCTGATGGTGGGCGAAAGCGGCATCTTCGCGTCGGCTGACCTCGCGCGGCTCGAACGGGTCGGCATTTCCACCTTCCTCGTCGGCGAAAGCCTGATGCGGCAAGCCGACGTCACCGCCGCAACCCGTACGCTGCTGGCACGCGGCGAACAATCATTTCCACAGGTCGCCCCTGCGAACGCAGGGACCCATAACCCCTGACGATCGTGACGGAGCAGGCGTCAAACCGTTTTCAAGCGAAGCTGGTTCGCACGACGTGCTGTTCCTGTCCGCACTACCTGTATTCATTCGCGCGTCCTCGGCGTATGGATTCCTGCGTCCGCAGGGACGACACCGGTTTTGGAGTTCCGCAAACATGTCCGGAAAAGTGAAAGACGAACCCGCCCTCACCCATATCGATGTCAAAGGCGAGGCGCGGATGGTCGACGTCTCGGCAAAGCCCGCGACCGAACGCATCGCCGTCGCCGAAGGCCAGGTCATCATGACCAAGACCACGCTGGCCCTGATCGAGAGCGGCAACGCCAAGAAGGGCGACGTACTCGGCACCGCGCGGATCGCCGGCATCATGGCGGCCAAGCGAACATCGGACCTGATCCCGCTCTGTCATCCGTTGGCGCTGTCGAAGGTCACGCTCGACATCGAAACCGACAAAAAACTCCCCGGCTGCCGCGTGCGCGCCAGTGTCAAGGTCTCCGGCCCGACCGGCGTGGAAATGGAAGCCCTCACCGCGGTTTCCGTCGCCTGCCTGACGATCTACGACATGATCAAGGCCGTCGAACGCGGCGTCCGCATCGAGGGCATTCACCTCGTCGAGAAGAAGGGCGGCAAATCCGGCCACTACCTCGTGACGGATACTCCGTCAGGACAATAGCGGCCGGTCCTCCTCGTGCGGCGCCGGATTGCGGGATTCGTCCTCCTCGTCGTAGACCAGCCATATTTCAAGCACTGACATGAACGCCACCACGACTCCGATGCCGATGCTGAAGTGCATGGCGCTAGTGTGGGCGAAGCCCAGAAGCCATGGCGAGGCGATCAACCAGAGGCCGAGCAGCAGGTTGATCCACTCTTTCCACCAGGCGAACGCCAAAATCGCGGCCACCGAGATCGCGCCGATCGCCGCGCTGCTCGCCCAGAGAGTGAGGTCCACAGCCATGGTATCCCGCGCGAGAAACCACGGCGTTACAAACAGGACCAGAGCCAATACGAGATTGTAGACATCGAGGATCGATTCGCGCCGCCATTTCCGCATCATGGGTGCCTCCTTCGACCTGCGCTCCGCTTGCCGGGGCAGTCCTCCCTGACGGTCCTCCGCATGACTGGCTGCAATCGCGCCATCCCGGATCAAACCGTCAGTTTATGGGACAACCGATCCGGCCCCGGACGGTTCCGCCGCTCCGATTCCGAGAATCGCACGTCGTCGCGGCATGATTTAATTTTGAATCAAGAAGCGCGGACAACTTTATGATCCAAGTGTCATTTGGAATGATGAGTTCGTCTGACGGGTGAACTCCGAAAAAGGGAAGCGATCCTCCGAAACCACCATCAGAGCCGCGCGGAGCCTCGAGCGAACGCTCCACCCGAGCGTTTCGGTTCAGGGAGCCGTTGTCTGCCGACCGCAAGTTCTATAGATGAACTTGTGTGCTCTCGAAGCGCATCGTCTAAAACTCCATTAGTCATCTATATTTGCCAGTGGTCCTTTGATTCCAACATTCGCAAAGACACCTGCTCGCACGGGATGCGAATGTTAGAATCGGATCATTGGAAACCTGGGAGAATATGGTCATGGCCCTGATGGCAGTCGCCGACGCCCTTGCGGCCGTTCTCGCCGGAGTCGAACCGCTGCCGGAAGAATCGGTTGGCCTCGAGGCCGCGCATCGCCGGGTGCTGGCGCGCGACCTCCCCTCGCGCCGGACCCAGCCGCCGGTGGCGATGTCGGCGATGGACGGCTACGCGGTGCGCGCGGCGGACATCGCGACGATTCCGGCGCGGCTGCATGTGATCGGCGAGATCGCCGCGGGACGGCCGCTCGAGCGGGCGCTGGGGGCCGGCGAAGCTCTGCGGATTTTTACCGGAGGCGTGGTGCCGGACAGCGCCGACACCGTCGTGATCCAGGAGGACACGGAACGCGACGGCGACGACGTCATGGTCAAGGAAGCCACCGCGGCCGGAAAGAATATCCGCCCTGCCGGCGTCGATTTTCACGAAGGCGACGTGTTGCTGCGCGCCCGCAGCCATCTCACCGACCGCCATCTCTCCCTTGCCGCCGGCATGAACTATCCGGACCTGCCGGTGCACCGCCATCCGAAAATAGCCGTGCTCGCCACCGGCGATGAACTGGTTTTGCCGGGCACGACGCCCGGTCCGGGTCAAATCGTCCTGTCCAACGGCTACGCGCTTCGCGCGCTCGCCCGGAACGAAGGCGCCGAGGCGATCGACCTCGGCATCGCCGCCGACACCATGGAGGCGACCAGAAGCGCAATCCGTCGTGCCCGCGACAGCGGCGCCGACATTCTCGTCACCACAGGCGGGGCGTCAGTCGGAGACCATGACCTCGTCAAGCGCGCGCTGGAGGCCGAAGGCGTGGAGATTGCGTTCTGGCGGATCGCGCTGCGGCCCGGCAAGCCGATGATGCACGGACGCCTCGGCGCAATGCGCGTGATCGGCCTGCCCGGCAATCCCGTCTCGTCTTACATCTGCGCGTTCCTGTTCATGGTGCCGCTGATTCGTGCGTTGTCGGGCCGTCAGGATATCCACCATCGCATTGAACCGGCGGTGCTCGGCAGCAATGTCGCCGCCAATCAAGCCCGGCAGGATTATCTGCGCGCCCGCCTCGCGCACTCGCCAGACGGGTTGCCGGTCGCGACGCCGGTCGGACATCAGGACAGTTCGTTGATGGGAAATCTCGCGGCAGCGGAAGCACTCGTGGTCCGCGCGCCGCTTGCGCCTGCCGCGAGCAAAGGCGAGCCCTGCGCCGTCATTAAGCTCTCGCTGTCGTAAAGCCTCGCCTTGTTGACGTTAAATTAAAGGGTTGCGGAACACATATCGAACATATAGTGTATGTTCATGATTTGTTTCGAGTAGTCGTGCCGCCCGGTATAAGGCTGTAAGCCTGAGGTTCTGGAATCGGACGGCAGGCACCATCAACCGGGGACTGGTCGGAATGCTCACGCGCAAACAGTACGAACTCCTGCGTTTTATCAGCGAACGGCTGAAGGAATCCGGCGTGCCGCCCTCGTTCGATGAAATGAAGGATGCGCTCGATTTGCGCTCGAAGTCCGGTATCCATCGCCTGATCACCGCGCTGGAGGAACGCGGCTTCATCCGCCGCCTGCCCAATCGCGCCCGCGCCATCGAGGTCATCAAGCTGCCGGAGGTCGCCGGCAGCGGCGGCGGCCGTCGCGGTTTCACGCCGAGCGTCATTGAAGGCAATCTCGGCAAAGTCCGCCCGAGCAGCGGCGGCGGTGTCGTCGACGATGCAGACCGTCCGGTCGCCGTTCCGGTGATGGGACGTATCGCGGCTGGCACACCGATCGAGGCGCTACAGACCCGGAGCCACACAATCAGCGTGCCGCCCGACATGCTCGGCTCCGGCGAGCATTATGCGCTCGAGGTGCGCGGCGATTCGATGGTCGAGGCCGGAATCCTCGACGGCGACATGGCGCTGATCCAGCGCAACGAAACGGCGGAAACCGGCGACATCGTCGTTGCCCTGATCGACGACGAGGAAGCGACGCTGAAGCGCTTCCGCCGCCGCGGGGCTTCGATCGCGCTCGAGCCCGCGAACACAGCTTACGAGGTTCGCATTCTTCCGCCCAACCGCGTCCAGATCCAGGGCAAGCTGATCGGCATCTATCGCAAGTACTGACTCTCGCAAGTGCTGGCTCTCGCAAGTCCTTGGGCGGCGGCGGACCGTTCAATCGTCCGGCTGGAGATCGTCAGCCGCGGGCGTGGCATCGATCGGGTGTGCCGGCCTGGGCCGGGTGCTGACATGCGCCGGTTTTTCACCGCCGACGGCGGGCGACCAGGGCCGGTCGACCTGATCGGGCCGGACGGCATTGACCGCAAAGTTGTGTTTTGCGCCGCCGAGGGCGGGATGAAAAGTGTGCAGCGGTTTTCCGCCCGCATCCCGCTCTAAAATATTGGAATCGATCACGTTCGTGATGTTGGATCGATTCGACCCAAAATTATCATGATCCGGCGTTCGCCGCAGCGCCAGGGCGCCTTCCCGCCGCAGCCTGTCCTGATCGATGACCTGCGCAAGGCAGCCCTCCGGAGCCTGCCACGGCGTCACCATCACCTCCGCCCGCACGCAGTCGTCCTCCATCGCGTCCGCGCGCCGCGCCAGCGCGACAATTCCACCTCCGCTCACCTTAACCACGCAGCCCGCGTCGTCGCATGAGACGCCCTCTGCAAGCGTGGGGTCGGCAGGCCCACGTCCGTCCGCATCAGCGGCCAGCCATTCCCTGACCGTAAAGTTGTCTTTGGCCGTGCGGATGAGACGCAGCCGGCCGTCTCCGCCCCGCACGCCGACATTGTGGCCGTCGGCGGAGACCAGAATGTCCGGCTGCGTCACGGCAAGCGACCATGCGATCGCCAGCCCGATGATGGCCGCACCGCTCCAGCGCAGCGGCGTTCTGAGCAGTCCGAGCAGAACGATGCCCGCGGTCGCAGCGATCAGCGGCCCGGTTCCGAACGCCGCCATGCGGCCGATGGCGCCGGGCAACGCCGCCACCCATTGCGTGACCACGATCATCCATTCGATGCCGATATCCATCAGCCGCCAGAACACACCGTCGAAACCGAACGGTATCGCAGCCAGTCCCAACAGCCCGGCCGGCATCACCAGTGCGGAGACCACCGGCATTGCCAGCAGGTTTGCGACCACGCCGTACGGCGTCACGCGATGAAAATGGAACGCGGCATAGGGCGTCGTCGCAAGTCCGGCGACGAGCGACGCCAGTGTTAGCGTAACGATTTCGCGGCCGCCCCACAGTGCCGCCCGCGCCGTCGGCGAATGATCGGGCGTTGCGAACAATTTCGGCATCCCGACCTGGACCAGCGCCACGAGCCCGAGCGTCGCCGCGAACGACATTTGAAAGCTCGGATGCACCAGTGCCTCCGGCGCAATCGCGAGCACAATCATCGCCGCGACCGCCAGCGTGCGGAATGTGATGGCGCGCCGATCGACCATGATCGCGATCAGCACCACCGCCGTCATGAAGAACGAGCGCTGGGTCGCGACCTCGGCGCCCGACAGCAGGAGATAAAACGCGGCCGCGGCGAGCGCTGCCGCAGCCGACCATTTCTTGATCGGAAAGGTCGCCGTCAGCGCCGGGATCAGCGCCAGCAACGCGCGCACCGCGAAGAACACCACGCCGGCGACCACGGCCATGTGATAGCCGGAAATCGACAGCACATGGCCCAGCCCCGAAATGAACATCGCGTCGTTGACGGGCTTCGTGATGGCGTCGCGCCGTCCGGTCAGGAGCGCGGTGGCAATCGCCCGGGAATCGCCGCTGAGAATGAGACGGATGCGGGCGTCGATGGCGTCGCGCAGTTCCTGCATCAGCGCGGCATAGCGCAGCGCGATCCCGCCGCCGCGCGGCGGATTCACGGTTTTGATGGCGCCCATGACAAAGCCGGAGGCGCCGATGCCCTGGAAATACATGTCGCGCGCGAAATCGTAGCTTCCGGGCCGCAAAGCTGTGAGCGGCGGCTGCAACCGCGCTTTCAATTCCACGAAACTGCCGACGGCCGGCGCGGTGCCCTTCCTGACCGACAGCCGCACGCGATCCAGTTTGACGTGCCGCCACGGATCGTCCATCCGGACGACGCGCAGAACAAATCTGTCGGTGCGCTCGCGCACCTCTCGGGTTTCGACGAAGCCCCTGATTAGCGGCGAATACATCGGCCGCGTCAGGACGACGTGTCCAACCCGTGCCGTTTTCACCGTGGCGACGGCAAAACCCGCGGCCATTGCTGCGATCACCACGGCGGCTGGAAACAGCCGATGCCGACGCAGTAACAGCGCCGCAACACAAAGGGCCCCCGCAGTCGCAACGACAACCCAGGCTATCGGCTCGTGATCGGCCGAAAAATAGATCGCAATGCCTGCGCCGAATGCCACCGGCACCCAGGGCAACAGCCGCCCGGCTCCCGCTTCCGCGCGCGCCCAGTCTCGCAGCCGTGCCACAAGTGCCGGCAAAGTGCCCGAAGGCGTTTGTGAGGGACTGGCAGCGACCGCTTGCCGCGACGGCCACGTTCCTGCGTATCCCCCTGTCCGATCCCGAGCCCTGCCCCGCTCC
Source organism: Nitrobacter sp. NHB1 (assembly GCF_036964665.1). Lineage (NCBI taxonomy): Bacteria > Pseudomonadati > Pseudomonadota > Alphaproteobacteria > Hyphomicrobiales > Nitrobacteraceae > Nitrobacter > Candidatus Nitrobacter laanbroekii. The sequence goes on from NZ_JBAMDA010000001.1 coordinate 1,157,644, forward strand.
GGCATCCGGCCACTCCTCGCGCCCTCGCCGCGATGCTAGAGCCTTTCCGCTTCTGATGGAATCAGAAGCGGGGCTCTATGATTTTTATTTGACGCGTTTTCTTCACGCGAACCGGGATCCACTTCGCTCGAAAACGCTATAACGGAAGAGACCGCGCAAGGAACAGTGGAACGGATGCGGAATACTGGCGAAATCAGGAGCCGGACGCCGCGACCTTGGCCCAGGTGTCGCGCAGGCCGACCGTCCGGTTGAACACCAACCGGCCGGGCGACGAATCCCGGTCCCGGCAGAAATAGCCCTGCCGTTCGAACTGCACTGCGCCCTCGGTATCGTCGCTGGCAAGCGCGGGCTCGACCATGCAGCCGGACAAAGTCTCCAGCGATTGCGGATTGAGTTCGGATGCAAAGTTCGCGGCGTCGGGTTGCGCCGTTTCAAACAGATGACCGTAGAGTCTGATCTCGGCCGGCACGGCCTCGGCTGCACTCACCCAATGCATCGTGGCCTTCACCTTGCGGCCGTCGGGCGCGTTGCCGCCTTTGGTCGCGGGGTCGTAGGTGCAGCGGAGTTCGACCACTTCGCCCGCCGCGTTCTTGATGACATCGCGGCAGGTGATGAAATAGGCGTAACGCAGCCGCACTTCCTTGCCCGGTGAAAGGCGGAAGAACTTCTTCGGCGGGTTCTCCATGAAATCATCCTGCTCGATATAAAGTTCGCGCCCGAACCGGATCCGTCGCGTGCCCCGCGATGCATCGTCGGGGTGATTGACCGCCTCAAGCTCCTCGCTCTCGCCTTCCGGATAGTTCTCGATCACGATCTTGAGTGGACGCAAGACGGCCATGCGACGCGGTGCGCTCCTGTTGAGAGTCTCGCGGACCGCAAAATCAAACATTCCGATGTCGACGGTGCTGTTGGCCTTGGCAACGCCGATCCGCTTGATGAACTCGCGTAGCGCCGCGGCCGGCACACCGCGCCGCTGCAGGCCCGCAAGCGTCGGCATCCGTGGATCATCCCAGCCCGAGACGTGACCGCCACGGACGAGTTCGGTCAGGATCCGCTTCGACAACAGGGTGTGCGTGACATTGAGCCGTGCGAATTCGTACTGATGCGGCCGCGACGGCACTGGAAGGTTGTCGAGAAACCAGTCATAGAGCGGCCGGTGATCCTCGAACTCCAGCGTGCAGATCGAATGCGTGATGTGTTCGATCGAATCCGATTGCCCATGGGCAAAATCGTAACTCGGATAGATATTCCACGCCGTGCCCGTGCGTGGATGAGGGGCATGGAGGATCCGGTAAAGCACGGGATCGCGCAGGTTGATGTTGCCCGACGCCATATCAATCCTGGCACGCAGAACCCGCGCACCATTGGGAAATTCTCCGGCCCGCATCCGCGCGAACAGGTCGAGATTTTCATCGACCGGCCGGTCGCGGAACGGACTGTCCCTGCCGGGCTCGGTCAGCGTGCCGCGCGCCAGCCGGATCTCCTCCTGCGACTGGTCATCGACGTAGGCCTTGCCCGCGCGAATGAGGTGCTGCGCCCAGGCGTAGAGCTGCTCGAAATAGTCCGAGGCATAGTGAAGGTTCTTCCTCCAATCGAAGCCGAGCCAGCGGACGTCGCGCTGGATCGCGTCGATGTATTCCTGTTCCTCCCTGGCCGGATTGGTGTCGTCGAAACGCAGGTGGCAGCATCCGCCGAATTCCTCGGCGATGCCGAAATTCAGGCAGATCGATTTGGCATGTCCCAGATGCAGATAGCCGTTCGGCTCCGGCGGGAACCGGGTGACGACGCTGTTGTGCTTTCCGGACGCGAGATCGGCCGCCACGATATCGCGTATGAAATCCCGGCCCGCATCCGCGGTCGATTCGTCAGTCATTGTGTGCCTTTCAAAGCTGAGCCTATGTGCCAAATCCGCAAGCGCCCGCCAAGGGCCGAGATACTGGCCGTTTTGCGGGAACGGCAGGCCCGTATCGGCTCGCAGCCTTTCATGCGAATCCCGGGTGTGATAAAGGCCCGCCGATACCGTCTCTGAAAGTTTGATCCCCGAAAATGACCGCACCCGTCGTCACCCGTTTCGCTCCGTCACCGACCGGTTTTCTTCACATCGGGGGCGCACGAACCGCGCTGTTCAATTGGCTCTACGCGCGCAAGTACGGCGGCAGGATGCTGCTTCGGATCGAGGACACCGATCGCGCGCGCTCCACGACGGCGGCAATCGAGGCTATCCTTGACGGGCTCAAATGGCTGGGAATCGACTGGGACGACGATGTCGTGTACCAATTTTCCCGCGTCGCACGGCATCGCGACATCGCCGAGCAATTGCTTGCCGAAGGCAAGGCTTACCGATGCTATGCGACGCCGGAAGAGCTGGCCGAGATGCGGGACAAGGCGCGCGCCGAGGGCCGCACTAAGCTTTACGACGGCCGCTGGCGCGACCGCGATCCGTCGGAAGCCCCGCCTGACCTCAAGCCGACCATTCGCCTCAAGGCGCCTCTGATCGGCGAGACCGTGATCGAGGACCAGGTTCAGGGGCGTGTTGTCTGGCAGAACGAGAACCTCGACGACCTCGTGCTGCTGCGGGGCGACGGCACCCCGACTTACATGCTCGCGGTCGTGGTCGACGATCATGACATGGGAGTGACGCACGTCATTCGCGGCGACGACCACCTTATCAATGCCGCCCGCCAAAAGCAGATCTACGATACCCTCGGATGGGCTCTCCCAACGATGGCCCACATTCCCCTCATCCACGGCCCCGACGGATCGAAGCTCTCGAAGCGCCACGGCGCGCTGGGGGTGGATGCCTACCGCGCCATGGGATATCTGCCGGCGGCACTCCGCAACTATCTGGTCCGGCTCGGCTGGAGCCATGGCGATCAGGAGATTTTCTCCACACAGGAAATGATCGACGCGTTCGACCTGTCCGCGATCGGACGATCCGCGGCGCGCTTCGACTTTGCCAAACTCGAAAATCTCAACGGCCACTATATCCGCAATTGTGACGATCACGTTCTTGTAAACCTGTTCCAGGATGCGCTCGATTACGTTCCCCGCGGAGCGGACCTCAAACCGAAACTCAACGATGTCACGCGAGCGCAACTGCTGCGCGCGATGCCCGGACTCAAGGAACGAGCTAAAACCCTGATCGAACTGATCGACAGCGCCAGGTTTATCTTCGCCGATCGGCCGTTGACACTAGACGCCAAAGCCATCCCGTTGTTGACCCCGGAGACTCGCGCGCTGATCGGCAGACTCCGCGCAACGCTTGAATCGGTGACATCGTGGAGCGCGGAGACCACCGAAGCCGCGATGCGAACTTTTGCCGAGCAAAACAACCTGAAACTCGGCGCCATCGCGCAACCGCTTCGCATCGCCTTGACGGGACGAACGACCTCGCCAGGCATATTCGACGTCCTCGCCGTGCTTGGAAAACAGACGTGTCTGGCTCGGCTTGACGATCAGGTCTCGCCGTAACACCGACCACCGATTTTTGGCGATCTTGCGATGCACACAGCAATACGATACCCATTGCGCGGCGCTTCTGGAATGACCGACTCGTCTCTCTAGCTCATCGAGAGAACTAGCCGGCCCGCAACGATATCATCGGGGGGCTTCGCGATGAACGCAACAAAAACCGCAACGCTGACGGTCGACGACAAGACCTACGAGTTTCCTGTTTTGAGCGGCACAGTCGGACCGGACGTCATCGACATCGCCAAGCTTTATGCACATGCAGGCATGTTCACCTATGATCCTGCCTTCACGTCCACCGCCAGTTGCCAATCCAAGATCACTTATATCGACGGTGACGCAGGCGTGCTCGAATATCGCGGTTATCCGATCGAGCAGCTCGCGGAAAACGGCGATTTCCTCGAGACCTGTTATCTGCTGCTCTACGGTGAACTGCCCACCAGGTCGCAGAAATCCGATTTCGACCAGCGTGTCATTCACCACACCATGGTTCACGAGCAAATGACGCGGTTCTTCCAGAGCTTCCGCCGCGACGCTCACCCCATGGCGGTCATGGTAGCTGCTGTCGGCGCACTCGCCGCTTTCTATCACGACTCCACCGACATCAACGATTCCAAGCAACGCATGATCGCGTCCATGCGCATGATCGCGAAAATGCCGACACTGGCTGCGATGGCCTACAAATACACCATCGGCCAGCCGTTCATTTATCCGAAGAATTCGCTGAGCTTTGCCGAGAATTTCCTCCAGATGTGCTTCGCCGTGCCGTGCGAGGACTACGAGATCAACCCCGTTCTGGCGGGCGCGCTCGACACAATCTTCATCCTGCATGCCGACCACGAGCAGAACGCCTCGACATCGACCGTGCGCATCGCGGGTTCGTCGGGCGCGAATCCGTTCGCGTGTATCGCCGCGGGCATCGCCTGCCTGTGGGGACCCGCGCACGGCGGCGCCAATGAGGCAGCCTTGGCCATGCTCTCCGACATCGGAACGGTCGACAGGATTCCCGACTTCATAGCGAGGGTGAAGGACAAAAACAGCGATGTCCGCCTGATGGGCTTCGGACACCGGGTCTACAAGAACTACGATCCGCGCGCCAAGATCATGCAGAAGGTGTGTCACGCGGTGCTCGATGAGACCGGCCACGGCGACGATCCGATGCTCAAGGTGGCGCTGGAGCTTGAGAAGATCGCCCTGAACGATCAGTATTTCATCGATCGCAAGCTGTATCCGAACGTCGATTTCTATTCGGGCATCACGCTGAAAGCGATGGGCTTCCCGACCTCGATGTTCACGGTTCTGTTCGCCGTCGCGCGCACTGTCGGCTGGATCAGCCAGTGGAGCGAGATGATCGAGGATCCGCAGCAGAAGATTGGCCGCCCGCGGCAGCTTTATACCGGCGCGGCGCGGCGCGATTACGTCGATATGGCCGACCGAAAATAAGCTCTCGAAATGAGGCGAGGCCGGATGCTGCTACGGACCCGCTCATCCTTTTCTTTACGCACTACTCCGGTCCGCGGGACGCGCGCATTGTTTCAAGGACGATGTCCGCCGCGCGCTCGCTCGGCGAGCGCTGTCCCGTTTCCATAATCGCATCGAGCGTGGCAAACGCCTCGAGCTGACGCAGCCGCAGCGGCGAGTCTGTCAGAATGTCTCGAAGCGCCGGCGCAAGATTCCCGGGCGTACAGGTTTCCTGAAGAAATTCGGGAATGACGTTTTCACCAATCACGAGATTGGCCAGAATGACCGATGACGTGCGGATCACGCGTTGTGCGATCCAGGCCTCCACTGCGCCCCCCCTGTAGGCGGTAACCATCGGCACGCCCGCGAGCGCCAACTCGAGTGTGACGGTTCCTGATTTCGTGAGGGCTGCACGGGCGACACGAAACGCCGCTTGTTTGCCCTGCTCGCCAACGACGATTCGGGGTTGCAGCGGCCAGTTCGCGACTGCCACTTTCACCTTCTCGATCAGATGCGGCATCGTCAGCAGCACCACATCCATCGCGCCGGCGTCCGCCTGTAGCGCACGCAACGTCTCGCCGAACACCGCCATGTGATGATCAATCTCGCTGCGCCGGCTTCCGGGCAATACCAGAAGCACCGGCGGCGGCGCATCGCGCCGCTGGCGTTCCTGTGCGTCCGGTCGCAGCATTCCGACCTGCTCGGTCAGCGGATGCCCGACATAGGTGCAAGGCGGACCTCCGAGCCTGCGATATTCTTCCGGCTCAAACGGCAGCAGCGCCAGCACATGATCCACATAGCGACGCATGGCCCGCGCTCGACCGGGCCGCCACGCCCACACCGAGGGCGAGACGTAGTCCACTATCGGCAGGGCCGGTCGCCGCGCACGCACCCGTCGCGCCACGCGATGGGTGAAGTCGGGACTGTCGATAATGACGAGCATGTCGGGCGCAGCCGCGATCACGGCATCGGCGGTGTCGCGTATCCGCCGCAGGATCATGGGAAGCTGCTTCACCACGGCCGCTAATCCCATGATCGACAGATCTTCGATCGGAAACAACGACACCAGGCCTTCGCGCGCCATTGACCGGCCGCCGACGCCTTCGAACCGCACGGCACCATCGAGCCGCCACCGCAGGGCTTTCATCAGGCTGGAACCGAGGCGGTCGCCCGACTCCTCCGTCGCGATGAGAAATATCCGTCGCGAGCGATTTGCAGCGGTCCCGTCCGCCATCACGCAGGCAGTCCGACAACGAACAGGCTTGACGCATCCGCCGCGCCGACCAGCGCCTGCGGTTCGGCAACCAGCGTATTGCCGGCGACGACGGCCATACCGGCGAGTCCGGCGGCGGCCGTATTCTCGACGGTTCGCGGACCCAGCGTCGGAAGGTCGTAGCGCAAGTCCTGCCCGTTCTTCGGCGCCTTCACCAGCACGCCGCGCGCGGCTTTGGCGCGGATTCGTCCCTCGGTGCGCAGTTGGGCGATACGAGCCAACAGCGCATCCGTTCCCTCGATGCCTTCCACGCCGACCACATGCCCGTCGATCACCACGGCGGCCTGCCCGATGTCAAACGGACTGAGGGCGCGCAGCACGTCCAGCCCCTTCGCTATGTCTGCCGAAGCGGATTGGTCCGGCGTCTTCCGGGTCAGGCATCCAGCCGGCATCAGCAGATCCGGGGCAATGTCCCTAATACCTACCATTCGAAAACCGTCGCGCTCGAGGATGCGGCCGATCCCAGACAGCAAATGGTCATCGCCGCCGCGAAATGCCGCCAGAACATGTCCCATCGCCCGAACAGTCCCCCAGTCCAGGCGAATCTCCGACAGCGCCGGGCGAACCAGCGTTCCGATGAAAACCAGATCGTGGCAATTTTCGGCACGCAGCAGACGGACAACCTTCCCGATCTGGCCGACCGCAATCCAGTGATGTCGGAACTGCGACACCTTCTCCGGATCGCAAACGCCCTTCAATGCGAAAAAAACCGGTTTGATGCCTCGCGCCAAAAGCGAATCCGCAACCGCGAACGGCAGCACTCCGCCTCCGGCAATCAAGCCAATCGGCGAAGAGATATCCGAAACGCGATTAGTCATGGCTCGCCGACGACTCCGCTATGCAGATTTATTTGCACCGTCCTCCGGCAAACACAAAGGGCGATGCTTACCCTCGCCGATGAACGTCAGGATCTCCGCAATGGCCGGATCGTCCGACGCACAGGCTTGAACGCGCTCGAGGCGCTCTGCAAACAGACCCGGCCCGTAAAACAGCTCCTGATAGAAGGACCTGACCTTGGCGAGACGCTCGCGGGTGAACTTGCGGCGCCTCATGCCGACAACGTTGAGACCCTCGAGGTGCCCATGCTGGCCGTTGACGAAGCCATAAGGAATCACATCGCCGCGAATGCCGGTGAGGCCGCCGATCATGGCTTGTCTGCCGATACGCGCGAACTGATGCACCGCCGAAAGACCGCCGATATAGACGTTATCTCCGACCTTGCAGTGCCCTCCCAACGTTGCCGAGTTGGCAAAGATCACGTCATCGCCGACCTGGCAGTCGTGGCCGACATGACTGTAACTCATGAAGAACCCGCGGGCACCGACGCGGGTAACGCCGACATCCTTGGGGCTGCCGACGTTCATCGTCACGCTTTCGCGGATCGTGCAGCCGTCACCGATCTCGAGACGCGTCGGCTCGTTCCGGTAACCCATATCCTGTGGCGCGCCGCCAAGCGCGGCGAACGGATAGATCGTGCAATTTGCCCCGATGGTCGTGTGGCCCGTGACGGACACATGCGATATCAGGCGGCAATTCGGGCCGAGGACGACGTGAGGGCCGACCGTGCAGAACGGCCCGATCTCGGTCGCCTCTCCGATCACGGCACCATCTTCAATCCGTGCGGTAGCGTCGATCTTGCTCATCAGTCGGTCAGCATCGCGCCGACGTCGGCTTCGGCGACGGTCGCGCCATTCACCTTCGCGTCGCCGTGAAACCACCACATCGTCTTGCGGCGACCGATGCTGCGCATGTGATATTCGACGATATCGCCCGGCATCACCGGCTTGCGGAACTTGCACTTGTCGATGGTCAGGAAATAAACCGCGCGAGGCTTTTCGGTGCCCTCTACCGACGTGATGCCGATGACACCCGCCGTCTGCGCCATCCCCTCGATCATCAACACCCCCGGATAGACCGGTCGTTCCGGAAAGTGCCCCTGGAACGCAGGCTCATTGATCGTGACGTTCTTCACGCCGATACCGCTGTGATCGGCGCGAATGTTGATGACCCGGTCGATCAGCAGGAATGGATAACGATGAGGGAGAGTTTTGAGAATGGTGGCAATGTCCACCTCCTCGAACTTGATCGGCGACTCCATTACTCATTCACCTCGATCCGTTGGATCGGGCGTGGCCGATCCGGCGTTGGGCGCACCATCGCGCCCCAGGCGCTCCACCGCAAACAGTTCGCGGTACCACTGCTTGGTTGGTTTTGCGAAATAACCGCCCCAGCGACCGTTCGGAGGAATATCGTCCTTGACCCCGCTCATCGCAACGATCTGCGCGCCGTCACCGATATGAAGGTGGTTATTGATCCCGACCTTGGCGCCTATCGCCACGTTGTCGCCGATCGTCAGGCTGCCCGCCAGGCCGATTTGGGCCGCCAGCAGGCAGCGCCGGCCGATCCTGACGTTGTGGCCGATCTGGACCTGGTTGTCGATTTTGGTCCCCTCCCCGATAACCGTATCGCGCAGGCTGCCGCGATCGATGGTTGTGCCGGCGCCGATCTCGACATCGTTCTGGATCAGCACGCGCCCGGTCTGCGGAACCTTAACATGGCCTTCGGAGCCGAAGAAAATGAAGCCGTAGCCATCCTGACCAATATGACAGCCGGGATGGATGAGAACATTATTGCCGATAAGAGTGGTCTGGATCGTCGTGCCTGCGCCAACATTGCAGTTCCTGCCGATCCGCACACCGGGGCCGATCACCGCGCCCGAACCGATGACCGAACCGGTTCCGATTTCGACTCCGGGGCCGATCACCGCCAAAGGATCGACGACGACCGAATCTTCAAGATGCGCGGACGGATGAATGACGGCCGAGGGCGCGATTGCCTCGTTGTCGAACCAGGATTGCGGCCGGAGGGTATCGGCATGAAAGTCTCGCGCGATCCTCACGAACGCACCAAACGGCGCCGCCGATCGCAGAACAGCCACGTGGGCCGGTACGCTGGCCTCGAATCGCGGGCTGACGAAACAGGCGCCCGCCTTGGTCGCCGCCAGTTGCGCGGCATACTTCTGGTTGTCGAAAAACGTGAGATGCATCGGCCCGGCCTGGTCGAGCGAAGCGAGGCCGGTAATCCGCTGGTCACCACGGGAGGCGTCGATCAACTGCGCTCCCGTCGATGCGGCGATCTCCGCCAGCGTCAACGACGGCGGCTGCTTAAAGAATGCCGGTTGCGCCATTCCATCCGTCGCGGTGCGCGCCGTGATCACGCTCAGAACGTCGTTCCGCCGCCAAACCTGAACTCCTGCACCCGGTCGTACTTGCCCTTTGTGATCGGCACGGCGTAGTCGAAGCGGAGCGGGCCGAACGGAGACTGCCAGATCAGGCCGACACCGACCGAGGTCCTGACCAGGTTGGTGTCGTCATACTGAAGACCGGCACACGTTCCCGAACTGCTCGACGTACCTTTTATGCAGCCCGGCGCATTGAACTCGCCGGTCAGCGCGTAAGAGGTCGGTCCCTCGTAACCCCAGAGCGAGCCGGCATCCGCATAGACCGCGCCCTTCAACCCGACTTCCTTCGGCAGGAACCAGAACGGCATCTGCAACTCGACCGAAGCGCCCCAGTACTTGGTGCCACCCAAAGCATCCATCGTGCTTAGATAATTGGTATCTCTCGGACCGATGCCATTCGGCGCGAAACCACGCACCAGATTCGGGCCCATCTGGAAATTATCCAGCATACGAATTCCAGGCTGTCCGTCGTCCTTGCCGACGCTATTCAGGATACCGCCTTGCAGATGGATCAGACCGACGATGTCCGAGACCAGCGGCCGATAGTACTTCGCATCGATCGCGGTCTTCAGGTAGCTGACGTCACCACCGACGCCGGCAAAGTCCTGCCTGAAATCGATCAGCAGACCGTCGGTCGGGTTCTTGTTGTTGTCGAGGGTATTGTAGGTCAGCGTGTAGCCGAGCATCGAGGTCAGCGTCTTGCCGCCAGCCAACTCCCGGCGGATCGGAAGCGAAGCTTCACCGTCGGAGTAGCAACCCAATCCGACTCCCGGACCAGCGAATGCGGGCGACGGATTGTAGAGCGGGTTAGGCGTACCATCCGGGTTGAATTGAATATTGTTACAGTTCCGCAGGGCGGTCGGCAGCGTAATTTCCTGCTGGAAGATCGAATAACGCAATTGCAGGGTCAGATCCTCCCGCAGGCCGAAGCCGAGCCGCGGGCTGAATCCGAGCGTCTTCATGTTATAGGAGATGTATTGGTTGGCGAGTTGCTCGCGCTGGTAGAAATCGAGCCCGAGCGCGACACGATAGTCCAGCAGGTAGGGCTCGACAAACGACAGCGAATATCCCCGCGCGTACTGCCCGTACTGAACAGCGGCCTTTGCATACAGACCGCGGCCCAGCAAGTTGCGTTCGGAGACGCTGACTTCCGCGAGTGCGCCCTGGGTCGTCGAATAGCCGCCGGACACCGAGAAGTCGCCGGTCGACTTATCCTCGACGTCGACGTCGAGAATCACGCGATCGCTGGACGATCCCGGCTCGGTCGTGATCTTGACCGTCTTGAAGAAATCGAGGTTCTTCAGGCGGCGCTCGGCACGATCCACCAGCGATCGATTGTAGGCGTCGCCTTCAGAAATATCGAACTCGCGCCGGATCACATAGTCCCGCGTCCGCGTGTTGCCCCTGATGTTGATGCGCTCGATGTAGGTTCTCGGGCCTTCGTCGATCGCAAATACGATCGAGACGGTATGGGCATCGAAGTTGCGGTCACCTCGCGGGCGCACCACGGCGAATGCAAATCCGCGCCGCGACGCTTCGACCTGCATTTCCTCGACCGACTTCTCAAGCGCCTCGGCGTTATAGAGTGCCCCGACGTGGACTTGAGAAAAGCTGCGCAACGAATTTCCGTCGAGCGACGGAACCGTCGATTCGAATGTCACCGATCCGACGCGGTACTGCTGGCCTTCGTCGATCTTGAAGGTCACGAGGAACCCGTGGCGAGCGGGATCGTATTCGGTCAAGGCGGCAACGACCTGAACGTCCGCATAGCCGTGCTTCAGATAATAGCGGCGCAGCAAGTCGCGATCGGCCTCGACGCGGTCGGGATCGTACACGTCCCCGCTACCGAGGAAGCTCAGGATGTTCGACTCATGCGTCTTGATCACGTCCTTCAGACGGTAGGACGAAAAAGCGTGGTTGCCGATGAATTCGACCGATTTGACGCTGGTCTTGCCGCCTTCGTTGATCGAAAAAACGAGATCAACGCGGTTGTTGGGTTGCTCGATGATCTGGGGGGTAACGCGCACATCGTAGCGGCCGGAGTGGCGATAGATTTCAACGATTCGCTGGACGTCGGACTGGACCATCGGCCGGGAGAACGTGCCGCGCGGCTTGGACTGAATTTCCGCCTTCAGTTGCTCGTCCTTGATCTTCTTGTTGCCCTCGAACGCAACCCTGTTGATGACCGGATTTTCCACGACCGAGACCACGAGCCGGCCTCCGACACGGTTGATCCTGACGTCCTGGAACAGACCGGTCCCGATCAGCGCTTTCAACGCGTCGTCGATGCTCGCCTGGTCGAGGCGCCCGTTTGCATCCGGCTTGAAATACGAACGGATCGTCTCCAGCTCGACCCGGCGGTTCCCCTCGACGGAAATCGACGAAAGAGTCTGGGCGGCGGCTGGCGACGACACAAGCGGAACGGTCACGACAGCGGCGACCGGCACGGCAACGGCCATCAGGGCGGCGAGCAGTGTCCCCCTTAACACTCGCATTCCAGCATTCATGCGCAGCGCGCCCTTATCATTCCGATGCCGGCCCATACCCCTACGAACCGGCAGATTCCCATTCGTTGCAACGCTTGTAGCTAATTTTGCCAGAGTGGCAAACGGCCTTTCGCAGTGCAATTCCAATTTAACTCCAAGACGTTGCCCATTAGCCACGCCCGGATCGCGATGATTTTGGATTGAATCGATCCAAAATCATGAACGTGATCGATTCCAGCATTTTAGGGCCGCATGCGGGCGGAAAACCGCTACACACTTTTCCTCATCCCGCCCTAGAGAACGCGCGACTCACGAGCCGGCCAGATGCAGAATATCGTTGTAGGTCGCAAAAACCATCAGCATCAGCACCAGGCCGAGTCCGATTCGGAACCCCATTTCCTGTGCACGCTCGGACATCGGCCGGCCTCGAGCGGCTTCGACCGCATAAAACAAAAGGTGCCCGCCATCCAGCAACGGAACCGGAAACAGGTTCAGCAGCCCGATGGATATGGAAAGAACGGCGGCAAGATGGATTAGCGCGGCGGGGCCGATCGTGGCGACCTGCCCGGATATCTGCGCGATCCGAAGCGGTCCCCCGATCTGGTCGGCGTCCTCGCGCCCGGTGAAAATTCCACCGATATAGGACATCGTGCTGTCGACCACGAACCAGGTTTCCTTGACTCCCAGCCATACCGCCGTCGCCGGATTCACGCGTTCCGTGGTGACATCTCCAGGCGAGGTCGCGCGCGCAATCCCGAGAACGCCGATCCTGTGCTCGTTTCCAAACCTGTCCTTGATGTCCTTGAGCTGCGGTGTTCCCCGCAGATCGATAATCGAATCGCCGCGCTTCACGGCGAATGTCAGCGTCTCGCCGGCGCTGATTCCGACGATACGCTGCATATCTGAAAAGCTGTCGATCCCGCTGCCGTTGATAGCGGTCACGATGTCGCCGGGTTTGAAACCGGCCGCTTCGGCTGCGCTGCCGGCCTGCACCGTATCGACACGGGGGGTCGTGCTGGGCTTGCCGAAAATCGTGAACAGGCCGGCGAAGATGACGATCGCGAGGATAAAGTTGGCAATCGGCCCCGCAGCCACGATCGCGGCACGCGGGAGAACTTTCTTGTGATGAAAGCTGCCGTCTCGCTCCTCCGCCGTCATGGCTGCGAGGGCTGCATTCGACGGCGTACTCGCTTCGGAATCATCGCCAAAAAACTTGACGTATCCACCGAGGGGGATGGCGGAGAGTTTCCAGCGCGTCCCGTGCCTGTCGTTGAAGCCCGCCAATTCTGGTCCAAAGCCGACGGAGAAGGTCAGGATCTTCACGCCCACCCAGCGCCCAACCAGAAAGTGGCCGAGTTCGTGAAAGAAAACGACGATGGTGAGAACAAACAGGAACGGAACGATATAGCCGATCAAACCGTGGCTTAATGTATTGAAACCATGAAGAAAAAACTCGGCCATCCCGTTTCCCTCGTCCAGTGCCGGAGGCCCTGTTTCCGGCCACCCTTTAGGTGGCCTTTGCGGCAATTTGTGGCAATAGCGACGCGGCCATGTTCCGCGCGTTGTGATCAATGGCGATGGCGTCGTCAGCCGACGTCAGCGGCGCGAGATTTCCTGCCCGGACCCAGTCATTCATGGTGGCCTCGACCAGCCGCGCAATGGCGCCGAACCTGATTTTCTCGCCGATGAACGCCGCAACGGCGATCTCGTTTGCGGCATTGTAGACCGTGGTTGCGCCGTTCCCCGTTCTCAGCGCGTCGTAGGCCAGCCGGAGCGCTGGGAACCGCGTGAAATCCGGCGCCTCGAATGTCAACTGTCCGATGGTGGCGAGATCGAGCTTCGCCGCCGGTCCAGCAATGCGCTCGGGCCAGCCGAGGCAATGGGCGATCGGCGTCCGCATATCGGGAGTTCCGAGTTGAGCGACGACGGATCGGTCGGAGAATTCGACCATGCCGTGGACGATCGATTGCGGGTGAACCAGGACGTCGATCTCGTCCGGCGTCAGCGCGAACAGGCAGGCCGCCTCGATGACCTCGAGTCCCTTGTTCATCATCGACGCCGAATCGATGGTGATCTTCCGGCCCATGCTCCAGTTCGGATGCTTTAGCGCCTGCGCCAGGGTCGCCTTCTCGATGTCGGCCGCCGCCCAGGTGCGAAACGGCCCCCCCGATGCGGTAATGATGACGCGCGTGAGTTCATCGCGATTTCCCGAACTCAAGGCTTGAAACAGGGCATTGTGTTCGGAGTCGGCCGGCAGGATGCAGGCCCCCGCCTTCGCGGCGCGCTGCATGAAGAAGTCGCCGGCGCAGACGAGGCACTCCTTGTTCGCAAGCGCAATCGTTGTCCCGCGATCCACGGCCGCAAGCGCGGGCTTCAGTCCGGCCGCGCCGCTCACCGCCGCCATCAACCAGTCGGCCGGACGCGAAGCAGCCTCGATGATCGCGCTTTCGCCGACGCCACACTCGATACCGCTGCCGGCGAGCGCATCCTTCAACTCGCCAAAGCGCGTGGAATCGGCGACCGCCACGAACCGCGCGTCGAATTCCCGCGCCAGTTTGACAAGAGCCTCGACATTGGAATTCGCGGTCAGCGCTTCGACACGGTAGCGGCCGGGCGCGCCGCGCAACAAATCCATCGTGCTGTCGCCGATCGATCCGGTCGCTCCCAGAACCGTCACGGTCCTGACGCCAGCCTGAACCGGCTTGTCGTTTTTCAGCGGAACAGCACTCATACATCACCAAACCATAAGGGCATGACCGATGCCATCCGCATCGCCACGCAAAAATCCGAAAAGCGCGGCGAGAACAATCGCCGCAACAAAGCCGTCGAGGCGGTCGAGCAACCCGCCGTGTCCCGGAATGATCTGACTGGAGTCCTTGACCCCGAAACGCCTCTTGACCGCCGACTCAAATAGATCGCCCGATTGCGACACGATTGACAGAATCGCCCCAAGCAGAAGCAAGGGCGCTATTCCTCCAAAACCGAAGGCGGAAAATCCGGCGGCGACAACTAGGCTCGCGACGAGGCCGCCCACCGCACCCGCCCATGTCTTCTTCGGACTAACGCGAGGCCACAATTTGGGTCCACCGATTCCGCGGCCGGCGAAATAACCTCCGATATCGGTCACCCAAACCACCAGCAGCACCAACATCAACGCGATGAATCCGTAGTCGCCGTCGATGCGCAGTTGCGCCGAGGCGAATTCCGCCGCCGCCGCATAACAAAATCCGGCCACCGACCAAAGGCGCAGCCGTTGCGACACCGCAGCAACCGCCGCAGCGCCGATAACAAGAATAATCAGCGAATATCCGCTGTGTCCCAACCCCAGACACAGGCCCGATACGACGAGAGCCGTGATCCCGGCGGCAGCCGTCCGCGTTTCCTGCGCGGTGCCGACGATCATGAGCCATTCGACGTAAAGGCCGACGGCCGCGAGCGTCACAAGTCCGATCCACAGCGGTCCGCCGGTCCATGCGACGGCAATCGCAGCCGGCGCGAGAACCAGTGCTGCGATGATACGCGCCCGGAGATTTCGCGATTCCCCTCCGGAAACTGGCGCTACCTGATCCTGGTTCATATCCATCACGATGCGGTTTTCGCAGCCAAGCCACCGAAGCGACGCTCGCGTCTGGCATATTCGGCAATCGCGCCTTCCAGCGCTGCCTTGTCGAAATCCGGCCAATGCATCGGAACAAAAACGAATTCGCTGTAGGCCGCCTGCCACATCAGGAAATTCGACAGACGCTGTTCGCCGCTGGTGCGGATGATCAGGTCGGGATCAGGAATATCGGGCGCATCGAGATACTGACCGAGCGCGTCCGCATCGATCGTCGCCGGATCGCGCTTGCCGTCCGCGACCTCCTGCGCCAGTTGCTGCGCGGCGTTGGCAATTTCCTGCCGTGAGCCATAGTTGAAGGCCACGACCAGCGTGAGGCGAGTGTTGTCTCTGGTGAGTTCTTCCGCCTCGCCGAGAAGCGCGCAAATGTCCGGCTCCAGCCCCGCGCGCTCACCGATAACGCGCACGCGAACACCGTCACGATGCAGCGAGGCCAGATCATTGCGGACAAACCGGCGTAGCAAGCCGAAAAGATCGCCAATTTCGGTGGCGGGCCGCGACCAGTTTTCCGAGCTGAAGGAAAAGATCGTCAGGTACTGAATGCCGAGTTCATGCGCCGCCCGCACAACGCGCCGCAGCGCCTCGACACCGCGACGATGACCTTCGGCGCGCGGCAAACCGCGCGACGCCGCCCAGCGCCCATTTCCGTCCATGATGATGGCGACATGCAGCGGCGCATCGGTGTGATCCGATCCATTGGTTGCGGGCGCGACGGCATTCGACATGAGGTCAGTCCAGTCCCGCTAAACGGTGAGGATTTCCTTTTCCTTGCCCGCCAGCAATTGATCGATTTCGGAGATCATAGCATCGGTCGCTTTCTGAACGTCATTGTCCAAACGCTTCTGATCGTCCTCCGACATCTCGTGATTCTTCTCGAGCTTCTTGATCGTATCCAGGCCGTCGCGCCGCACGTGACGAACCGCCACTTTCGCCGCCTCGGCATACTTGTGCGCGACCTTGACCAGTTCCTTGCGACGCTCTTCGTTCAGTTCGGGGATGCGAAGACGCAGCACCTGTCCTTCGGTCGCGGGGCTCAATCCCAGATTGGAATCGACGATCGCCTTTTCCACCGCCTTCACCATCGACTTGTCCCAGACCTGCACCGACAGCAGGCGCGGCTCCGGAACACTGATCGTCGCAACCTGATTCAAGGGCATGTGGCTGCCATAGGCCTCGACCTGCACCGGTTCGAGCATCGATGCCGCCGCCCGCCCGGTCCGCAAACCGCCCAACTCGTGCTTGAGGGATTGAATTGCCCCCTGCATCCGGCGTTTCAACTCGTTGATATCGAAATTACCCGCCGTCATACCGCTCTCCATCCCGGACACGTCTTCGACCTCCGACCGCACCCGGCCCGACGCCATGAATCAACTGGCGACGACCGTTCCCCGACCGGTGCCTTGCAAAATTGCACCGATCGAACCCGGTTCGGCGATCGAGAACACAATGATAGGCAGCGACGTCTCGCGGGCAAGCGCGAAAGCAGTCGCATCCATCACCTTATAGCCGCCTTCGAGCGCCTGCGAGTGGCTTAACCGCTCGAACCGTTTCGCTGACGGGTCTTTCTTCGGGTCCGAACTGTAAACACCATCCACGTTCGTCGCCTTGAGCACGGCTTGCGCGCCGATTTCTGCGGCACGAAGCACCGCCGTGGTGTCGGTCGTGAAATAAGGATTGCCGGTCCCGCCGGCGAGCAGAACAATACGCCCCTCCGAGAGGTATTTGTGCGCCGCATTGCGGGTGAAAAGCTCGCAGACTTCGGGCATCACGAACGCAGACAGGGCGCGGGCCGACTGCCCGCGGCGTTCGAGGGCGGCCTCGAGCGCAAGGCAGTTCATCACGGTCGCAAGCATTCCCATGGTATCGCCGGTCGGGCGCGAGACGCCGCGAGATGACACTTCGACGCCCCGGAATATGTTTCCACCACCGACCACAACCGCGATTTCCGTTCCCAACTCGCGTGCAGAGGTCAGATCGCCGGCGATACGATCGACGGTCGGCTGGTCGATCCCGAAGGGCTGCGAACCCGCCAGATATTCCCCGGACAATTTAATGACAACACGACGATAGGCCGGCTCATCCATGATGCGTTAGCTCCGCCGTGAGTCTTGTCTCCGCCCCATTCAGGTCTGGCGTTACCCCTGCCCGGCGGCCGCGGCAACCTCGGCCGCAAAATCGGATTCGGCCTTCTCGATGCCCTCGCCGAGTGCATAGCGCACAAAGCCTGTGAGCTTCACGGGCGCGCCGACCTTGCCCTCAGCGTCCTTGAGCGCCTGGCCGACGCTTTTCTTGTCGTCGAAGATGAACGGTTGTTCCAGCAAGGTCTGTTCCTTGAAGAAGGTTTTCAGGCCGGACTCGGTGATCTTCTCGATCATCGCTTCGGGCTTGCCCTGCTGCCGGAACTTGTCGGCGAGGATGTCCTTCTCGCGCTTGACGACGGCAGGATCGACCCCCGAAGGATCGATGGCCAACGGGTTCGAGGACGCGACATGCATCGCGATCTGACGGCCAAGCGCAGCGAGTTCGTCGGAGTTCCCCGCTGACTCGAGCGCGACGATCACACCCATTTTTCCGGCGCCATCGATGACGGCATTGTGGACATAGCTCGCGACAAGCCCCTTGCTGACCTCGAGCAACGCGGCGCGACGCAGCGTCATGTTCTCGCCGATGGTGGCGATCGCATCCGAGATGGCCGTCTCCACGGTCGCGCTGCCAACCTTGGCGGCCTTGATCGCCTCGACATCGGCGCCGACGCTGAGGGCGACTTGCGCCACCATCTTGACCAGCCCCTGGAACTGCTCGTTGCGCGCGACGAAGTCGGTTTCCGAATTGACTTCGACGACGACGCCCTTGTTGCCGCTGGTGACGGCGCCGATCAGGCCCTCGGCCGCAACGCGTCCGGCCTTTTTGGCGGCTTTCGACAGTCCCTTCTTGCGCAGCCAGTCGATCGCAGCCTGCATATCACCGTTGTTCTCGGCCAGCGCCTGCTTGCAATCCATCATGCCGACGCCGGTGGTTTCGCGCAGTTCCTTGACCATGGCTGCGGTGATTGTTGCCATTGCTGTATGTCCTTTGCCTGTCAGGAGACTGCGGTGCAGCTCACCGGCCACCGCCCCACCTCTACTCAGGAAACAAGTCAGAAGATCCGGTGTGAAAGCGGGCGGCCGCGAAACCGCCGGCCCGTCACGTTATTCGGCCTCGGCGGTCAGCGCCTTGGCCTGGGCGACCCAGCCGTCAGCACGGCCCGGAAGTCCAACCTCTTCACCGATCTTGTGAGCGGTCTCGTGGTCGAACTCGGCGAGCTGCCAGTAGTGGAAGATGCCGAGGTCGTTGAACTTCTTCTCGATCTCACCGGAGACGCCCGTGAGCTTCTTGAGATCGTCGGCGACGCCGCGCGGACCGGCGAGACCCTGGAAGCCGGCAGGCTGCGCGGCAGCCGGAAGTTCTTCGCGCGCCGGCTGAACCGAAGCGCCGATGTCAATGCCGGAATCACCCTGGGCTCGCGAAATGCCGTCGATCGCCGCACGCGCAATCAGGTCGCAATACAGGCTGATGGCGCGGCCGGCGTCGTCATTGCCCGGAACCAGATAGGTGATGCCCTTGGGATCGCAGTTGGTGTCGACGATCGCCGCGACCGGGATGTTCAGCCGCTGGGCCTCCTGGATCGCGATGTCTTCCTTGTTGGTGTCGATCACGAAGATCAGGTCCGGCAGGCCGCCCATGTCCTTGATGCCGCCCAGCGAGCGATCAAGCTTGTCGCGCTCGCGCTGCAGCGTCAGCCGCTCCTTCTTCGTGTAGGCGTTAGCATCGCCGGAATTGAGCACCTCATCGAGATGGCGCAGCCGCTTGATCGAACCGGAAATCGTCTTCCAGTTGGTCAGCGTGCCGCCGAGCCAGCGCGAGTTGACAAAGTACTGCGCCGACCGCTTCGCAGCCTCGGCGACGCCGTCCTGCGCCTGCCGCTTGGTGCCGACGAACAGTATGCGGCCACCCTTGGCGACGGTATCGCTGACGGCCTGCAGCGCGCGATGCAGCAGCGGCACGGTCTGCGCCAGATCGATGATATGGATGTTGTTGCGCGCACCGAAAATGTAATCCGCCATTTTCGGATTCCAGCGGTGCGATTGGTGGCCGAAATGAACGCCAGCTTCAAGCAGCTGACGCATGGAAAATTCAGGAAGCGCCATAGTTCAATTCTCCGGTTGGTTCCTCCGGAAACGTGTGAGCAGGACAAACCGTCAAACCAAAAGGAATGCGGTCCGGCTGCCACCGGACGGCTGTTTAGGCCATGTTTCCGTGTGAGATGGCGCGGCTTATAGCCGCCGCATCACCCTAGCGCAAGGATTTCCGGCCGTTATTCGGCCTCCCGTAAAGGGAACAATGTCGGTCAGATGGCGAGGTCGGACCGGCACTACTGCTAGCATTTGGCGACGTTCGGCGGACACTTCTTGGCCGCAGGCGCGGCACGATGTGGCGGTGGCGCCGGACGGGCGACCGGCGCCGGCCGTGGGGGGCGTGGGGCCGCCCGAGGCGGCGCGACAGGTCTCGGCGGCGGCGCAACGCGCCGCGGCGGAGCCATTCGCGAAGGTGCGGCGTGCGGCGCGGGCCGCGGTGGCCGGGCGACGCGTCGCGGCGGCGCAGGTCTCGGAGGCGCCGCCATCCTCCGCAATGGCGGGGCCGCGTGCGACACTGGAGCCGCGGGTCTTGCCGTTGGCCCGGCACGTCGTGGCGGAGACGCGGACCTTACGGTCGGAGCAGCCCGCGGCGGAGGCGTATGTGGAGGCGCGACAGCTGTTGGAGTGCTTCGGGATGATGGTCCCGGCCTTCGGAGTTGCGGGTGAATTTGCGGTTTCCGCGCTGAAGTTGCGGCGCCGGGTTTTGACACAGCCCGTGGCGCGGCTGGGCTTGGCACAACACCACCCCGTCGGACGCTCGGCGATGGTCGAACACCGGAAACTGGTGCCGTCCCAGGACCAGTGGCGGCGGGTTTTGGTGTCGACGCGCCCGGTTCCGGCGGCGTCCCTTTGGTACCGGGCACCGGCAGCGCGTTGGTCTTCGGAATCTGCTTGCTGGCCGAAGCCGAGCCCGACGCTGGCTTGCCAGGCTGCACCGCTGTCGCGGGCGGGTGCCCGGTCGTGGCCGGGGCCGTGGCAGGCGGAGTTGTAGCCGATTGCGGCTTAGCGGGCTGAGCCCGTGTGCCGCCAGCCTTAGGCATCGCACGGCGTGGTCCGGGCGGCTTGCCGGTACGTTCCGTAGCCGATCCAGCTTTCGCAGCCGGTTTAATGGACGCGCTCAGCGGGACTGGCGCTTTGCCTTGTTGAATCAGGGTTGCTTTCCGCATCACCGCGGCAGGTAGCCCGGGTCCTGCATGTGCAGCGGGCTGGCTGACCTGAACTTGCGCGGCCGGGTTTTGCACCGGAGCGGTCTTGTTGCCCGGCGCAACTTTGGGCGCCGCCGGGTTTATCAGAGGCGCCGCCGGATTTGCCGTGGTCGCGGGCGGCGAACGGTTGATGACGTTGTTGATCACCGTAGTGTTGTGGATGTTGTTGAAGATGATGTTGTTCGGCGGCGGCTGCACATAAGCTGGGGCGCTTACATAGGCAGGTATCGGCACGAACAACGGACTCGGCAGGTAGAACAATCCGATCGGCGGCGGCGGCGGCTCCAGCACCACGAAGTCCGGTGGCGGCGGCGGCAGGAAAAACACCGGCGGCGGTGGCGGCGGAGCAAAGTCGAAATCCGGATCGCTGAACATCAGCACCGGGCGGTCGACATAGACAATCTCATCCGGCGGCGGCGGCGGCACGTCGTAATCCAGAGCCGTGAATGTTTGCGGCGGCTCGAGCGCAGCCGACAGAATCGCGAGCCTGCGCCGCGCATCAGCGGCATGGGGGCCGTGCGGATAGCGCCGCAAGTATGACCAGTAGGCGTCCGGCGTGTCGGCGCGATAGCTGCGCCGCCAGGTGATCGCCTCACGACGCGCCGCGACGATCGCCCTCACCCGCTTCGCCATTGGATCGTGCGGATAGGCGGTAAGGAAATCCTCGTAGCCCTGCAAGGTGTCCCGATCGAGCGCCGCCAGATACGCGTCTGACGCACCGAGATCGCGGATCGGTTTGTCGCGCACCGCCGCGACTTGATCAGGCGACGCGGTCGCTGGCGCATCCGGCGCGCGATCGAAGAACATGAACCGCGCATCGTCGACCTTCTGCGTGTCCCACGGCACCTGCGCGCCCTTGGTGTTCTCGTTGACGCGCAGACGCACCCGATTGAACAACTCGGGAAGCGGCAGGCCGCCGGTGCGGATCATTTCAGCGAGCGCCTGCGCGTAAACGCCGTATGGCCCCTGCTCTTCCGGCGCGACCGTACCCGGCGCAGCATTGAATGCGACCAGCATTCGCGGATTGGGTTCGACCAGGGCAAGGCCGCTTGCAATTGATCCATCTTCGACGAACGGCTGCTCGCGCGCGATATCCAGCACGACGATGCTGAGCTTCAACGGCAACGCCGTGAGTTGGTGCATGTAATCACCGATCCGCAAACCTTCGGTCGGGATATCGGTGTCATGCGTGATCGTCGAATCCACCGGAATGAAATAGTTCTCGCCCGCGTACTGGACGCCGTAACCTGCGAGATACACCACCGCGACGGTATCAGGGCCCGATGCTTCCGCTTTCTTCACGAAGTCACGAAAAGCCCCGCGCAGCGTATCGCCGTCGAGATCGCGCGCGCCGCTGACATCGAACCCGGCCGCTTGCAGCGTCTGCGCGATAAGTCCACCATCATTGGCTGCGGTCGCGAGCGGAGCCTTGGCATATGCGCCATTCCCGATCACCAGCGCGATACGCTTTTCCTGTTGCTGGGCGATAGCCGCGCTCGGGATCACCGAGCACACACCGAAGAAAAGCAGACACGACACAAAGATTGCGAGACTTCTGTTCAGGCGCATGATCGTTCTGCCTACCAACAGCCAATATGAACCTCAGGCATTCAGCGCGCGGTTATCTGAATGTTATTTGAACGAAAAGCGGTCCGAACAAGGCACATCCACAAAGATTGAGATCCGCGAGGCTCTCTCCCTTGAGCAACGCGCAAGAATTTAAGCAGTCGAGATTGGCTTAGACCGCCTGGACGTCCACCACCCCCGAAACCGCCTTGATTGCGCCTGCGACCTGAGGCGAAACCCGAAAACGGCCAGGAAGCTTTATTTCCACCTCGGTTTCGAGGTCCAGCAACATCACCAGCGAGACGTCGCCGTCTCCGGATTGCCTGGAGGCGGGGCCTTTTGCGGACCCGGCCGGGTCATCGTTTTCGGGCGTCTGAAGTCGCTTTACGATCGAATCGAGCGGCCTGGTATCGCGCAGGAAAATCCGCAAGCCCTTCTGGGTCTTGGCCGCGGCATCGTCCAAGGGCTCCGCGTGCAGAATGCGGGCGCGAACCTCCTCGCCTTGCAACTCTGCGCCGAGTTGCATCAAAACCGCGGCCCCCGGCTCCAGCACCTCGCGAAATTGCGCCAGCCCTTCCGAGAACAGCACCGCCTCGAAATGGCCTGTCGGATCGGACAGGCCGACGATACCCATCTTGTTGCCGGTCTTGGTGCGCCGCTCCATCCGCGAGACGACCGTCGCGGCGACCTTGCTCGCGGTCGCGCCTGTCTTCACCGCACGGGAAAACTCGGCCCAGGACTGGACGCGCAGCCGTTTCAGCGCGGTTGCGTAGTCGTCGAGCGGATGCCCGGACAGGAAAAATCCGACCGCATCGTACTCGCGCTTCAGCCGATCGGACGGCAACCACGGCTCCGCCTGAGGCAGCATGATGGCCGGCGCATCCGCCATACCGCCGAACATGTCGTTCTGACCGAGCGTCGCGGCCTCGTGACTGCGCTGGCACGCGGCAAGGATTGCCTCGGCGCCGGCGAACACGCCGGCGCGGTTGGGTTCGAGCGCATCGAACGCGCCGGCGGCCGCCAGGCTTTCGATCACGCGCTTGTTGACGGCGCGCGGCGACACCCTGACGGCAAAATCGGCCAGCGACGTGAACAACCCGCTCTTGCGGGCTTCAACGATCTGCTCGACCGCCTGCGCGCCCACTCCCTTCAGCGCCGCCAGCGCGTAACAGATGACGCCGTCGCTGACCTCGAAGGTCGCTCCCGAGCGGTTGATCGAGGGCGTTTCGACCTTGATGCCGAGGCGCTGGGCCTCGCTGCGAAACTCCGAGAGCTTGTCGGTGTTGCTCATATCCAGCGTCATCGACGCCGCCAGAAACTCGACGGGGTAATGCGCTTTCATATACGCCGTCTGGTAGGACACGAGCGCATAGGCCGCGGCATGGCTTTTGTTGAAACCGTAATCGGCAAACTTCGCCAGCAACTCGAAAATCGTTTCCGCCTGCCCCTTGGGCACGCCGTTTTTCACGGAGCCGGCAACGAAGATCGCTCGCTGCTTCTCCATTTCAGCGCGAATCTTCTTGCCCATCGCGCGCCGCAGCAGGTCGGCGTCGCCGAGCGAATAGCCGGCCATGACCTGGGCGATCTGCATCACCTGTTCCTGATAGATGATGACGCCAAACGTTTCCTTGAGGATCGGCTCCAGCATGGGATGAAGATACTCCGGCTCCTCTTCGCCATGCTTGCGCGCGCAGTAGGTCGGAATATTCGCCATCGGCCCCGGCCGATACAGCGCGACCAGCGCGATGATGTCCTCGAAACGATCCGGGCGCATGTCCACCAGCGCCCGCCGCATACCCTGACTTTCAACCTGGAACACGCCGACCACGTCGCCCCGCATCAGCATCTGGTAGCTTGCCGCATCGTCGAGCGGCAATGTGGCGAGATCGACATCGATATTGCGCTGCTTCAGCAACTTCACGGCAACGTCAAGAACAGTCAGCGTCTTCAGGCCGAGAAAGTCGAACTTCACGAGCCCTGCCGGCTCCACCCACTTCATGTTGAACTGGGTCACCGGCATGTCCGACTTCGGATCGCGGTACAACGGCACGAGTTCGCTCAGGGGACGATCGCCGATCACGATGCCCGCGGCATGGGTCGAGGCATGACGCGTCAGCCCTTCGAGACGCTGGGCGATATCGAACGCGCGCGCCACCACCGGATCCTCGTCGCGAAACGCCTGCAGCTTCGGCTCGCTCGCGATCGCGGCGGCCAGAGTCACGGGCGCTGCGGGATTTTGCGGGACCAGCTTGGTCAGCTTGTCGACCTGCCCGTAAGGCATCTGCAAGACGCGGCCGACGTCACGCAGAACGCCGCGCGCCTGAAGCGTTCCAAATGTAATGATCTGCGCGACCTGATCGCGGCCGTAGCGCTTCTGCACGTAGTCGATGACCTCGCCGCGCCGCTCCTGGCAGAAATCGATATCGAAGTCCGGCATCGACACGCGTTCGGGGTTGAGGAAGCGCTCGAACAGCAGACCGAACCGGATCGGATCCAGATCGGTGATGGTGAGCGCATAGGCGACCAGCGAGCCAGCGCCGGAGCCCCGGCCCGGCCCCACCGGAATGCCCTCGGACTTGGCGTGCTTGATAAAGTCCGCAACGATCAGGAAATAACCCGCATAGTTCATGCGGGTGATGACGTCGAGTTCGAAACTCAGGCGCGCGCTGTAGTCGTCCTCCGTCATTCCCTTTGAGACGCCGTGAACCGCCAGCCGGTTGGCAAGCCCCTCTTCCGCCTGGCGCCGCAATTCGGCAACCTCATCGCTTTTCGCATCCGCCGCGTTGGCGCCGGCGCCGACCGCAAAATGCGGCAGGATCGGCTTGCGCGTCAGGGGACGGAACGCGCAACGTTCCGCAATTTCAGTTGTGGACGACAACGCTTCCGGAAGGTCGGCGAACAGCACGGCCATTTCCGCGCGGGTCTTGAAGCGATGATCCGGCGTCAGTTGATCGCGGTCGGTTTCCGCAACCAGGCGGCCGCCGGCGATGCACAGCAAGGCATCATGGGCCTCATAATCATCGGAGGTGGCAAAATACGGCTCGTTGGTCGCGACCAGCGGAAGGCCCTTGGCATAGGCGAGGTCGATCAACGCCCCTTCGACGCGCCGTTCCTTGTCGAGGCCATGACGCTGTAACTCGACATAGAGCCGGTCGCCGAAAATTCGGGCGAGTTGATCGCAACGTGCAGTCGCAAGAGCGGAATGATCGGCATTGAGCGCCAGCGCCACCGGCCCGTCGGGGCCGCCGGTCAAGGCGATCAGCCCTTCGTTTTCATCCCGAAGCCACTCCGACTTGATGTGCGGGGTCTGATGTACCGCCGTTTCGAGGAACGCGCGGGAATTCAGCCGCATCAGGTTGCGATAACCGGCCTCGCGCGTCGCCAGCAGAACAACTCGGGCGAAGGGAAGCGTGCTGCGCGCATTGGGATCCTGATCGCCGAAGTCGACCGCCAGTTCGCACCCGACGATCGGCTGAATCCCGTAACCCGCGACCTTGTCGGAGAATTCCAGCGCACCGAACATATTGTCGGTGTCGGTGAGCGCCAATGCCGGTTGACGGTCGGCCTTGGCCAGTTCCACCAGTTTCTGAATCTTGATCGAACCCTTCAAAAGCGAATAGGCCGAATGGACGTGCAGGTGGACGAAACCGGCGGCGACGACGGGCTTCTCGGTCATGGCTTCAGGCAATCATCGGTGCGGAGCTACGTTGACGGCGTGATAAGCCGACTCGACAAAGAATGGTGAGCGCTTGCACCCGCCCTGTCCATGCGAAACCCAGGCGCCGGCGGAGCTGTTCCTGTTTTCCCCAGCACGCCCCGGAAAGCCGCACACACTCACGAAAGCTGCGGAATGAGTTGCGCCCAGACGGCGATCATCCCGACGAACAGCACGATCGAGGCCAGCGCCGTCACCTCCTCAACGAATAGTCTCAACATGATTCCCTCCTCCGATCAGAACATAACAGGAACATTGTTTATGTTTTGTTCTAAAAGTCAAGGGCGGGTAGTGGGTCAGTTTGAAGAATGACCCCTGTGGTTAATTCTTGACCTGGCTCGCTGCCATCCTGCGACGAACAAGGAGGACGTGGTATGCAATCGCGATGTTCAAGTTTTTCGAGAAATTTAAAGGAGCGGATACCGCTCTCAGTTTGGGCGGTTGGGTGTGGAGCGCCTTCCTACTTATCACAGGCCTCACGGGCGCGACTGTGATGGGTTGGGCTCTCTCGCAACTATCGTGGTTTTGGGAAGCGTTTCGATGGGCGGGCGTATTAGGCGCTGGGCTCATTACGTGGATTCTAATTGGGATAGGACTCAGGCTCTATCAGCCCATTGCGAGATCATCGCGGAAGGCAAAAGGCCCTCCTCAGCGCATCAGAGGAAAGGTGTTTACAAATGAGGAGGTGATGCTCTCAGGATTTGAATATTATGATTGTGAGTTTCGAAATGTAACGCTTGTCTATGATGGCGGCATTGGCGGGATTGTTGGCTGCCGCTTTCATGGGTTTATGTTCAAATCAAATATACCCGAAGTAGAAACCTTCGTTCGCCTCCTTCACGATTTAGGGATGTTGAAAATTCCTGTTTTTCAAGATGGACAGACGCTCAAACCAAGCAATCCATTCCCGGCAGCTTAAGTCTTTGCGTTTGCCAACAACCAAACTCGCGACTTTTCCTTAATCCATTCCAGTGCATCCGCCTCCTTCTCAAATCCGAAGATGCTATCCACTTCCCCGCCGCGCCACAGAACGCTGACCTGATGGCCCTTCCCGATTGCGTACTGCCGGACCACGAATTGATATTCCGGCTTGAAGTTCGCAAGCTCCCACTGCTCCAACATCGCGACGATGTCGGACACTTCCCACAGCTTGTCAGTGACGCCCGCAGCCATTGCGGGCGTAACCTTCAAGGTCTGATGGATGCGGACAAAGTTGTAATACATCGTATGGAGCGCAATCGCGGCGGCGTGGTTTTCGACCTTCTTTGAGAAGGCATTCGTGAGCCGAGTGAACCGGCGTATGTGCATCCGCATCGTGAGGTTGCTGCGCTCAACATATGATGTGCTGATATGCTTCTGGTCGGGATTGCCTATCTTCGGCTTCTTATCCGCTCCAAGGCACTTCGCGGGACTGTAGCGAATCTAGCTGGTTGGGGTCCCTAGGGCGTTTGGGGGTCATTCGTCGCCCTTACCACGTTGTAGGAAGAACAGGGCCACCATACCGAGCGGCCAAATGACAAATGCTGTCTTCTCCCAAGCCTTGTAGGCCGCATAATCGTCAGCACTATGAGCGAGGCCATGAGTCGAGCAATAGCCGCTCGCGCATGGACTGATAGGTCCATCATGGAACCGACTCGCCCCGTAGGCGAGCAGAACGAGCATCAGCGCGGGAACGGCGTAACTGGCCACGCGCCGCAAGGATTTGAGGGAAACTGCCATCCCCCGAATATGCGCCTGGAGTCGGTCGTTTTCCAGCCCGGAACCCTGCCACAATCAAACTGACCCACTACCCAAGGGTCGGTAGTGGGTCAGTTTAAAACATGACCCCTGGAATATTTTGCGTGGTTAATGCCGAACGAGAAACGGGGAAAAGGCTCGGCGAAGCTCGGCCGGACCTTTGGTGAAATGAACCTCCTGCCTCAATCTGGGCGCAGCGCGTCCGCCATCTCCTGGATGATCGCTTGCGCGGCGGCTTTCGGATCGTCCGCCGCGTAGATGGGTCTGCCCAACACCAGATAATCGGCTCCCGCCCGTATGGCTTCAAACGGTGTGGCCACCCGCTTCTGATCGTGCCTGGCGCCACCGCTCGGGCGGATACCCGGCGACACGATCATCAGCTTGTTGCTCGTCTGTTTGCGAAGCTCGGCGGCTTCCAGCGCGGAGGCGACGACGCCGTCGACCCCAACCTCAAGCGCTTTCTTTGCACGGGCAATAACGAGGTCTTCGACGTTGCATTCGAAGCCCATCTCCTTGATGTCCCCAGCATCCATGCTCGTCAGCACGGTGACGCCGAGAATCTTCATGTCGGAACTGCCGCGGCCGGCGACGGCGGCTTTCATGATGCTCGCAACGCCGTGCACGGTCAGGAACGTGATTTTTAACTCGGCTGCCTGTGCGACCGCGCGTTGAACGGTTTCTTCGATGTCGTAATACTTGTAATCCAGGAAGACCCGCTTGCCCTCGGCGATAAGCTCCCTGGCAAACTCGTTTCCACCGACGAGCTGGAGACCCAGACCGACTTTGTAAAAGGAGACCTCGTCGCCCAGCTTCCGAACAAGCTTCCTGGCGTCCTCAACCTCCCAAAAATCGAGAGCCACAATCAGCTTTTCACGAGCGCGGTCGAGATAGTGCGAATCGGTCATGCCTCGAACTGCCTCAGTGCTTGCCATAGGGATTTCCGGGACGCTATGGAGGGTTGACGCAACAGTCGGCACCGGATCCTTGAAATATCGGAATTTAGAGCGTTTTCGAGCGAAGTGGATACCGGTTCGCGTGAAGAAAACGCGTCAAATCAAAATCATAGAGCCTCGCTTCCGATTCCATCAGAAGCGAAAAGGCTTTAGGGCCGTGTTTTGCTACATGAGGCTGCTTCAGGCAAGGATATATGGCGGCAAACGCGGCGTCGTGACCGGCCTGGCGGGTGGATTTGACATTCGCATCGCGAGCCCGCAGCAGGTGCGGTAGCGAATGTCAAATCCACCCCACTAGAGCGCTTATCGTTCTGATGGAATCAGAACGATAAGCGCTCTAAACTATTGAATGGTCGCATTTCCTTACGGTGAACCGGTTTCCACTTCACCGGGAAATGCTCTAGCACAAAAGTACCCGTCTCATGACACAACCGCTCATCTCCCGCATCGCGCTCGTCAGCGGCGCCTCACGCGGCATCGGCTATGCCACCGCGCGAGCGCTCGCCAAGGCCGGCGCGCATGTGATCGCCGTGGCGCGCACGCAAGGAGGGCTCGAAGAGCTCGACGACGACATCCGCAAGGACGG
This sequence comes from Nitrobacter sp. NHB1, assembly GCF_036964665.1. Classification (NCBI taxonomy): domain Bacteria; kingdom Pseudomonadati; phylum Pseudomonadota; class Alphaproteobacteria; order Hyphomicrobiales; family Nitrobacteraceae; genus Nitrobacter; species Candidatus Nitrobacter laanbroekii. The sequence continues at coordinate 1,187,126 of NZ_JBAMDA010000001.1, forward strand.
CGGCAGCGCGACGCTGGTGCCGCTCAATCTCACGGACTTCGACGGCATCGCCCGGCTCGGCGCTGCCCTGAACGAGCGCCACGGCAAGCTCGATATTCTCGTCGGCAACGCCGGCATCGCCGGTCCCTCCTCGCCGCTCGGCCACATCGAGATAAAGCCATGGCAGGACGTGATGGCGATCAACGTCACCGCGAATTTTCAACTGATCCGCTGCATGGAGCCGCTGCTGCGGCAATCCGACGCCGGACGCGCGGTGTTCGTCACGTCTGGCGTCGCCAGCAGAGCCAACGCCTATCGCGGCCCCTATGCGGCCTCGAAGGCCGCGCTGGATACGCTGGTGCGGTGCTGGGCGAACGAGACCGCCTCGACCCCGATCCGCGTCAACCTGTTCGATCCGGGGCCGATCCGGACCCGGATGCGCGCCGCCGTGTTTCCCGGCGAGGATCCCAAGACGCTGGACACGCCGGAACAGGTTGCGGAATTCATCGTGCCGATGTGCCTGCCGTCCTGGAGCGAGACCGGCAAGCTTTACGACTACAAGAGCGGCAAGGTGATGGGCTTCCATCCACCGTCGGCCTGATCTTTACTTGGGTGGCGATTGGTACCTTTCCGCCACACCCTACATTGAACCGTCTGGGGCGGCCGCCTCACAAATGACTGGAACGTCGTGCGCGATGGATGGGTTCGGTTGGGTCAGGAGCTGTCGATGCAAGCAATTGTCGAGCGCGTGATACACGCCTTTATCTTCAAGGACCGGCCGCCCGACGAAAAGGCCGGCGGCGCTCGCCGGACTCCGGCTGAGTTGGCTGCCGACTTGTTGGAGAATTACAGGGCGCAGCTTCTGCAGCGTGCGCAGTCTCCTCGCAACCGCTGACCGGCATTCCACTTCCAGAGCGATCGGCAAACGCCCGCCGCGCTCATGACTTGCGCTTGCGCTTATGGGCGAACGGATTGGCCTTTTCGCGAAGCATGATGCGGATCGGCGTCCCCGGCAGATCGAAAAAGCCGCGCAGGCTGTTGACGAGATAGCGCAGATAGGACTCCGGAACCGCATCCGCGCGCGAACAGAACACAATGAAACTCGGAGGCCGCGCCTTGGCCTGGGTTGCGTAGTTCAGTTTCAGCCGCCGCCCTGACACGGCCGGCGGCGGGTTGGCATCGACCGCCTGCTCGAACCAGCGATTGAGCGCCGCGGTCGGCACCCGGCGGTTCCAGATCGCGTAGGCATCCTGGATCGCCGTCATCAGGCGATCGATCCCCTCGCCCGTCAGGCCGGAGACCGCGACAATCGGCGCACCCTTGACTTGCGGCAGCAGGTGATCGGCATCGGTGCGCAGCGATGCGATCCGGCCGGATCCCCGGTCCGTCAGATCCCATTTGTTGACCGCGATCACCAGAGCGCGGCCCTCGCGTTCGATCAGGTCGGCGATGCGGAGATCCTGCTCCTCGAATTTGTTCTGCACATCCATCATCAGCACGACGACTTCGGCGAACCTGGCGGCACGCAACGTATCCGCCACCGACAGCTTCTCGAGCTTCTCCTCGATCCGCGACCTGCGCCGCAATCCGGCGGTGTCGAAGATACGAAAATCGCGGCCCTGCCAGTTGAGTTCGACCGAAATGGAATCCCGCGTGGTCCCGGCTTCGGGGCTGGTCAGCAGTCGCTCTTCCCCGAGCAGGTAATTGATCAGCGTCGATTTGCCGGCGTTGGGGCGCCCGACGATCGCAACGCGGATCGGCCGCTGTGAGATATCCTCGGACTCGATGATATCGTCGTCGTCGAATTCCTCGGCTTCTTCGGCTGGCTCCGGCATCACACCGCGCAAGGCGTCGTAGAGATCGCTCATGCCCTCGCCGTGCTCGGCGGACACACCGACGGGATCGCCAAGCCCCAGCGCATAGGACTCCAGCGCCCCGGCGTCTCCGTGCCTGCCCTCGCTCTTGTTGGCGACAAGAACAACCGGCTTGTTGGCACGCCGCGCGAAATCGGCAAACGAGCGATCGGTCGGCGTCAGGCCCGCGCGCGCATCGAATACGAACATCAGGGCATCGGCGGCCGCAATCGCAGCCTCGGTCTGCTCCTGCATACGCGCCGTCAGCGAACCGCGCGGTCCCTCGTCGAGGCCGGCGGTGTCGATCACCGTGAAATCGAGATCGCCGAGCCGCGCCTGTCCTTCGCGACGATCACGGGTCACGCCGGGCTTGTCATCGACCAGCGCCAGTTTCTGCCCGACCAGACGGTTGAACAGGGTCGACTTGCCGACATTGGGTCGGCCTATGATGGCAATGATAAAGGACATCGGTGTTCCCTGCCCGGCAGGGGCGGCGTCTCAATACCAGCGTTTCGGCGGCGCCGAAACCGCTATCAGTGCGAGAAGCTGCCGCTGGGCAGAGGCGCCGGAAATGGCGAGGCAGCGGGCTGAGACTGTTGCACCGGCTGTGGCTGCTGCGGCGCGGCCTGCTGCGGCGGCGCGGGTTCTTCCTTGGGCAACGAGGTGGCTCGGCGATGGACCAGCCGCTTCGGCTTGCGGGGCGGCGCGGCGGCGGTGGCGCCATCCGCGGCAGCACCGGCCGCGGCGCCGGCAGGCACGCTGCGAGCCGTCCCGTCCGGTGACCGCCGCGCTTGCCCGGATTCACCCGATGGCAAAGCCGCAGCGGCCGCGGCGGCTTGCTCCTGCTGCTGCTGCTCGACGTTGCTCTTGTAGAGATCCTTCGGCACGCCCTGCTCGATGCCCGGAACGCCCTCGGGGAAAACCGGCTCGCGCTTGCCCGGCAGCTTCTTCTTGGTATCGAGGAAGTCGAGCATATCGGATGGATCCCAATTGCTCAGGCCGCCGCCGCCGCAACCGGCCAGCACGCCGCAGAGCGAGATCAGAACAGCGGTGGCAATCAGGCGTTGCGAGCGGCGCATAAACGGTTCTCGTTCAAACTTGAGTTCAGCACATCCTGCTCAGCTCTTCGCAACCGGCGGCAGCAAGGCCTGCAAGGCTTCGGCGCGGCTGCGCAGGCTGGACGGGGTCTGGCCGTCCTCGCTGATCATATCGAGCCATTTCCGCGCGGCCGTCGTATCGTTGGCGCGCCAGGCTGACAACGCCAGCAGTTCGCGCGCGGTGTGGCGGAAGGTCGCCTGGGGTGCGGTCGCCGGCTCCAGCCGCTGCAGCATGTTGTTGTAGGTCTCGGTGTCCAGCAGCAATCCGGCGGCACGCACCCGCGCGAGATCGCGCTCCGCGCTGCCGAACCCGCTGTCGGCGGCGATCGCGTCATAGAGCTTGACCGCCTCCTTGGGGTCACGCTTGACGGCTTCGGCGGCAGCGCGAAGGCGCGACAGGTTGCGATATCCGGGCGGCGCGGTCGCCGCCAGTTTCGTGAAGGCCGCTTCAGCTTCGGCATACTTGTTTTGATCGGCCAGCGTCGCCGCAGCCTCGAAGGCCGAACCGGCCTTGGCGGCCTTCTGGGCCTGGAGATACTGGTACCCACGCCAGCCGCCGACAGCGACAATGATCAGGACGGCGGCGGCGATGATCAGCCCCGAATAGCGGCTCCAAACCTTCTGGACCTTCTCGCGGCGCAGTTCATCGTCAATTTCGCTAAACAGCTCAGTCACTTAATGATTTCCCCGTCCCCGATTTTCCGCAAGCCCCGCAGCGCAGCCAGCGCGCGTCTCCGTCGATGGCGGCGGCGATACCCTAGCGATATGGCGCCGACAAGGCAAAGCGAGCCCGACTAACCGCACGGCGGCACGCACGCGTTCGACTCAGCTAGCCCTTCGGCTTCATCGCATAAACATGTTCCGGGCCGGGAAAAGCCCGGCTGCGCACATCACGCGCATAGCCTTCGATTGCAGTCTCGATCATGGGACCGAGTTCGCCATAGCGCCGGACGAATTTCGGCGCGCGCGGCGACAACCCGAGCATGTCCTCCAGCACCAGCACCTGGCCGTCACAGGCGGCGCTGGCGCCGATGCCAATCGTGGGGATCGCCACGCTTTCCGTGATCTTGCGCGCCAAGGGCTCTGCGACCGCCTCGATCACCATCGAGAACGCGCCGGCCTCCGCCACGGCACGCGCATCGTCCTCGATCGGCCGCCACGTTCCCTCCTCGCGTCCCTGCGCGCGAAACGAGCCCAGCGTGTTGATCGATTGCGGCGTCAGGCCGACATGCCCCATCACGGGAATGCCGCGCGCGGTGAGAAACGCGATGGTTTCCGCCATCTTCACGCCGCCTTCGAGTTTCACCGCGCCACAGAGCGTCTCCTTGAGAATGCGCGCGGCGGAATGAAACGCCTGCTCCTTCGAAGCCTCGTAGGAGCCGAACGGCATGTCCACCACGACCAGCGCCTGTTGCGACCCGCGCATTACCGCGCGACCCTGCAGGATCATCATGTCCAGCGTGACCGGCACCGTGGTCTCGAAACCGTGCATCACGTTGCCGAGGCTGTCGCCGACCAGGATGACGTCGCAATGGCGGTCGACCAGCGCCGCGGTGTGGGCATGATACGAGGTCAGCATCACGATCGGATCGCCGTTCTTGCGAGCGCGAATGTCGGGTGCTGTCCTGCGTCTGATGGCCGACTGGACTGACATGCTATGCTCCAAAAACTGGAACGCCGACGACGTAAGGATGAAAGAGAGCGCCGAGCGCAAGATAAACGACGATGCCGACGATAACCGCGATTACGTCGTTGCGAACCCCGCCGACCGGGATTGGCAGGCCGCTCGGGTCAGTGCGATGTTTGAGCGAGATGCGATCGATCACCGCCCACGCCAGGATCGAGCCGAACAGGATGATCGAGCCGAGGTCCCCGTTGGCGAGCAGATGCGCCGCCGCCCATAGCTTGATGCCTGCCAGCATCGGATGCTTCAGCTTCGCATAGATGCGGCCGCGGATATAGGACGCAACCACGAGAATGATGGCGGGCAGGATCAGCGCTTCAGCGATGTGCTTCATCACATGCGGCGGATGCCAGACGTCGATCAACCCGGTGGCGCGGTAGTGCAGGAACCCCCAGACGATCAGCGCGACACCAGCCGCGGAAATCAGCGAAAACCCGATCTTGTATGGTCCTTCGCCATAGGACGAGATCAACCGCCTGCGAAAATCACGCCGTGTTGTGGCGAGGTGCACACCGAGGAACAGAACAAGGCCAGCAATCATCACCGTTAGTCCCATCGTATCCTCCTTATGAGCACTGATTTCCGATTAACATTTTTGAGGAGTTTCAGGCAACACGGCGCAAGAACAGAGGCAAACACGCTTTCGTCGCAACAACACCCAGCCATCACCTTGAAAAAACGAAGAACGCCAGCACACGATCGCCGCTCCACCAAACCAGATGGAGCTTATAAATATGAACGTCAGACTTCTCGTCGCCGCCGCCGCTATCGCCGCCTTCGGAATTGCCGGTGCCCAGGCTCAGCCCGCCTACCACGGTCAGGCGCAGCAGAACGACAGCGTCCGTGGCAGCGCCGGAGCGTCCGGATCCGCGCACACCAAAAAGGTTCATCCGAAGGGATCGACGAACGGCACGGTCGGCGCCGCAACCGGGCGCCGCGGCGTCAATACCGAACCCTCCGGGTCCGCGAAAACGCCGCCGGCGGACATCAACGGCAACGCCCGCACGGGCGGCTCGATGCGCTAGACTAGCCCGCACCTCCCGGGAAACGGCCGGTCGCGCACCGGCCGTTTTTCGTTGCGGGCTTATGACGTCTTCTTCACGTCCTTGATGCTGGAAAACGTGATGCCTTCGGCGCGTTCCTTTGTGTAGCCGAGATAGAATTCGTTCTTGGCCAGGAACACCGGATCGCCGTCGACATCGTCGGCGACACCGGAGCCGTTGGCGGCGATGAAGGCGTCGAGCTTCTTGCGGTCGTCGGATGAAATCCAGCGCGCGAGCTGGAATTCGCTGGTCTCGAAATCCACCGGCAGCGAATATTCGGCGGCGAGACGTGCTTTCAGCACATCGAGTTGCAGCATACCGACGACGCCGACCAGCGCGGGCGCGCCGTCGCGCGGACGGAAAACCTGCACGACGCCCTCCTCCGACATCTGCTGCAGGGCCTCCTTCAGCTTCTTCGCTTTCATCGCATCCGTAAGCCGCACGCGGCGCACGATTTCCGGCGCGAACGACGGCACGCCGACGAAGGTGACATCCTCGCCTTCGGTCAGGGTATCGCCGATCCGCAACGTGCCATGATTGGGAATACCGACCACGTCGCCGGCAAACGCCTCGTCCGCAATCGCGCGATCCTGAGCAAAGAAGAATTGCGGCGACGACAGCGGCATCGGCTTGCCGGTGCGCACCAGCTTCGCTTTCATGCCGCGCGTCAGCTTGCCGGAACAAAGGCGAGCGAAAGCGATGCGGTCGCGGTGATTGGGATCCATGTTGGCCTGGATCTTGAACACGAAGGCGGTCATGCGCGGTTCGTCGGCCTCGACCCTGCGCAGATTGGACTCCTGCGCGCGCGGCGGCGGCGCGAATTTGCCGAGCCCCTCCAGCAGATCGCCGACGCCGAAATTGCGCAGCGCCGAGCCGAAATACACCGGCGTCAGGTGTCCCTCGCGAAAGGCGTCAAGATCGAACGGCTTGCAGGCCTCGGTCGCCAGCGCCAGTTCCTCCCTGATCTCGTCGACATTCAGATTGGGGTTGCGCGCGGCGAGATCGGCGATGTCGATCTGTTCGGCCGCGCCGGTCTTGGCGCCGCCGCCGTCGAGCAGGCGGATGCCGCCGGTCGCAACGTCATAGGTACCGAGAAAATCGCGGCCGCGCCCGACCGGCCAGGTCATCGGCGTGGTGTCGAGCGCCAGCGTCTTCTCGATCTCATCGAGCAGATCAAAGGTATCGCGGCTCTCCCGGTCCATCTTGTTGATGAAGGTGATGATGGGAATGTCGCGGAGACGGCAGACCTCGAACAGCTTTCTGGTGCGCGCCTCGATCCCCTTCGCCGCGTCGATCACCATGACCGCGGAATCCACGGCGGTCAGCGTGCGGTAGGTGTCCTCGGAAAAGTCCTCGTGGCCCGGCGTGTCCAGCAGATTGAAGACCCGGTTCTCGAACTCGAAGGTCATCACCGAGGTGACCACCGAGATGCCGCGCTCGCGCTCGATCTTCATCCAGTCGGACCGGGTGTTGCGCCGCTCGCCCTTGGCCTTGACCTGTCCGGCAAGATTGATGGCGCCGCCGAACAGCAGCAGCTTTTCCGTCAGCGTGGTCTTGCCGGCGTCGGGATGCGAGATGATCGCGAATGTGCGCCGGCGCGCGACTTCCGCCGCCAATGGCGAGCGCGAGGGCGATTCAGTCTGCAATGCGAGGTCGGGCATCAACGAGCGTGTGGCAGGGAAAACCGGCCGGATCAAGGGGATTTGCAGGGTAAAGCGCGGTTGCGAACCAGCGTTCGCGGCCTCATATAGCAAGCGGAAGGACGACCTTCCATCAGGCTATTTCGATTGAGCATGATCGTAACCGAAAACCGGGTTCTACTTTGCGCTGGCGCGGCCCTTCGGGTCGGGATCATGCTCTAACATTCGCGGGGACGGCCCTGCCCGTCTTTCAAGGAAGGTTCGTCATGGCCTGGCTCATGCTGTTCGTCGCCGGATTGATGGAAGTCGGCTGGGCGATCGGCCTCAAATACACAGAAGGATTTACGCGACTGGTGCCGTCGGTGCTGACGCTGGCGGCCATGGCGGTCAGCCTGGGGATGCTCGGACTGGCGCTCAAGACGCTGCCGATGGGCACCGCCTATGCGGTCTGGACCGGCATCGGCGCGGTGGGAACCGCGATCCTCGGCATCGTGCTGTTCGGCGATCCGGCGACAATGGCGCGGCTCGGCAGCATCGGCCTCATCGTCGCCGGCATCGTCGGGCTGAAGCTCGTTACTTGATGAACGACACCGCCCAATAAGCCAGCGCGGCGACAGTCGCCGATGCGGGGATGGTGATGACCCACGCATAGACGATCGAACTCGCAACGTTCCAGCGCACCGCCGACAGCCGCCGCGCCGCGCCGACGCCGACGATGGCGCCGGTGATGGTGTGGGTGGTCGATACCGGGACGCCGAGAAACGTCGCCGTGAACAGTGTCGCCGCGCCGCCGGTCTCCGCGCAAAAGCCCTGCATCGGCGTCAGCTTGGTGATGCGAAGGCCCATCGTCCGCACGATCCGCCAGCCGCCCATCAGCGTCCCCAACGCCATCGCGGCCTGACACGCCAGCACCACCCAGAACGGAACCTCGAATTGATCGCCGAGATAACCTTGCGAAAACAACAGCACCGCGATGAGGCCCATGGTCTTCTGCGCGTCGTTGCCGCCGTGACCCAGCGAATAAAGCGACGCGGAAAAGAACTGCAGAATGCGGAATGCACGATCGACCGCGAACGGCGTCGAGCGCACCGATAGCCACGAGACGATGGCGACCAGCACCAGAGCAAGCAGGAACCCGACCAGCGGCGACAATACGATCGCAAGCAACGTCTTCGACAGACCGCTCCAGACCGCCGCCGAAAAGCCGGCCTTGGCAATGCCGCCACCGACCAGCCCGCCGATCAACGCGTGCGAGCTGCTCGACGGAATCCCGAGCGTCCAGGTGACCAGATTCCAGACCATGGCGCCGACCAGCGCCGCGAAGACCACCTGCGGGTCGATCACATTGGGGTCAATGATTCCGGTGCCGATGGTGTTGGCGACGTGCAGGCCGAACACCAGGAACGCGATGAAGTTGAAGAACGCCGCCCATAGCACCGCGTATTGCGGCCGCAGCACCCGGGTCGAGACGATGGTCGCGATCGAATTCGCCGCGTCGTGCAGCCCGTTCAGGAAATCGAACAGCAGGGCGACGGCGATCAGGCCGACCAGAACAGGAAGACCAAGCGTGGCGTCCACAGCGCGGCCCTGCCCTATACCTGCTCGATGACGATGCTGCTGATCTCGTTGGCAACGTCGTCGAAGCGGTCGGCGACCTTCTCCAGGTGATCGTAGATCTCGACGCCGACAATGAAGTCCATCGCGTTGGCGTTACGGTGTTTCAGGAAAAGCTCCTTCAGGCCGATATCGTGCAGATCGTCGACACGGCCTTCCAGCCTGCCTAGTTCCTCGGTGATCGCCGTCAGCATCGCGACGTTGTTGCTGATCGACTGAAGCAGCGGCAGCGCGCGGCCGACCAGATTGGCGCATTCCACGATCAGCGTGCCCATCTCGCGCATCGGCGGCTCGAAGGTGCGCACCTCGAACAGCACCACGGCCTTCGCGGTCTGCTGCATCTGGTCGATGGCGTCGTCCATCGCGGTGATGAGGTTCTTGATGTCGACGCGGTCGAACGGAGTGATGAAGGTACGGCGGACCGCGGTCAGCACCTCGCGCGTGATGCCGTCCGCATCGTTTTCGAGCTGGCTGACCCGCTGGCAGAACACCGGTGTTTGTTCACCGCCTTTCAGCATCTCCTGAAGCGCCTGCGACCCCTGCACGATCGTCTGCGAATGGCGGGCGAACAGGTCGAAAAAACGCTCCTCTTTCGGTAGAAAGGACCGGAACCAACGCAGCATCGCAGCATCCACATTGCAGAAAATGAACCGGGCCGCCAGTCCGGATCGCACAGGTGTCATAAACCATTTCCGGGAGAGATGGGCTATCGGCATCGCAGCCGGCGGGATCATCCACCGGTTTGTGCGGCCCAAACGGCTCCGTCCGGGCGATCGATTTACAGCGACCGCTTGAAATAATGAGCAATTTCGCCGACCACGCCGCGGCGGAAGGTCAGCACGCAGACGACGAAGATCGCACCCTGGATCACCGTGACCCATTGTCCGAAACCGGCCAGGTACTGCTGCATGGCAACGATCGCGAAGGCGCCGACGACAGGCCCGAATACCGTGCCGAGGCCGCCCACCAGCGTCATCAGCACGATTTCACCCGACATGGTCCAGTGCACGTCGGTCAGCGAGGCGTTCTGCGCCACCAGCACCTTGAGCGATCCGGCGAGCCCGGCGAGCGTGCCCGACAGGACGTAGGCCAGAAGCTTGTACTGGTCGGTCTTGTAGCCCAGCGAAATCGCGCGCTGCTCGTTTTCGCGGATCGATTTCAGCACCTCGCCGAACGGCGAGTTGATCGCGCGGTAGATCACCAGGAATCCGAACAGGAAGCCGCCCAGAATGACGTAATAGAGCGTGTCCGGATGCGACAGGTCGATGACCCCGAACAGCTTGCCCTGAGGAACGCCCTGGATGCCGTCTTCGCCATGGGTGAACGGCGTTTGCAGATAGATGAAATAAAGAAGCTGCGCCAACGCCAGCGTAATCATCGCGAAATAGATGCCTTGCCGGCGAATGGCGACAACGCCGGTGACGACACTCAGCACAGCCGCGGCGGCGACGCCTGCGACGATCCCGAGTTCGGGCGGCAAACCCCACACCTTCAGGGCGTGCGCGCTGACGTAACCGGACGTCCCGAGAAACATCGCATGGCCGAACGACAACAGGCCACCGTAGCCGAGCAGCAGATTGAACGCGCAGGCGAGCAGCGCGAAGCAAAGCCCCTGCATCACGAAATACGGGTAGATCCCGGTCATCGGAACGATGGCCAGCAAGGCCGTCATGAGGATGAAGACGATCATCTCGTCGCCGATGGCGCGGCCATTTGCGGTCCGGGCGGTATCGTCGGTCAATGCTGGCATGTCAGGTCGCCCGTCCCGTCAATCCTGTCGGCTTTACCAGCAAGACGAGAACCATGAGCACGAAAACCACAGTATTGGAGGCCTCGGGATAAAAATACTTCGTCAGCCCCTCGACGATGCCGAGCGCAAATCCCGTGATGATCGATCCCATGATCGATCCCATGCCGCCGATCACCACCACCGCGAACACCACGATGATGAGGTCCGCGCCCATCAGCGGCCGCACCTGATTGATCGGCGCCGACAGCACGCCGGCCAGCGCCGCGAGGCCGACGCCTAACCCGTAGGTCAGCGTAATCATGCGCGGCACGTTGATGCCGAACGCGCGCACCAGCGTGGGATTTTCCGTCGCCGCGCGCAAATAGGCGCCGAGCCGGGTCCGCTCGATCAGATACCAGGTGGCGATGCAGACCACCAGCGAACATACGATCACCCAGGCGCGGTAGATCGGCAGAAACATGAAGCCGAGATTGATGCCGCCCTGCAATTCGTCGGGAATTGCATAGGGCAGACCAGAGGAACCGAAATAGTTCTGGAACACGCCCTGAATGATCAGCGCGAGACCGAAGGTCAGCAGCAGCCCATACAGTTGATCCAGCCCGGTCAGCCATTTCAGCATGGTCCGCTCCATGACCATGCCGAAGATGCCCACGAGAATCGGTGCAACGATCAGCGCCGGCCAGTAGCCGATCCCGAAGACGTTGAGCAGGAAATAGGCGCAGAACGCACCCATCATGTAGACCGCGCCGTGCGCGAAATTGATGATGTTGAGCATTCCGAAGATCACGGCAAGGCCGAGACTCAGCAGCGCATAGAACGAACCGTTGATCAGCCCGACCAGAAGCTGCGCAGAGAGGGCCTGCAGATTGATCGACATCATGCTCTCGGCTTCAACCCGTCAATAACGGTTTCCAGTGTGTAACGGTTCCCCGGCGGCTCAGCACCACCGGGGCGACCGCAGCATTAATGCTTCACCAGCGGGCACTTGCTTTCCGACAGCGGCCGGAACGCCTCGTCTCCCGGCGTGGTGCCAATCAGCTTGTAGAGATCCCATTCGCCCTTCGACTCCGCAGGCGTCTTGACCTCGAACAGGTAGGCCGGATGAATCGCGCGGCCGTCGATCCGGATCGTACCCTTGCCGAACAGCGGATCGTCGGTCGGTATCTCCTTCATCTTGGCCACCACTTTGGCGCCGTCATGCGGATTGCCGCCAAGCGCCTCCAGCGCCTTGAAGTAATGCAGCAGGCCCGCATAGACGCCGGCATGAACCATCGTCGGCATCGCATGGGTTTTCAGGCGTTCGCTGAAACGCTTCGAGAACGCCCGAGTTCCGTCGTTCATGTCCCAGTAGAACGTCTCGCTCAGGTTGAGGCCCTGCGCCACCTTCAGGCCGAGCGAGTGAACATCCGACAAAAACATGAGCAGGCCGGCTAGTTTCTGGCCGCCCTTGACGATGCCGAATTCCGCGGCCTGCTTGATGGAGTTCGTCGTGTCCCCGCCGGCATTGGCGAGCCCGATCACCTTGGCCTTCGATGCCTGGGCCTGCAGCAGGTATGACGAGAAGTCGGCCGTGTTCAGCGGCACCCTGACGCTTCCCAGCACCTTACCGCCGGCGGCCTTGACGACCGCAGCCGTATCGTTCTCGAGCGCGTGACCGAATGCATAGTCCGCCGTGATAAAGAACCAACTGTCGCCGCCGGCCTTCACCATCGCGCTGCCGGTGCTGTGAGCCAGCATGTAGGTGTCGTAGGTGAAATGGATCGTATTCGGCGTGCACTGCGTGTTGGTCAATTCCGAAGAGCCGGCGCCGGAATCGAGCAGGATGCGGTTCTTCTCCTTGACGAGGTTGTTGACGGCGAGCGCAACGCCGGAGTTCGGGACATCGGCGATAATGTCAACCTTGTCGGTATCGATCCATCGGCGCGCGATGCCGGTACCGACATCGGGCTTGTTCTGGTGATCTCCCGAGATCACCTCGATTGTCCAGCCTTTGGCCTTCAGGCCGGAATCATCGACCGCCATCTGCGCCGCGACGACCGACCCTTCCCCGGCGAGGTCTGCATAAAGGCCGGAAAGATCGGTCAGCACGCCGATCTTGACGTTTTTGTCCAGTTTATCCTGGGCCGTCGCGCCGACGGTCATGCCAAAAGTCAGCGCCGTGCCGACGAGCAGAGCCGCTAATCCGCTTCTCATTTTCTTCTCCACTCCGTTTTGGTCCCGTCCGGGGACGCTGCCTGGAGCCTTTTCGCTTCTGATGGAATCAGAAGCGAGGCTCTCTGATTTTGATTTGGCGCGTTTTCTTCACGCGAACTTGGTGTCCACTTCGCTCGAAAACGCTCTAAACACCGAGATAGCCATGAAGTTTGTCCATGTTGGCCTGCAATTCGGAGTTGGCAAAACCGTCGATGATCCTGCCGTGTTCGACGACGTAAAAGCGGTCGGCGAGCGTCGAGGCGAAGCGGAAATTCTGCTCCACCAGAAGGATCGTAAATCCCTCGGATTTCAGTCGCGCGATGGTACGGCCGATCTGCTGGATGATAACCGGCGCAAGGCCCTCGGTCGGCTCGTCGAGCATCAGGAAGCGCGCCCCCGTGCGCAGGATGCGCGCGATCGCCAGCATCTGCTGCTCGCCGCCGGAGAGCTTGGTGCCCTGGCTGCCCAGCCGTTCCTTCAGGTTGGGAAACAGCGTGAAGATCTGGTCCAGCGACATGCCGCCGCTGCGGACCTGCGGCGGCAACATCAGGTTCTCGCGCACATCGAGGCTCGCGAAGATGCCCCGCTCCTCCGGACAGAACGCAACGCCCAAACGCGCGATCTTGTCCGAGGAGGCGCGCGAGATGTCGTGGTTGTCGAAACGGATCGATCCGGTGCGCTTGCTGATGATGCCCATGACCGACTTCAGCGTCGTGGTTTTGCCGGCGCCGTTGCGGCCGAGCAGCGTGACGACCTCTCCCGCCGCGACGTTGAAGCTGATGCCGTGAAGGATATGGGATTCGCCATACCATGCTTCGAGATTGTCAACCGTGAGCAGGGCGGCGCCGGCCGGTCTTGCGGCACCGGCAACGCCCGATATGGTCGTCGTCCCGTCAGCCATGACCGGCTCCCAGGTAGGCTTCCCTGACGCGCTCGTCCTTGGTCAGGTCGGCATAATTGCCCTCGGCGAGCACCTTACCGCGTGTCAGCACGGTGATGATATCGGACAGGCTGGCGACCACACTCAGATTGTGCTCGACCATCAGGATCGTATATTTCGCCGAAATGCGCTTGATGAGCGCGGCGATCCTGTCGATATCCTCGTGGCCCATGCCGGCCATCGGCTCGTCGAGCAGCATCATTTCCGGATCGAGCGCCAGCGTCGTCGCAATCTCCAGCGCGCGCTTGCGCCCGTATGGCATCTCGGCGGCCGGAGTTTTCGCGAATTCGCTCAATCCGACGTCGTCCAGCAATTCAAGTGCCCGACCGTTGAAGCGATCGAGCACCGATCTGGAGCGCCAGAAATCGAAAGAATGGCCGTGCTGACGTTGCAGCGCGACCCTGACATTTTCAAGCGCCGTGAGATGCGGAAAGACCGCCGAAATCTGGAACGACCGCACCAGTCCGAGCCGCGCCACGTCGGCCGGAGCAAGCGCCGTAATATCCCGCCCTTTATAGACAATCCGACCCGCCGACGGCTTCAGGAACTTGGTCAGCAGGTTGAAGCAGGTGGTTTTTCCCGCCCCGTTGGGGCCGATCAATGCATGAATGCTGCCGCGGCGAACGCGTAGTGCAACGTCGCGCACGGCGACAAAACCAGCGAATTCCTTGGTTAATCCATGGGTTTCAAGAATGAACTCATTCGCCACTCAAAATTCCCCCTCAGCTATCGCTCGGTGTCCCCTTCGCGGCTGAGACTAGTTACTGACGGACCCGTTCAGTGCGCTTGGACACCACCCGGACCCGGTCGCCTATGTCAGGAATATGCAGTCAATGGGCAGGATCGCGCAAGGTGCAAAGTAGCACTCGGCGGGCGTCTTGAGCCCACATCTATCAGCCATTAGTCTAGCGCATGATCCGCCAAAGTGTGAGCGGTTTGGCGAAAAGATCATGCGCATTATCAATATTTTGGAGCGCGATCGGACGCAAAACCGGCATCCACTTTTGCTGATCGCGCTCCAGTCGAAATGCGACGTGACCGAACCGATCGAGACAGCACTATCGCTTCGTCTTCGGCGCTCGAAGCTCTTCTTCATAAACCTCGGGCTTGAAGCCGACGAGCAGCTTGTCGCCAACCTCCAGCACCGGACGTTTGATCATCGACTGCTGCGCCAGCATCAGGGCCAGCGCCTTGGTTTCGTTCAGCCCCGCTTTGTCCGCATCCGACAATTTGCGAAACGTCGTGCCGGCGCGGTTGAGCAATGTTTCCCAGCCGAGTTTTGCGGCCCATCCCTTGAGCCGGGCGCGATCGATGCCGGCGGTCTTGTAGTCGTGGAAGTCATAGGCGATGCTATGGCCGTCCAGCCACGCGCGCGCCTTCTTCATGGTGTCGCAGTTCTTGATGCCGTAGATGGTAATGGTCAACGCGAGGCTCTCCGGGGATTGCGGCTTGAAACCGATGGATCGGGCGTTACGGCCACGCGAGCCGCAACGGCCTGCGAAGCGGGTGTATTGTGAAGCGAATGTATAAGGAGATTTCGGTGCTGATGAAACTATTGGCCGCACTCGTCGTGCTTTGGAGCCTCGCCGGTTCGGCGATCGCGGGGCCGGACGAGGACGCGGTGCGCGATCTGCTCCATTCGACCTTCGACAAGCCGGAAGCAAAGCTGGTCATCGCACCGGTGGTCGCCAAAGCGGGCTACGCGATTGCCGGCTGGACGCAGGGCGAGATGGGCGGTCGCGCGCTCCTCCAGAACAAGCACGGACGCTGGACCATTATCCTCTGCGCCGGAGACGGAATCAGGAGCGCCGAAGCATTGCAGCGTGCCGGCATTGCGCCTGACGTCGCAGGTGAACTCGCAGAGGCGCTCGCGAAAGCCGAGCAAGCGGTTCCGGCCAACCGCCTTGCGATGTTCTCCCGGTTCGAGGGGCTGCTGCGCATGGACGAAACGGGCAACCACCCTCCCGTCCATGACCGGATGCACTGACCAACGATAAAAGGACAAAGCCGGCTTCTGACTCTGGATCGGGCGGTGCGTCGCCATGCCTGCCGGACAGCCATTGCAACGGACAAACCGGCTGCTATACCGCTGCATCCCGCTTACCTGCGCTCGTTCGCAGGAGTGAGCCACAGGAGAGATCAATGTCCGACAAGCGCGAAACCGCATCGGGATTCCAGTTTGGCCTCGCCAACCTGAAGCCCGTCTCGTCCACCGAAAACGTCACCCTCACCTTCCCCGACGGCGCGCAGCGTCAGTTCCCGCAAAACACCACCGGCCTCGATATCGCCAAGGGCATCTCGCCGTCGCTGGCCAAGCGCACGGTGGCGATGGCGCTCGATGGCGTGGTCAGCGATCTTGCCGACCCGATCGAACGCGACGCAAAAATCGAATTCATCAACCGCGACGACCCCCGCGCGCTGGAACTGATCCGGCACGACGCCGCGCATGTGCTGGCCGAAGCCGTGCAGTCGCTGTGGCCGGGCACGCAGGTGACCATCGGCCCCGTGATCGAGAACGGCTTCTACTACGACTTCTTCCGCAACGAGCCGTTCACGCCGGAGGACTTTGCCGCGATCGAGAAGAAGATGCGCGAGATCATCGCGCGCGACAAACCCTTCACCAAGGACGTCTGGGACCGCGAAAAGACCAAGCAGGTGTTCCGCGACAAGGGCGAGACCTTCAAGGTCGAGCTGGTGGACGCCATTCCCGGCAACGAGCCGATCAAGATCTACTATCAGGGCGACTGGTTCGATCTCTGCCGTGGCCCGCACATGACCTCCACCGGCAAGATCGGCAACGCCTTCAGGCTGATGAAGGTGGCCGGCGCCTACTGGCGCGGCGACAGCAACAACCCGATGCTGACCCGCATCTACGGCACGGCGTTTGCGAGCCAGCAGGATCTCGACGCCTACCTCAAGCAGATCGAGGAAGCCGAGAAGCGCGACCATCGTCGTCTGGGCCGCGAGATGGACCTGTTCCACTTCCAGGAGGAAGGTCCCGGAGTCGTGTTCTGGCACGCCAAGGGCTGGACGCTGTTCCAGGAGATCATCGCCTATATGCGCCGGCGACTTGCTGAGGATTATGACGAGGTCAATGCCCCGCAAATGCTCGATAAGTCGCTGTGGGAGACTTCCGGCCATTGGGAGTGGTATCGCGAGAACATGTTCGCGGCGCAGTCGGCGGGCGACGAAGCCGAGGACAAGCGCTGGTTCGCGATCAAGCCGATGAACTGTCCCGGCCATGTTCTGATTTTCAAACACGGCCTCAAGAGCTATCGCGAATTGCCGATCCGCCTCGCCGAGTTCGGCGTCGTGCATCGCTACGAGCCCTCGGGCGCGATGCACGGTCTGATGCGCGTGCGCGGTTTCACGCAGGACGATGCGCACATTTTCTGCACCGAGCAGCAACTCGCCGACGAATGCCTCAAGATCAACGATTTGATCCTCTCGACCTATGAGGATTTCGGCTTTGAAGGCGAGCTTACGGTCAAGCTCTCGACCCGCCCCGACAAGCGCGTCGGCTCGGATGCGGCGTGGGATCATGCCGAAAGCGTGATGACGGCCGTGCTGGAGCAGATCAAGGCCAGGTCCGGCAACCGCGTCAAGACCTCGATCAATCCCGGCGAAGGCGCGTTCTACGGTCCGAAGTTCGAATACGTGTTGCGGGACGCCATCGGCCGCGAATGGCAGTGCGGCACCACGCAGGTCGACTTCAACCTGCCGGAGCGGTTCGGCGCGTTCTACATCGACGAGCATTCCAACAAGGTCGCGCCGGTCATGGTCCACCGCGCGATCTGCGGCTCGCTGGAGCGTTTCGTCGGCATTCTGATCGAGCACTTTGCCGGACATTTTCCGCTCTGGCTCGCGCCCGTGCAGGCCGTCATTGCTACCATCACCTCGGACGCCGACGATTATGCCAGGGAGGTCGTCGCCGCCGCGCGCCGCGCGGGCATTCGCGTCGAGGTCGACCTGCGCAACGAGAAGATCAACTACAAAGTGCGCGAACACTCGCTGGCGAAGGTCCCTGCTTTGCTTGTGGTCGGCAAGAAGGAAGCCGAAAGCCGTTCGGTGTCGATCCGCCGCCTCGGCAGCGACGGCCAGACGGTATTGCCGACCGACGAGGCGATCGCAGCGCTGGTCGCAGAAGCCACGCCGCCGGATATCAAGAGGGAAAATAGTCCGCTGTAGCGGTGTATTTCCGAAGGTGGGCGTCAGTCGCGACCGTCCTTTGCACCCCATAAGCGGCGCCAGCAGTTTTTACAGAGAGCAACCATGTCCGATATCATCGACTTCCTGCGCACCCGCCGCTCGGTCAAGCCGCGCGATATGAGCGCCCCCGGTCCCTCGCCCGCCGAGATCGAGACCATCCTCACCATCGGAGCGCGCGTGCCCGATCACGGTAAGGTCGTGCCATGGCGGTTCATCGTGTTCGAAGGCGACGGACGCGCCCGCGCCGGTGACGTCATCGCCCGTGTCTACGCGCGCAAAAACCCGTCGGCGCCGCAGGACGAGATCGAAATGGAAAAGCACCAACTGATGGAAGCGCCGGTGGTGATCGGTGTGGTGAGTTCCATCAAACCGCACCCCAAGGCGCCGTCATGGGAGCAGGTGCTGTCGGCGGGCGCCAGCGCCATGAGCATCGTCAATGCAGCCACCGCGCTCGGCTACGGCGCGAACTGGCTAACCGGCTGGTTCGCCTACGACCGCGACATACTCGACGGCCTCGGGTTGAAGCCGGACGAAAGATTCGCAGGCTTTATCCATATCGGCACACCGACAAAGCCGAACAAGGACCGCCCTCGCCCCGCCTTGTCGGATATCGTCACGCGGTTCTAGCGTCTCGCGCTCGACGGTCATTCAACCTGCGGTCGGCGTTCAGGACGGCGCCGGCATCAGCACACCACGCCGTTTGTAGAAAAACGGAGGCATCGATTTACGCTTGCTTCACGGGAGCAATCTAGACTTGCTCCCAACAGAGCCGGCCGCGACAAATTCCGCATCGAGGATTCTTCGGCCGCTCGCCGCAACATCGGGAGTCTCCGATGATAGTCGTGACTTGCATCATGGCGTTGGCAACGGCGGCGTTCTACGGCGCCGGCAACTATGGCATCGGCGCCGATCAACTTTGCTATTACGGCACGACATTTTGTGTCCACCCGGACTGGCTGGGGATTGCGACCCTGCTGCTGCTGATCTGGACGCTGTTTCTGAGGGTCGACCGCATCTGATCCGAAGCGGGACCACCGGTTGCGTGACCTGCGCACGCCGCAAGGAAAACGCCCGCGCGAAGCCGGCCTTTGTCATGTAATCTTGTTGTCGTGCGTTCTGTTGTCGTCCGAACCGGCGTTCGGCCATCTCGATCTGGCGGCGGTCTCAATAATGAGGGGCCGCCGGGCCGCCCCAGCCGAAGCGATAGTTCACGCCGGCCTTGACGGTATGATCGTCGTTGTGGAAGCTCGTTCCGACGATATCGGCCGGCGACCCCGCGGCGAATGTCGTTTTGCCGAAATTGTAATATTGATATTCCACCTTGGCGGACCAGTTCGGCGCGAACATGTATTCGAGACCCGCACCGACGGTGTAACCGTTGTCATGGTTTCCGGTGGTTGCGAAAGCCAGCGGCACGCCGGCGGCGTCGGTCACGCCGAGCCTGCTGTCCCGGAACGCATAGCCGCCCTTAGCGTAAAGAAGTACCGGCCCCCAAGCGTAACCGAGCCGGCCGGTCACCGAGCCGAGGCCGCGGTCGTTGCCGGTCACGACGCTGCCGCCCGGGAAGTCCACACCGCCGTTGTTGTTGGTGAGCCAGCTATACTGGGCTTCGGCGCCGAGCACCCAGTTGTTTGCGAACTGATAGTCGGCGCCGCCCTGCACGCCGCCGAGGAAACGGCCGTCGCTTCCACCCAGGCTGCTGTCGCCGCCGAACGCACCGCCGAGATGACCGCCGATATAGAAGCCGGTCCAGTTGTAGACGGCCTGCGGCGGCGTATAGGGCGGGGGTGCCTTGGTATAGGGTCGCGGCGGAAGATCAGCCGCAAGCGCCGGTGCGGCGAAGGCTGCAACCGCTGCGACGGTGACCAGGAATTTCTTCATGATGGGTTCCCCTTCTCGGTGGCTACGACCATCGTCAAACAACATGGCGCGAATTTGGTTGCCTGAAGGCAACAAGATTGCGGCGATCGTTTGCAACCGTGATACGTGCGCAACATTCGCGGTTCCTATGTGGGATCTCTCACCCGGCAAAACAGCACTCGCGCAAGTCGCGCCGTGCAAATAGGTCGTCCGCCGCGAGTGCCAAGGTTCCAGGCTCTTCGAAATGTGATCAATTGGGTAAACCGCTCGAACCCGCGACGTCGGCCGACGATTAGCGCGTCAGCTTCTCCAGTTCGGGGAACGGCGCGTAGACGGCACCAGCACAGACTTCGTCGGCCTTCTCGATCATGCGATCGAGCCGTGCATCGACATAAACCACCGCGCGCTGCACCACACCCCGATAGCTGCCGTCGATCTCGCGGGCGTTGTAGCGCAGGCAGCTCACGTAACGCAGCCGGCCGCCGACGGTGCGCTGGGCCGGCTCGGCCATTGCGGCATCGCGAATGCCAACGGGATTGTTGAGGTAGGTTCTGAGAAACGC
Source organism: Nitrobacter sp. NHB1 (assembly GCF_036964665.1). Taxonomy (NCBI): domain Bacteria; kingdom Pseudomonadati; phylum Pseudomonadota; class Alphaproteobacteria; order Hyphomicrobiales; family Nitrobacteraceae; genus Nitrobacter; species Candidatus Nitrobacter laanbroekii. The sequence goes on from NZ_JBAMDA010000001.1 coordinate 1,207,550, forward strand.
GAGGATTTGCCCGCGATAGTCCGCCGGGAACGGTTGATCGGCCACCCCGCGATCATCGGTATAGACCACGCCGCCCTGATCGCCGCCGTCGGTCATGCAGGCCGCGAGCGACCCTGCCAGCAGCACGATCGCCAGAAATTTCGCAGATGCCCCCAACGCCGGCCCGTCTTCAGGTTCGTGGATTCCCCATGAAGGTCTAGACCGCCTGCGGCCGAAATGAAATTCGCAATTCGGTTATCCGACGCAAAATGCGGTCGGGCCGAAGCGGCTTGCGGCGACCGGGGGCGATCGCCGCAAGCCATGACCGGCATCCTGACGCAATCAGTGATGCTTGTGGACGCGATGATGACGGACGTGCCGGCGAGGATGATGATGATGGCGTCCCATCTTGGCGTTGGCGTTCAGCGCGTTCGACTTGAGGGCCACCGACTTGACCGCCGGAGCATGACCCGTCCGGGTCGTGCCGGCCATCGCCGGCGCAACAAACACGGAAGCCACGAGCAGCGCGGCGGAAATCATTTTCAGCATGGTCGTCTCCTTGGAGTTGATCGCCGAGTTGATCGGCCGGATGGCTGGGCTCTCGATCACGGCCTACAGTGAGGCCGGGCGTGTGAATGCGCGCTGAACGCGACTGCAACAGCCGTTCATCTGGATGAATGGCTGGTCATATTGGCGACGGCGATAGCGCGGAATACAAATTCTCGCGGCCGCGCGTGAGAGGTCGCCGGGGAGCGCCGGCCTCGCCAACCAGATTTTCGTGCTTTTCGGCGGCGGCGGCGCTGTGAACGGCGCCGGGCTTGTCGTCCCAATCTTGTCGTGTCCGCTAACCATGGACCGACGCGGGCCTCGACACGCCACCGCAAAGCGCGGTTAAGTGCCGCTCGACAACCGCCGGTGCGACCGGAAACGATACGCGCCGGCAGCAGCCGCAGAAGTCTCCGAATCATCATGACCTCACCCCAACCGTATGACCGCATAGCCTTTGTCGCGGGCACAAGCCCCGAAGCGCAGCAGGCTCTGAGGGAATTGGTGAAGACCTTCGGCAATCACGATCCCGCGGACGCCGATGTGCTGGTCGCGCTCGGCGGCGACGGCTTGATGCTGCAAACGCTGCACCGGAACATGCGCTCGGGAAAGCCGATCTACGGGATGCACCGCGGCACCGTCGGATTCCTGATGAACGAATACAGCCGGCACGATCTGCATGCCCGCCTCGCTGCCGCGACCGACACCGTGATCCATCCGCTCCTGATGCGCGCGACCGATATCCACGGTGCGGCTCACATCCATCACGCCATCAACGAGGTGTCGCTGTTTCGCCAGAGCCACCAGGCCGCGCGGCTGCGCATCCTGATCGACGAGCGCGAACGGATGGCCGAACTCATTGCCGACGGTGTGATGGTCGCGACGCCGGCCGGCTCGACCGCCTACAATCTGTCGGCGCAGGGACCGATCCTGCCGATCAACGCGGCGCTGCTGGCGCTGACGCCGATCAGCCCCTTCCGTCCACGGCGCTGGCACGGCGCGCTGTTGCCGAACACCGCCGTCGTGACGATCGAGGTGCTTGAAGACGAAAAGCGCCCCGTGGCCGCCGTCGCCGACCACGACGAAGCCCGCAACGTCCGCCGCGTCGAGGTGCTGTCCGACAAGACGATTTCGATGCGGATGCTGTTCGACCCCGGCCACAGCCTGGAGGAGCGGATCCTGAGCGAGCAGTTCGGGCACTGAATCCTTTTTCCCTCCCCTCGTGAGAGAGGAGAAAGAGCGGCAACCATTCGTTAACGGCACCGGCATATAGTTAACGGCGGGTATACCGGGTCCGCTTCCGCACCATGTACGGCATCGACTTCAACAAGCTGCGGTTTCTCGTCTGCGACGACAATGCGCACATGCGCCGCATTCTGCGCACCCTGCTGCATTCGTTCGGCGCGCGCGAAGTCTACGAGGCCGAGGACGGTGCCACCGCCCTCGAAATGTATACTCATTACGTTCCCGATATCGTCATCACCGACTGGGCGATGCCGATCTTCGACGGCATCGAGCTTGCGCAGATGATCCGGCAGCCGGACTCGAAAGGAAATCCGTTCGCCCCGATCATCATGCTGACCGGACACTCGGAGAAGCGCCGCGTTACCGTTGCGCGCGATGCCGGCGTCACCGAATTCCTGGCGAAACCGATTTCGGCCAAGGGACTCTATCAGCGCATCCTGAACGTCGTGGTCTCGCCGCGTCCCTTCATCAAGACCAAGAACTATTTCGGTCCGGACCGCCGGCGCAACACCAGCACCGCCTATGTCGGCCCGGAGCGCCGCGGCGGCAAGGAGCCCGATGTCATTCCGCAGCCGTCGCTGCTGGATAAGGCCCGGGCCCCAGGCTAACGAGACGCAGCACCATGCAGAAGAACGAATCTCCCGCGCCGAAGGTCGAGGCATTCGCCGACCATCACGTCATCACCCCGCCCAATCGGCTCCGCAAGGTAATGCGGCTTGTCGACGAGAAGAATTTCGAGGATCCGGTCGCGCGCGCCGAGAAAGCGCTCGCCGGACTCTCCGACGAATTCGCCAAATGGATGGCGATCGAGTGCGACCGGCTTGCCGCCGCCCACGCTACCATTCTCAAGGACGGATTCGCCCCGGCCGCGCACGACGAACTGTTTCGTGCCGCGCATGACATCAAGGGCGGCGCCGCAACCTTCGGTTATCCCGGCGCCGGCGCCGGCGCCGAAAGCCTCTGCCGCATCATCGAACACGCGCCGGCTCTCGACCGCGTGCCTGCGGCACTGATCGCCTATCACATCAACGCAATCCAGGCGATCGTGCGCGAGCATACGAGTCCGGGCACCAAGGCCATGGCGAAGGAAATCAATCGCAAACTGCGTCTCGTTGCCGACGAATATCTCGCTGCCGTCAACCGTGACCGCCCCGAGCACCTCGAAGCCATCCTCGCGCCAAGCATCGCGCCGGTGGAATAGAAACCGGCCTCCTCTTCGATCATCACAACAAGAGAGATGTCATTGCCGGGCATAGCCGTTCGAAGAACGGCGTCGCTTCACTCGCCGGTGACCCGGCAATCCATCATTTTTGCGATAGAGATGGATGCCCGGATCAAGTCCGGGCATGACGATCGCGCGCGGCTACGCTGCCGCAAGCAGATCGCTGAGCAGCGGCTCGCGGCGCCGTGGTTCATAAGGCGCAGGTTCGTAGAACCTCGGTGCGCGGCGCAGGGGTTCGTGAAATACGGGCTCGTCAAACCTTGGTTCGCGGCGCTCAGATTCACAAGACTCGATTTCGTAAGGCTCGATTGCGTAAGGCTCGGCCTCGTAAGGTTCGACTGCGGGAGGCTCGGGTTCATCGAACTGAGGCTCGAATGAGTGAGGCTCGCAGAACTGTGGCTGCTCACAAAACTCGGGCTCGCAAACCGGCACTTCGTCAACTTCGTCATACGCCGGCTCGGCGGCCGCTTCGGCTACCAGTTCGTCGCAGAACACGCGCGCTTCCTCGCGCGCCGATTCCGTCGCAAAGCGCCGCAGCAGGATCAGCAGAGGCTCCGAAACCTCATTGGGCGCCGTTTCGCACATCGTCAGGACCCGTTCGACCATGCGGCGACGCAGCCGCGTCGCGCCGCCGACCGTTCCGACAAAGCCGATTTCGTCGCGCGCTTGCAGCGCGGCGCGAAACGCAGGGAACGTGGATTCCGGCAGCCCCGCCCGCGTCAGCAGCGCGGATAGGCTCGCGCCGCCGCGATCATGAACCAGCGCGACGACGCGGCTCAAGGGCAGGCCCGACAGTTCCACCAGCGCATGGTCGAACAGGTCGTGATTGCCCGACAGCAGCGCGCGCAGGATCAATCCGGCGGTGAGCTGCCCGGTGGCACGCAGGTGCGCGACCAGACCGCGCATATCGTCGTCTCGCGCACGCGCCGCGATATTGACGATGGAGCGATCGCGGGCGTCGCTGGCCGCGCGGCTGGCGCGATCGGCACCGAGCCAGTTCCGCGCGACGACGAACTGCGCCAGCGTGTCGGACAGTTTTCCGATGAGTGCAAGCCGTATGGCCGCGGGCAAATCATCGAGCGCCAGCATCGATTCCCGAATCGCCGCGAGATGGCCGTGCCGCTCGACGATCCGGTCCCAGGACAGCGGCGCGAGATCGGCGCCCGGATTTTCGATGAGTTCGAGGGCCGCCGCCGCCGAGCCGACCTCGGCGATGGCCGCGCAGACCGATACCGGAACACGGGCGCGGCGCGCGACGGCGCACTGCACCTCGCAGCTACCGGTCGCGACGATGTCGACGAGGTCCGCATCGATCAGCAGCGGCGAATGTTCGAGAACCAATACAGCAACCGAAGGCTGATCGACCGACAGCGCCTGGACGATCGCCGCTGGCGCGGTCGCGCTGCGCGCAAAGACTTCCGCCATCGCCTGGCGAACCAGCGGCGACGGGTCATCGAGCTGCATCAGGAGAGCGCCTTCGGCGGCCGCGCGATCGTCATCGGACAGATCGGAGATGAGCCAGGCGCGGGCCAGCGCTCGTGTCGCTCCCGCCCGCTCGCCCGCGGGAGCGGTCCGTACCCAACTGATGAACTGCCGAACGATCATGGTGCTTCCGGCCTACGCAACCTGAGACGACACCGTGACGCGGTGCCACTGTCATAGAAAATAAACCACGACGCTTAACAAATGGTTCACCATAACCGTTTGCATTCGTTGACGTTTCGTTAATGCCGGGGATGAGCGGCGCAAAAGGCGCGTGTGCGAGCTGCCGTCATTGCGGGGCGCATCGCGCCGAAGCAACCGAAGATAAGGACTGGATTGCTTCGCTTCGCTCGCAATGACGCATGAACGAGTGCGCTTCTGAAAGCCTACCCGCTGTAGGTGCCGTTGCGGTCGCTGAACAGATCGAATGGCTGACGCGGACCGGAATTGGATGAGGTTTGCGCGTCCGAGCCCGCCGCGACGGATCGCGTGCCCCACAGTTCCTGAACTGCCGGAGACACCGGCTGCGTGCGCTCGCCGACCTGAAACAGCGAACGGAACACCGGCTGGCTCGGCGCGGCGGAATCCATCGTCGCGGATGCGAGCGGCGTGACGCCACGCACATCGGGCAGACGCGACAGGTAAGCCGCGTTATCAGGCGGCGTTGGGAACGCCGCAGACGCCATCGCAACCGGAGCGCTCACGCCGAGCGATGCCATCGCGCTGCGCGTCGCCGGCGAGCTGGCAGCGACCGCATAGCGCCGGTCCAGGTCGGCGTAGACTTCCGACACGCTGCGCGCGCGGCCGTCGCGATCATAGAAGATCGGACGGTTGGCGGCGGCGGCGTTCGGAAACAGCCGCGCGCCGGATGCTTGCGGATTATCCTGCGCGTTCGCGATCAGCTTTGCCGCGCCGCCGACGCCCATGAAATGCGCCATGTAGAGTTCGCTGTCGGTCGGACGGCGGCCGATCAGACCGGTCAGCTTGAAGCTGTTGGATTGCGTCAGCACGCCGGCCATGGCGGACGCGACGGTCGGATCGTCGCGCAGCTTGAGAATGGCGGCGCGGGTCGCGGGGTCGCTGACGGAATAGCTACCCGACGGGGATTTGGTGATGGCGTCGGCGTAGCCGTTATAGCCCAGCACAGGACCAGCCTCTTTTACCATGCCGAGCCAGGTCTGCTCGATGAACTGGAAGAGGCCCTTGGCGGACGACGTGCCCGCGGCGGCTTGAGGATTGAAATTGGATTCCATCTTGGCGGTCGCGAGCAGGTATTCGAAGCTCGCGCCCGTTGCGTCTGCCGCCTTCCGAATGGCAGTCGCTATTCCGCTGAAAATGCCGGTCAGTCCGGAAGCGGCATTGGCGGCATCGACGGTCATGTTGATCTCCCGCTCCCCGCGAAACGACCGCCTCGCCTTCCAGCGCTATATCGGCAAATCCGCCGTCCATACCGACTCCCACCGGTCCGGACGGTTGTTCACTCCAGCGCAAGGTGGAAGATTATGGTTAACAGGACCTTAACGGACCCGGCGCAACGACCCCGCCGCCGTCAGGACTTCTTGTGATAGACGTCGGCCGGATCGAACAGCCTGTCGGCGTCGACAAACGCCACGCGCGCTTCGCCGCCCTCGCCTCTGGTCACAGCCCGATAAAAACATGAGCGCCGTCCGGTATGGCAGGCGGCGCCGCGCTGCTCGACCTTGATCCAGACCGCATCCTGGTCGCAGTCGGTCCGCATCTCGACCACCCGCTGGACCTGACCGGAACTCTCGCCTTTCCGCCATAGCGCCTTGCGCGAACGGCTGTAATACCAGGCGTCGCCGGTCTCAACGGTCCGCCGCAATGCTTCCTCGTTCATGTGCGCGACCATCAGCACGTCGCCGGTTTTGGCATCGGTCGCGACGCATGTGACGAGTCCCGACGCGTCGAAGCGAGGCCGGAACAGCAGTTCCTCCTCGATTCCGGCTTCGGATGAAGATGTCGGTCGAGACACAGGGAGCCCCACAGAAATGTCGCGCGAGGGATTAACGCTAGGCCCCTCGCACCATCGACAGGAAGCGCGCCTGCTCCGCCGGATTGTCGCGGAACACGCCGGTGAACCGGCTGGTGAGGGTCATCGCGCCATGCTTGGCGACGCCGCGCACCGACATGCAGGTGTGCTCCGCCTCGATCATCACCGCAACGCCGCGGGGTTTGAGCACCTCGTCGACGGCGGCGGCGATCTGCGCGGTCATGTGCTCCTGGGTCTGGAGGCGCCGGGCGAAGATGTCGGTCAGGCGCGCCAGTTTGGACAGCCCGACCACCCGCTCGACCGGCGTATAGGCGATATGCGCCTTGCCGTAGAACGGCATCATGTGGTGTTCGCACTGCGAGGTGAACGCGATGTCGCGGACCAGCACGAAATCGTCATAGCCTGCGGTTTCGCCAAAGGTCCGGTTCAGCACCTCGGCCGGGCACTGATGGTAGCCCTGATAGATCTCGTCATAGGCCTCGATCACCCGGCGCGGGGTATCGAGCAGCCCCTCGCGGTTCGGATTTTCGCCGATATAGGACAACAGCGTCCTGACCGCGTGTTCGGCCTCGTGCCGCGACGGACGCGACCGGTCCGGCTGAACGGCTGCAGCCAGAAATTCCGACGGATCCAGCTCAGTGGGAGAGAATCCAGCAGCTTTGGCGTTATTGGATTTGACTTCAGAAGGTTTGCTGCCGCGCAGCGGCTTGATCAATGCGTCCATCTTCACTCCGTTCGACCGGCCTCATCTGAGACCGGAGTGTCACCGGGCAGACGGGGCAGCATTGCGAGCTACCGGACGCCTGAGTCCCTTGATATTACATTTGCAACCGCCGAATTGAACTTCAATCAGGGTGCGACGGAATCGCCGGATTGTATCTTCCGGCATTGGATGCATATATAAGCTTTGAGGTTCCCGCCGCCAAGAGCGTCGCCGGCCTCTTCAGCGAATTCAACGTCTTGAAATCCTATGCTGAACGACGTTTACAACAAGAGCATCATCGAACTGGCCGGCAATATTCCCCGCCTGGGACGCCTTCCGGCGCCGGACGCGAGCGCCACTGCTCACTCGAAACTATGCGGATCCACCGTCAAGGTCGACCTCACGATGGAAGGTCCCGTTGTCACCGACTTCGCCCACGACGTGAAGGCCTGCGCGCTCGGCCAGGCCTCTTCCTCGATCATGGCGCGCCACGTGGTCGGCTCGACCGCCACCGAGTTGCGCGAACTGCGCGAGATCGTCCGCAGAATGCTGAAGGAAAACGGCGCGCCGCCGCAGGGCAAGTGGGCCGACATCGCGCTGCTCGAACCGGTGCGCGACTACAAGGCGCGGCACGCATCCACCATGCTGACGTTCGATGCGGTGGTCGATGCCATCGGTCAGATCGAGGCCAGATCGGACGCGCTGACGCCTACGCAAAGCTGAAACAACTCAATCCGTTCTGCCCGAACACTACTTCTGATGCTGAGCTGGCGCGGCGATTGCCGTGCCACCCACCGGAATCGCCTCGGCGGTCTTGGTCGGCTGGCTGGTCGTCGCCACCGCAGCGGTCGCATTCGTGACGCTTCCCGGAAAGCGATCCTGCACCGGTTTCGTGACCAGTCCGGCAATGGGAGCATCCGTGGTTCCCGCACCCGGCAACACATCCGCGACGCGATCTGTCGTCACCAGATTGGTCGTGCGCAATTCCGCCGGCGACAGTTCGTGGAGATCCTCCCACGGTGGAATGCTGAGCGCCAAATGCAGCAGATCGCCGGTACCGCCCATATCGAAGGTGTATTTGGCGAGCCGGCCGATGTCGCGTTCCACGATCATCAAATCCTGGGCGGTGTAGCTCGCCGCCCTGGCATCGTCGGCGCGATCGCCCATCCAGATCTGATGCACCCGAACATGCGCGCGCTCAGGCACATAACGGGTTTTTCCCGACAACAACATGAACACGCACATGGACTCGCAGTAGGCTTCGGGCAGCACGGCGGCGCGATCGCCGGCCACGGTCTTGATGACGACGCTGGTCCCCACCGTGGTGGCCAGGCCGAGCGCGCGCCAACGCCGCCCGAGCGCGATGGCGTCGTTGACCGAGCCGCCGCCGGAGTCCAGCACAACCGTCATGCCGGCCAGGTCACGCCCCGCGGTGAAATCGTCGAAGGCTTTCGGGGTCTCGGCGGTAACGATGCCGACCGCGCTGATCCAACTCCGGCAATGCGGCTCGCAGGCGGTCCAGGTAAACCGCATCGGCTGCTTTCGTGATTCGAGGGTCGCGTTGGCTGAAACCGGGTTATCCAGCGGCGCGGCGAAGGCGGGCAAGGCAAAACAAAAAACTGCGGCGCACAGGAGCGCCCATCCGCAGGACCCAGATGATTTCGCGAGCCTCAAGTCGGTTCCTTCCCCTCACCCCAAGTCTTTTCGTCCAAAGTCTTTTTCGCGAACCCCCAAGTCTTTTTCGCGAACCAAAGTCTTCTCTTGCACCAAAGGCTTCCCTATCCAACGTCACCTGGACGTTACGGCCGAAACTCAACGCAGTGATTCCGTCATCGGGACATTTGAAAAATTAGCCGCAGGATTCGTCAGCGTCCATACAACCTTTGCTGCGTTTGCCCTCACGAGTATACGATATCTTGGCACCTGTGACGAAATTGCCAGGCTCGGTGGGTTCCTTGCGGGAACCCTGCGAAACGAACGGCCAGGCAAACACACCTGAGAGAGATACTCCGGAGATCCATGAAGCCGACGCGGCAAAATTCCATCCACTGTGCCGATTGTGCGAGAGCCGCCCTGCGGCTGCCCCGCAATAGCGGACGGGCGCTGATCTGGATTTATCGCCACACCCTATCGCCACTCGTTGGTTTCAACTGTCGGCACCTGCCGACCTGCTCGGTCTACGGCGATGAAGCCATCGAGCGCTTCGGACTATGGGGCGGCGGCTGGATGACGCTGGCGCGGCTGCTACGCTGCCAGCCCTGGGGGACGTCCGGCATCGATAATGTTCCAACAGTGAAACCACCCGGCGCCGCCTGGTATCGGCCATGGCGCTACGGCCGCTGGCGCGGCGTGAACGCCCCCTGAGACGTTCGACGGGATTTCCGATTTAGAGCCTTTTCGCTTCTGACGGAATCAGAAGCGGGGCTCTATGATTTTGATTTGACGCGTTTTCTTGACGCGAACCGGTATCCACTTCGCTCGAAAACGCTCTAATGCGCGACGACTTCGACCTCGCCGTCGACGCCGTTGACGACCTCGAAGCCACGCTCGAAAACCTTGCCTTCGTTCTTGGCAATCACGCGGTACTCGCCCTCGGCCAGAATCACGCGGGGAAATGCGCCGATCGATTCCTTGATGACGTCACCGCCGGGCGTCAGCACCGACCACGCCGTGTTGGCCAACGCCTCGCCGCCCTTCTCGCTGACGAGCTTCAAAGTGATGACCGCGGCGCGATGCGAGATCGTCACGTCGGTCAGCTTCGCCGCTTGCACGCGAATGTCAGATCGCACGACCGAATTCGCATCGCCATAGTTGGAGACGATGTAGTAGGTGCCCTCCGGCAAGAGGATCACATCGCCCGCTGTGACGTTAGGCACAATCGGCGCGCGCTCGGTGCCCTCGAACTGGCTGCCCTTGTAGATATTGAAGGAAATCTGGTTCGGCGGAATCATCGACCCGCCGACGCGGCCTTCAATCCGCAGGCCGCCCGCCGGCAACACGAACGTCTCGTGGTCGGCATCCGGTTTCAGCGTCACGGGACGCACGGCACTGACCAGCCCCAGCGAGACGTACACCACGTAGCTGCCCGGAGGCAGCACGATGTTGGGCGTTCCGCCATGATCCTCGCGCATCAGCTTGAAGGCGCCGGTCTCATCGGGGCGATCGGAATAAACTCGCCAGATCAGCCCGCTGTTTATGACCGGTAAATCCTTGCCGTAACGCGCGGTCAACGACAGAACCGCCTGCGCGGGAACAGCGATGCCGGGCGGCGGCGACGACAGGGGCACGGCGGCGACCGGTGCCCGGGTCAATGGCGCCGGCAGATTCGGCATGGAAGCCGGGCCCGAGGACGGCGCGAGGCTGATCGCAGGCCCCGACGGTGCTTCCGGAACGGACGCGGGCGGCACCGGAGGCGGGCGTTCGCCGAACAATTGCGCCGAGGCCATGCATGGAAACGCAACGAGAAGCACGACCAATGCGAGCAAAGGCCACGAGCGCCAGCCCGAATTGAATCGATAATTGCCCCCGAAGATCATGGTTCCGGTTTTTCCCGGAAATCGCGGCGAATTCAAGCCTCCTCCGCATTCACTCATGACTGCTTCCCGCTTTGGAAGGCTTTAAAGCTTGACCTTCCGGTTGAAACGTCACCGTCCGGTGATAACTTCTGTTTGAAGCGGAGCAACGTCCGGCACAAGTCACGCCTTTCATGCGTTCACCCGTGTCCGCCGGAAGCACGGAAACCGATGTCACCAGTCGGAGAATTCCATCGTGCTCGAGAGTTTGAGAGGCCACGACCGGAACGGGTCGAATGGCCGGAAGGTAGGATTGGACAGCGTCAGGCGGCCGGTGATCGGGTTGGCTCTGGGCGGCGGCGCCGCACGCGGCTTCGCGCATATTGGCATTCTCCGCTCCCTGATCGCGCACGGCATCGAGCCCAATGTCGTGGTCGGCACCTCGATCGGAGCCGTGGTCGGCGGCGCCTATGCCGCGGGTCGCCTCGACACCCTGGAGGAATGGGCGCGCAGCCTGCAGCCTCGGAATCTTTTCAGTTATCTCGATATCCGGCTGACCGGCTCCGGACTGATCGGCGGCGCCAAGCTCACGGCCCGGCTTGAGGCGTCACTCGGCCAGGTTCAGATAGAAGACCTGCCGGTCAAGTTTGCGAGCGTCGCCACCGAAGTCCGCACCGGTCACGAAATCTGGCTCACGCACGGCCGGCTGGTCGATGCGATGCGCGCGTCCTATGCGCTGCCTGGAATCTTTGCGCCGATGCTGGTGGGCGATCGCTGGCTGGTCGATGGCGCGCTGGTCAACCCGGTGCCCGTCTCCACAGCCCGCGCGCTAGGCGCCGAGATCGTGATCGCCGCCAACCTTTCCAATGACGTCTTCGGTCACAGCATCACGATCTTCTCTCATGGCACGCAGAACGATACGCAAGAGGAGGTCATCGAGGCTCCACCGAAACGTGGCTTCGGCAAGTTCTTTTCCGCCGAGCGAACGGTCAAGCGCCAACTCTTCGGCGGCGGCGGTCGCCCCGGAGTTATGACGGTCATGACCGACGCATTCAACATCATGCAGGACCGCATCACCCGTGCGCGGCTCGCCGGCGATCCGCCGGACCTTTTGATCTCGCCGCGGGTCGGCCAGATCGGCTGGTTCGATTTCCATCGCGCCAACGATCTGATCGCGCACGGCGCCCGCGCCGCGGATCGTACCATCGAAGCGATCGTCGAGGCGATCGAGATTCTCTCGCCGAAGAAGCCGTCAGCGGACACCGCCGGCGCGGATACCGAAACCGGGGGCAATCCCTGATATCGTCCGTGTTCAGGCGGTCTTGATGTAGTCGCGCAGCGCTTCCTGCTCGGCCTCGTATTCCTGAACGCGCAGCTTGACGACGTCGCCGATCGAAACCAGGCCGACCAGCCTGTCGTCCTCCACCACCGGCAGATGCCTGAATCGTTCCGACGTCATAATTTCCATGAGGTGGGAGACCGTATCCGACAGACGGCAACTGACGACCTTGCGGGTCATGGCGGCGCTCACCGGCTCGTCGAGCGCACCCGCGCCGCGTTCGTCGAGCGCACGGACGACGTCACGCTCGGACAGAATGCCGTCGATGCGGGTGCCGCTCATGACGAGGACGGAACCGATCCGCCGTTCCGATAGAAGCTTCACCGCAGCCGCCAGTTTCACGTCGGGCTCGACGCTCACGACCTGGTGACCCTTGGCGCTGAGAATCGCACAGACTGTCATTGTCGCCTCCGACAGCGGAATCGCGCAGGATCGTTCTGCCCGACCCTTGTTCTTTGTATTCAGGCGACGGTCGAACGTTCAATTTGTTCACGGGCGAAACGCACCAAACAGGTCGTCATTCCCAGCACGAGAACCGGATTCTACCTAGCCTGACCGGGCAACGATGATGAATGAAATCGGCCCGCGTCGCAAGCGCTCGTTAATCGCTACGGGACCCGGTCCGCGCCGCCGGGCGACGCCTTCGCAGCATCGCGCGGCGGACGAGGCACCGGATCGAACAGCGAAAACAACACAAGGCCTGCCAGGAAGCCCCCGATATGGGCCTGCCAGGCGACGCTGCCGGACTCGGCGCCGATTGCGACCGATCCCGTCCCGAAGATGATATTGACGCCGAACCAGATCGCGAGAAACGCGAGCACGCGCGGATTTTGCAGCGCGCGCGTCAGCGACAGCGCAGGCACCTGCGCCGCGGCGTCGGCGTCGGCGCCGCGGAAGGACAGGAAGCTGCCGCGCACGAAGGCGAAGCGGATCGCCGCCGCCATCGTGCCCGACACCGACGCCGACGCGCCGATCATCGGCGCAATGTCGTGCTCGTGGGTCACAAGATGCGCGGCCGCGCCGGCGACGGCGGTCACCGCCATGAAAAGAAAGAACCTGAATGCGCCGAAGCGTCGCGCCACCGCGCTGCCGAACGGCAGCAGCCACAGCACGTTGAAGCCGATGTGGCTGAGGTTGGCGTGCAGCAGCGAGTAGGTCACGAAAGTCCAGACCTTGGCACCGCCTCCTCCCGGGAACGCCGTCGCCAGCAGGCTCGGATCGTACCGCTTCGGGATGAAGCCGAACGCCTCGACGATCCAGTATTCCAGATCGAGCGGAAGCGCCGACCATACGGCATAAACGATCGCAAGCAGGCCGATATAGGCGGTCAACGGCCCCGGCAGAATCAGGATCGGCTCACGCGGAGGTTCCGGCGGAGGATCTGACGGAAGGTCTGGCGGAGAGTCCAAGGGCTGCGACCTGGCGGCTCAAGCGGGCGATGGGCCGCAATAGGCGGCTCGGGCGGGGTGTGCAAGCAGGATTCGATCCGGTTAAAGCGTTTTCGACCGAAGCGGATACCGGTTCGCGTGAAAAAAAACGCGTTAAATCAAAATCATGGACCCCGCTTCTGATCCATCAGAAGCGGAAAGGCTCTCATGAAAAACACCGCCAATGGTGCTACCCGAACGGCCCTGCCCCGATCCCCGTGTCGCGCGATGCCCGCGACGACGCGACGCTGCTTTGGAAGCGTGGCGATCAGGAACGTTGAGCAGGGCGCGCTTAAAATGCATCCATTATTCGCTCTCGCGCTTGCGACCGAACCATCGTTTTAGTCCTTTGTAAACGAGCACTATAGCGGTCAGCGCCACCGCGCCCTTCAGGAACAAAATCAACATTTCCTGAAGACTCCGGGCGCTGTGATCTCTGTCTCTTTTCGGGGTGACCTCGCTCACCGGCGCCTCGCTCACCGGCGTCTCGTTCACCTGAGTTTCGCTCGCCGGAGTTTCGCTCACCTGAACGGCCCGATCCGGACTCTTGAGGTCATCGGAATGGGCCGCGACACAAACCGATTGAAGGCCGATCACAAGACCGAGAACGGAAATCCAAAAGCGCAAGACGTCTCCCGCCTGTCTCATCCAGCGTTGCCTCTGCCATCATCGAGTACGGGATAATCGCCGAACTGCGCTCTATCCGGTCTCATGCCACCACTATCTCAGCCGGCATCATGCCGGATCGTGCCACCTAATACCTCAATCCTGCCGTTGCTGTCGATCTTGGCGATGACAGCGACGAAACCGGCATACACACACAAATTGTCGTCGAATCCCGGCCCGAGCGGCTGGCCCCCGCACGCGGGAGACATTTTGCCGGAAGCGGCCCGAAAACGGCGGGCGTGAGACACGCAAGTTACCAATGTCTTAAGGGACATAGTGAATTTAACGTTAACGGCACAAAGGCGTGCACCGATAACGCCAAAGCCGCCGGCGGCATGGACGCTGCAACATCCCTCCTGCACAACAGGAAACGGCACTGCGGTGCCCTGAAGCAGGACAGATATGTCCGCGTCGCGCCGCCGTCGGGACGGTTTAAGTCATGAAGCATCCATCGAACCGCGCGTTCTATGCCTATTGGGATGAGAAGCGCGACGGCGAGCGCGCTCCCGACCGCCGCGTGCTCGAACCGGGCGCGGTCCGCGAACTGCTCGGGGACATCTTCGTACTCTCCTACGATCCTGAGAACGGTTATCCGTTCCGGGTCGCGGGCACCCGGGTCTGCGCCCTGCTCGACCGCGATCTCAAGGGACAAAACTTTGCCGCGCTGTTTGCGGCCGCAAGCCGCGCCGAGATCACCGATATTCTCGGCGTGGTGTCCGAAGAACTGCTCGCCGCCGTCGCCGGCGTGACCGCGACCGCACGGGACGGATCGCTTGCGCACCTCGAACTGCTGCTGCTGCCCTTCAGCAATCGGGCGCATACGCCGATCAGCCTGACCGGGCTGCTGGCGCCGATGCAGCACAGCGGTCAACCGCTCGGCGACTTCACCCTCACCTCGTGGCGCTACATGAACCATCCGCCGCAGCGCTTCGTGCCGCGCGTCCTGAAGAAGCTCGCGATCGCGCGCGGCTTCATGGTCTACGAAGGGTTGCGCTGACCGGCCGCCGCCGATCCGGGTCCACGCCCTGCAACCGCAGGGTGAGTTGACGGGTCGGGTTTAGCGCGGCGGATGTGGAACGGCCTGGACTCTCGGCGGCGTCACGCTCAACCGCACCAAACCGTCCCAGCCGCGAGCGCCGCCTTAAAGTGGCCACCATCGCGGGATGGACAAATCGACACAATCGGTAAAAACTCCGTGGTAACCCGACCGTCCTAAAATTCTCGCGTGGCAGACACTCCCACCATTCTCGTCCTCGATTCCGGCCTCGGCGGTCTCACCGTGCTGCGGGAGATCGTCAAACGCCTGCCCGGCGCACGATATGTCTATGTCGCCGACGACGCCTTCTTTCCCTATGGCCACCACTGCGAAGATGAAATCATCGCCCGCGTGGTGCCGCTTGTCGGCGAGCTGATTGCCACCCACACCCCCGACCTCGCGGTGATCGCCTGCAACACGATGTCCGTCTCGGTGCTGGGGCCGTTGCGCGCCGCCTATTCGGTGCCGTTCGTCGGCACGGTTCCCGCGATCAAGCCGGCCTGCGCGGCCTCAAAAACCAAGCGCGTCTCGGTGCTCGGTACCCGGGCCACCGTGCAGCGCGAATACACCCAGGCGTTGATCCGGGATCACGCCCGGGCCTGCACCGTGACACTGGTCGGCGCGGCGCACCTCGCCCGGCTTGCGGAGGACGCCCTGCGCGGCAAGCCCGTCAGCGACGCCGATATCGTGAGCGAGATCGCGCCCTGTTTCGTCCCGGCCGCCGACGGCGGAGAACTGCGCACCGACGCCGTCGTGCTCGCCTGCACGCACTACCCGTTGCTGCTCGACCGGCTGGTCAGGCTTGCGCCATGGCCGGTGGCCTGGATCGACCCGGCGCCTGCGATTGCCCGGCGCGTTGTCGATCTGCTCGGGCCGAGCCACAACGGCGGCTGCGAATTCCCGCCGGAAATGATCTTTACCTCAGGCCGCTCCCACACGCTGACGGACGCGCTGGCGCCGTTCTTCGGCGGCCGGGTGCCGGCCTGAACCGGGCATTGCCGGCCGGAGTTACACATCCGGAACCCAACCCCCGCGGGTTGGTTCGCGTTCGATTGCCCGACCCGAAACAGGCGTTTTCGGGTCGAGATTGCCTCTGCTTTGGTTTGACAGGGGAGCGGTTTATCCCTAGAAAACGCCTGCACGCGGGCCGGTTTTGGCCCGCGTTGCGTTTCGCGACCCGTGGCCCTGCCCATCAAGCTTATGGTCGGGGCCTGTCGGCTCCGGGAGTTGTCCCGGCGCACAGGAGGGCGCGTTTCCTCACCCCGTAAATTTTGACAAGAGGACGCGATGACTAAGCGCAATGAGGCGAAGTACAAGATCGATCGCCGTATGGGCCAGAACATCTGGGGCCGCCCGAAGAGCCCCGTCAACAAGCGCGAATACGGCCCCGGCCAGCACGGCCAGCGCCGCAAGGGCAAGCTCTCCGACTTCGGCACCCAGCTCCGCGCCAAGCAGAAGCTCAAGGGCTACTACGCCAACATTTCCGAACGCCAGTTCTACGCGATCTACGTCGAGGCGACCCGTATGAAGGGCGATTCCGGTGAGAACCTGATCGGCCTGCTCGAGCGCCGCCTGGACACCGTGGTCTATCGCGCGAAATTCGTGTCGACCATGTTCGCCGCGCGCCAGTTCATCAACCACGGCCACGTCAAGGTCAACGGCCGCCGCGTCAACATCCCGAGCTACAAGGTCAAGGTCGGCGACGCCATCGAGATCAAGGACGCATCGAAGCAGCTTGCGCTGGTGCTGGAAGCCAACCAGCTCGCCGAACGCGACGTGCCTGATTTCATCGATGCCGATCACAACAAGCAGACCGCGAAGTTCGTCCGCATCCCGCACCTTGCGGATGTGCCGTTCGCGGTGCAGATGGAACCGCATCTGATCGTCGAATTCTATTCGCGCTGATCCCTACCGTCTCAGTTCAAAAAAAAGCCCCGGATATCCGGGGCTTTTTTTATTGCGGCATCGAGATGCGATCAGTCGTCGTCGGGTTCGCTCTTGGTGATGTCGCCGGACCGGCCGCCCCGCCAGACCGTGTGAATGACATGCCGCGCCGGGAGCCTGTAACCGCCGGTTATCCTGGCGTCCCCGGTCGCGCATCCCTTGAGCGTCCGGCACTCCGCGCGGCCCTGCGGCGCGATGGACCGCGCCGTCAACACCGCCGCCGCCGAGCAGGGATTCATTCGCTGCGTTGACGATCGCATCAACGTCCAGCGTCGTGAGGTCCGCAACGATAACGTCCAGTCGCTGCGGACCGATAACGCGTCCGGCCGTCGTCAGGCAGACGCAGGTGCGTTGAACGCAATGCCCTTGTCGGCGAATAGTTTCTGCAGCTCGCCGGCCTGGAACATCTCACGGACGATATCGCAGCCACCGACGAATTCACCCTTGACGTACAACTGCGGGATCGTCGGCCAGTTCGAGTACGACTTGATGCCGTCGCGCAGGTCGGGGGATTCGAGCACGTTCAGGCCCTTGTAGCCGACGCCGACGTGATCGAGGATCTGAATCACCTGCCCCGAAAAACCGCACTGCGGAAATTGCGGCGTGCCCTTCATGAACAGCACAACGTCGTTCGACTTCAGTTCGTTCTCAATGGTTTCCTTAATGCTCATCATCACATCCTTATGGCCGCAAGTTCACAGGGCCGCGAGTGGCCCCTCCCAATTGCGATATGTATAACCCGAAAACCGTTGTGCAATAAAGTAAATTGCCGGGGAGCTCATATCCGATCCCCATGCCTTTCAGACGGTCAAGACACTCAGACAGTCAAGACACCGACGGCCCGCGAACAGATCGGGGCCCGTCGTCTTTAAATCCGGCGCGAGGCACCCATCTAGGAGGGCCATGCGGGGTAAGTCGTTCTGCGGAACCCATCGTCCTGAGCAACGTTCTCTCCCAAACCGGAGATTTCCGTGACGAATCCAGCGTCTGCCGCGACCACAATGGCCGCTCCGAATCCGTCGCTATTTTCCAGTTCAGGGACGTTGGCCGGCCGCCTGACAGATGCATTTCTCGCCGTCCGGGGCGAAACGGAGCGGCGCGCGGGGCCGCTGTCGCCGGAAGATCAAATGGTGCAGTCAATGCCGGACGCCAGTCCGGCGAAATGGCACCGCGCCCATACCACCTGGTTCTGGGAACAATTCCTGCTCGGCCAGCACAGTCCCGGCTACGTCCCGTTCCATCCCGATTACGCCTTCCTGTTCAATTCCTATTACGTCAGCGCCGGTCCGAGGTATGCCCGCGCCCAGCGTGGCCATATCACCCGCCCCGGTGCCGAAGAGGTCACCGCCTATCGCCGGCATGTCGATGCCGCGGTCGTCAAATTCTTCCACGACGCGGACGACAAAATGCTGGCCGGGCTGGCGCCGCTGGTCGAAGCCGGCCTCAATCACGAACAGCAGCATCAGGAATTGATGCTGACGGATATTCTGCATGCGTTCGCGCAAAATCCGATTTCGCCTGCCTATGATGCGTCGTGGAGGTTCCCGACGCCGGGTACGGGCGTCGGCGGCTGGATCACGCTGAACCAGGGCATCCACACCATCGGACATCAGGGCGACGGCTTTCATTTCGACAATGAGAAACCCGCGCACCGCGTCCTCGTAGGGCCGGTGAAGCTCGCACGCAATCTCGTCACCAACGCGGACTGGCTCGCCTTCATGGAAGACGGCGGCTATCGCACCGCGACGTTGTGGCTGATGGACGGTTTCGCCGCCGCCAACAACGAGGAGTGGGAAGCGCCGGGCTACTGGTACAAGACCGGCGATGGCTGGCAGGTCATGACACTGGGCGGTTTGCGGCCGGTCGATCCCGATGTGCCGGTCTGCCACCTCAGCTATTACGAGGCCGATGCATTCGCGCGCTGGAGCGGCAAGCATTTGCCGACCGAGATGGAATGGGAGGTCGCGGCGCGAGCGGGACAACTCGACGACGCGTTCGGCGTCGTCTGGCAATGGACGCGAAGCTCATACTCGCCCTATCCCGGATATCGCGCGACCGAGGGCGCGCTCGGCGAATACAACGGCAAGTTCATGGCCAACCAGTTCGTACTGCGCGGCTCGTCGCTGGCGACACCGGAGCGGCACAGCCGCATCACCTACCGGAATTTCTTTTATCCGCATCACCGCTGGCAATTCACCGGTCTGCGCCTCGCCGACTACGGCGTTTGATCATCGTCAACTCAAATGCGTTGCGACGCGCCCGGGAGACTGTCATGAATCTGCACGCTGCCGCTTTGGCCGGGGCACCCCGATCCGACGAAACCACGCCGGCATTCGCCAGCGATGCCATCGCGGGACTGACGCAACAGCCGAAACAACTCTCGCCGAAGTATTTCTACGACGTCACCGGTTCCGAACTGTTCGAGCAGATCACCCGGTTGCCGGAATACTATCCGACCCGCACCGAACTCGGCATCCTGCGCGACCGGGCGACGGATATCGCTGCGATCCTTCCGGAACATGCGGCGCTGGTGGAGTTCGGCGCCGGCGCTGCAACCAAGGCGCGGCTGCTGCTGGATGCGTGTGAATTCGCCGCCTATGTGCCAGTGGACATATCGGGGGATTTTCTCAACGCGCAGGCGCGAGGACTGCGAAAGGACTTCCCGCACCTCCAGATCTATCCGGTGACAGCCGATTTCACCGCGCCGTTCATTCTACCCGATCCGGTCCGGACGATGCCGAAGGTGGGCTTCTTCCCGGGCTCGACGCTGGGCAATTTCGAGCCCCATGAAGCCAGCCGCTTTCTGCATGGAGCCCGCGACATCCTTGGCGAAGGCGCGTACATGCTGATCGGCGTCGACCTCGAGAAAAACGAACGGATGCTGTACAATGCCTATAACGATTCCGCCGGCGTTACCGCGCGATTCAACATGAATGTGCTGGTTCGCATCAACCGCGAACTCGGCGGCAATTTCGACCTGTCCGCGTTCACCCATCGCGCGATCTACAACCGCGAGCGCCACCGGATCGAGATGCACCTCGTCAGCAAGAGACCGCAGACCGTCCGCTTGCAGGGCCGCAGCTTCGCGTTCCGCACCGGCGAGAGCATCCACACCGAAAGCAGCTACAAATACAGCCTCGACCGCTTCACCGCCCTGGCGAAGGGCTCGGGCTGGACGCCGACGGCGTCATGGACCGACCCCGACGGGATGTTTTCGGTTCACGCGCTGAGGTCCTGAGCCGCTGCTCGTTCACACGGAATCGAACTCACTGTTGATGTCATTCCTTCGTCATTGCCGGGCTTGACCCGGCAATCCATCAATTTTCGAAAGAAGATGGATGCCCGGATCAAGTCCGGGCACGACTGTTTCCATCTCAAGTATGAAACGCACTAACCATTATTTTCCGACCGGCGCGATTCCGATCCCAGCGAGATCGCCTCCCACGCCGCGACGATCATCAGGATCACAAGCAGCGTGTGGGAGATTTGCGTGATCGCGAAGACGAATACCAGGTCGAAAAACAATTCGACGTAGGTCACACGGTTGTGGTGGCTCGAACTGCGTTCCCGCAGAAGCCTTCCATCGTCGTTGGCTCGCGGCATCGACTCCTCTGCGACGGCGCGGGCGGGTTACTCCGGAACCCCAGTCTGCAAAGCCAGCGCGTGGAGAACGCCGCCCATCTGTCCCTTGAGGGACTGATAGACAATCTGATGCTGCTGCACGCGCGATTTGCCGCGGAACGACTCGGAGATCACGGTCGCCGAGTAGTGGTTACCGTCGCCGGCGAGGTCCTGGATCATCACCTGGGCATCCGGGATCGCTTCCTTGATCATCGATTCGATATCCCGCGCTTCCATCGCCATCAAAGCTCTCCCAAATCCGCCACGTCCCGAATCATGCACCGGAATCTGCGCGACAATTGCTCAACTTAGCTTGGTCATCCCGTCCCGTCACGCCGGTCGGCCCTATATTTGCATCAACCTTTTAACCGCAAGAGGGCCGCTGGCGAAGGTGCCGGACGCCGACCATCCGGTCGCGAATGACGCCGGTGCAACCACGACATGGCCCTCAACGGGCTACGGTGGTCCAATATATGCCACGCGAGGACGCAAGTCTGGAGCATTGTCGCGGACCGCCCCCGCGACGCATTGTCCCTACAAGGAAGATCCAAACCAGCGTCATTAGCGACAGCGGCGCGATCGAAAATGCGGTCTGGAACTGCGCAACGCCGTTCTGGCCATAGCCGCAATCGCTGATACCGGGATCTTATCCCCAACAGGGTCACGATCCAAGCCCGGTCATCACGTGTTGGGAACCTATGATGTCGATTGCAGAGGAGGCTGTGCCGACCGAGGCGCCCGCGATTCCCGTCGCGGTCTCGCGAAATCTGGCGCTGGACCGCATCCGTACCGTCCTGACCCTGACCGTGCTCGTTCATCATGCGGTGATGCCCTACACCTATTTCGGCCACACCGACGCCAAATCCTGGATCGGTTTCGACGCGATCCTGCTCGCCACCGACAGCTTCTTCATGGCCATGTTCTTCTTCCTGTCGGGGTTGTTCGTCTGGCCAAGCCTCGGCCACAAGAAACCCGGAAAGTATATCCGCGACCGCCTGCTGCGGCTCGGCCTGCCGTCCGCCGTGACCGCCCTGACGGTCATTCCGATCGCCTATTATGCGATCGCGCTGCGGCAGACTCCCGATATCCGCTTTGCGGAGTTCTGGTGGAAGACCGTCACTGTCGGCCCCTGGCCGAGCGGACCGATCTGGTTCATCTGGGTGCTGCTCCTGTTCGATCTGTCGGCCTGCATGCTGTACCGCGTCGCGCCGCGGATGCTCGATCGCGTCAGCCGGCTGTCGCTCGCAAGTTCCGAGCGACCCGAAAAGTTCTTCATCTGCTTGGTCGTGACGACAGCCGCGCTTTATCTGCCATCGCTGATTTATTTCGGCTCCTCCACCTGGTTCGAATTCGGACCCTTTTCAGTGCAGAAAAGCCGCGTTCTGCTTTACGCCGCCTATTTCTTCTTCGGCGCCGGCGCCGGCGTCGGCGCTGCGAATTTCAGCCGGGGCCTGCTCGGCGTTGGCAGCCGTCTCGCCAAAAGCGGAGCCGGCTGGATCGTCACGACGCTTGTCCCCTACTGCCTGCTCTGGGTTCTGATCTATATCGAGCGCAAGACCCTCGGAAATTCCGAAGTGCTTCCGGCGTGGTACCAACTGCTCTACGGCATGATGTTTGTAACCTTCAGCGCCGCAATCATGTTCGCCATCCTCGCCTTCTTCCTCCGCTTCAGGCGATCCGGCTTCAGCATCCTCGATTCCCTGCAGCCAGATGCCTACGGCATCTTCCTGGTGCACTACGCCTATATTCTGTGGCTGCAATACTGGATGTTCGACATGAACTGGCCGGCCATCGTCAAGGCGAGCGTGGCGTTCATTGGCGCGCTACTGGCGAGTTGGGCCAGCACGGCGGCGCTGCGCCGGATTCCCGGCGCCAAGCGGGTGCTGTAGAGCAAGCTTGCATTATCACGAAGATATAGCTCGTCATTGCCGGGCTTGACCCGGCAATCCATCCTCTTTTTCGCGATGGATGCCCGGATCAAGTCCGGGCATGACGACTTCCCACGTCCATCAACGATCTGGATCCTGTAGCTGTCTCAGCTCTTCCCGGCCATGTAGTCCGGCAACCAGCCTTCAAAGCCATGCTGCAAGGCCTTGACGTGGACGGCGCGCTCGCCGGCGATGGCGATTTCGTGACCGCCGGTCAAGCCGATCTGGACGCAAGGCACCTCGACCGCCTTGAGCTTGGTGAAAACGCTCAGCAGATCGTTTTCATGCACGGTGACGATGTAGCGGGCCTGATCCTCGCCGAACCACCAGGCGTGCGGCACGATCGCTTCCGGTGCGGCATCGAGCGCGGCGCCGATGCCGCTCGCCATCGCCATTTCCGCGAGCGCAATCAGAAGTCCGCCGTCGGAGATGTCATGAACCGCCGTCGCCGTCCCCGCATGGATCATGCCGCGCACGACATCGCCGTTGCGTTTTTCCGCGGCGAGATCGACCGGCGGCGGCGCCCCCTCCTCGCGCCCACAGACGTCGCGCAAGTAAACCGACTGACCGAGCCAACCCTGAGTCTCGCCGATCAGCAGGATGCACTCGCCTTCGGCCTTGAAGGCAAGCGATGCTGACTTCGTGAAATCGTCGAGCAGCCCGACGCCGCCGATCGAGGGCGTCGGCAAAATGCCGCGGCCGTTTGTTTCGTTGTAGAGCGAGACGTTGCCGGACACGACCGGGAAATCCAGCGCGGTGCAGGCCGCCGCGATGCCCTTCAGGCAACCAATGAGTTGGCCCATGATCTCGGGCCGTTCCGGATTGCCGAAGTTCAGGTTGTCGGTAATCGCAAGCGGGCGGCCGCCAACTGCGGTGATGTTGCGCCAGGCTTCCGCCACCGCCTGCTTGCCACCCTCGAACGGATCGGCCTCGCAATAGCGCGGCGTCACGTCGACAGTGAGCGCAAGGCCCTTTGGCCCGTCCTCGACACGGACCACCGCCGCATCGCCACCGGGACGCTGCACGGTGTTGCCGCCGATCACATGATCGTACTGCTCCCACACCCAGCGCTTCGAGCACAACTCGGGCGTCGCGATCAGCTTTTCCAGCGCATCGGCCACCGGCAAAGGCGGCGCAACGTCGCGGGCGTGAACGAAAGGCAGTTGCGGCGACGGCACATGCGGCCGGTCATACAGCGGTGCCTCGGATTCAAGCTCCTTGATCGGCAGGTCGGCCATCACATCGCCGCCGTGCCTGACCACGAAGCGCTGCGACGGCGTGGTGGTGCCGACGATAGCGAAATCGAGCCCCCACTTCCTGAAGATCGCCTCCGCCTGCTTTTCTTTTTCTGGCTTCAGCACCATGAGCATCCGCTCTTGCGATTCCGAGAGCATCATCTCGTAGGCGCTCATGCCGGTCTCGCGCGTCGGCACGCTGTCGAGATCGAGATCGACGCCGAGATCGCCCTTGGCGCCCATTTCCACCGCCGAACACGTCAGGCCCGCCGCGCCCATGTCCTGGATCGCGATCACGCAATCCGCTTCCATGATTTCAAGGCAGGCTTCCAGCAATAGCTTCTCGGCGAAGGGATCGCCGACCTGAACGGTTGGGCGCTTCTCGGAGCTCGCGTCGTCGAATTCGGCCGACGCCATGGTGGCGCCGTGAATGCCGTCGCGGCCGGTCTTGGAGCCGAGATAGACAATCGGCATGTTCACGCCTGACGCCGCCGCATAGAAGATCTTGTCGGCGTCGGCGAGACCGACGGCCATGGCATTGACGAGAATATTGCCGTCGTAACGGGTGTGGAAGCGCACCTGCCCGCCGACCGTCGGCACCCCAAACGAGTTGCCATAACCGCCGACGCCCGCGACCACGCCGCCGACAAGGTGCCGTGTTTTCGGATGCGACGGATCGCCGAAGCTCAGCGCGTTGAGGCAGGCAATGGGGCGTGCGCCCATGGTGAAAACATCGCGCAGGATGCCGCCGACGCCCGTGGTCGCGCCCTGATAGGGCTCGATATAACTCGGGTGGTTGTGGCTCTCCATCTTGAACACCACCGCCTGCCTGTCGCCGATGTCGATGACGCCGGCGTTCTCGCCGGGACCCTGGATCACCCACGGCGCTTTCGTCGGCAGCCCGCGCAGATGGATGCGCGACGACTTGTACGAGCAGTGCTCGTTCCACATCGCCGAGAAGATGCCGAGTTCGGTGAATGTCGGCGTCCGGCCGATCAGCTTCAAAATGCGCTCGTACTCGTCCGGCTTGAGGCCGTGCGAAGCGACGAGTTCGGGGGTGATCGGAGGATCGTTGCGGTTCATTTCATAAAATTCTTGTCGAGCTTTTCGACGACGTATCGCCAGTTGCGCATTTTGTTAAAGAGGCTTTGGGCAACCTCGCTTGTCATCGTGGCGTTTACGCCGCCCGTTCCAGATGCGCGACGAGGCCTGCAAACAGCCCGCGCCCGTCGGTGCAGCCCATGACGTCTTCGACGTGATTTTCCGGATGCGGCATCATGCCGAGCACGTTGCCGCGCGCGTTGACAATGCCAGCGATGGATTGCGCCGCGCCGTTGATATTGTGCGTGTCGCCGATCTCACCTGATGGCGAGCAATAACGGTAGAGAATGCGGCTATCGCCCTCGAGGCGGCGGATGGTCTCCTCGTCGGCAGCGTAGTTGCCCTCGCCATGCGCGACCGGCACGCGGATCACCTGCCCGGCATTGTAGCCGCGCGTGAACGGCGTATCCGAGCGTTCGACTCGCAGATGCACGTCGTGGCAGATGAACTTCAGCCCCGCATTGCGCATCAGGATGCCCGGCAACAACCCGGACTCGCAGAGAATCTGAAAACCGTTGCAGACGCCGAGCACCAGCCCGCCATCGCCTGCGAATTTGCGCACCGCGTCCATGACCGGCGAGCGCGCGGCGATGGCGCCACAGCGCAGATAGTCGCCGTAGGAGAAGCCGCCCGGCATCACCACAAGATCGGTCCCCTTTGGCAGAGACGTTTCGGCGTACCACACCATGGCGGGCTCGCGCCCCGAAATGAGTTTCAGCGCGCGCGCCATGTCGCGCTCGCGATTGATGCCGGGAAAGACGAGGACAGCGGATTTCATGTCGTGCGTCGCCTAGCCCAAAACCTCGACGCGATAGTTCTCGATCACGGTATTGGCGAGCAGCTTGTCGGCGGCGGCCTTGAGCGCGGCTTCCGCCTTCGTCTTGTCGGCGCCGGCGAGTTCGATGTCGAACACCTTGCCCTGGCGCACGCTGGCGATGCCATCGACGCCGAGCGACTTCAGCGCCCCCTCGATCGCCTTGCCCTGCGGATCGAGGATGCCGGTTTTCAAGGTAACGGTGACGCGTGCCTTCATCTTAAAACGTAGCCCGTTTTTTCCCTCTCCCCTTGCGGGAGAGGGTGGCCCGAATGTCGCTTCCGACATGAGGACCGGGTGAGGGGTATGGCAACAGCGAAGTGCCGAACCCCTCACCCGGCTCGCTTCCCTCGCCACCCTCTCCCGCAAGGGGAGAGGGGGAAATCATCCCTTCACCAGCACCGGGCCGGCACCGAGCGGCCGCTCGTTTTCCATCAGAATGCCGAGCCGCTTCGCGACTTCGGTGTAGGCTTCAAGCAGCCCGCCAAGGTCGCGACGGAAGCGGTCCTTGTCGAGCTTCTCGTTCGACTTGATGTCCCACAGCCGGCACGAGTCGGGGGATATTTCATCGGCGACGACGATTCGCATCATCTCGTTCTCGAACAGCCGGCCGCATTCCATCTTGAAGTCGACCAGCCGGATGCCGATGCCGAGAAACAGCCCGGTCAGGAAATCGTTGACGCGGATCGCCAGCGCCATGATGTCGTCGATCTCCTGCGGCGTCGCCCAGCCGAACGCCGTGACGTGCTCCTCGGACACCATGGGATCGTTGAGCTGGTCGTTCTTGTAGTAGAACTCAATGATCGAGCGCGGTAGCTGGGTGCCTTCCTCGATGCCGAGCCGCTGCGACAGCGACCCCGCCGCGACATTGCGGACCACAACCTCGAGCGGCACGATCTCGACCTCGCGAATCAGTTGTTCGCGCATGTTGAGGCGGCGGATGAAATGGGTCGGCACCCCGATGTCGTTGAGGTGCTGGAACAGGTACTCCGAAATCCGGTTGTTGAGGACGCCCTTGCCCTCGATCACCTGATGTTTCTTGGCATTGAACGCGGTCGCGTCGTCCTTGAAGTGTTGAATCAGGGTGCCGGGCTCCGGTCCTTCGTAAAGCACCTTGCCCTTGCCTTCGTAAATGCGACGCCGACGGCTCATTGGGATGTACCGTGTGTTGTTGAAATCCATGAAGTTGGTGTGCTCCGAGCGTTCGATGTGACCCGTGGCGGAGCTGCCGCGAAGGCCGGGATCTTGAACAAGAACAGGAAACAGAACAAGAACCGAGCCCGCCCGCAACCTAGCCGATTGAGCCATCCAGCACAATCAATGCAGTCGATCATGCGCGAAGTTTTACCGTACTCCCTGCGACCTTGCGCCCGTTGTTCCCGGATCGGCCATTCCCTATCTAGAATGTGATCTAGGATGTCGAACCGCCGCAACAAGGCCGGTTCGGCAGCCCGGCAATAATGGAACCGGACGTAAGGGCCATGAGCACATCATTCGATAAGCGCGGAGAAGGCTTTGAGAAGAAGTACGCGCTCGACGAGGAGCAGAAATTCAAGGCCGAGGCCCGCCGCAACAAGTTGCTGGGGCTGTGGGTCGCGGACAAGCTCGGAATCGCCGGCGATGCCGCCAGCGCCTATGCCAAGGAGGTCATCGCCGCCGACTTCGAACAGCCCGGTGACAACGACGTGGTTCACAAGGTGATGCGCGACCTTACCGCCAAAGGCGTCGCGCTCACCGAACAGGAACTCCGCGCCCAGATGGACACGCTGATGGCGCAGGCGATTACGCAGGTGAAGGCGGGGACGTAACCGCGCCGTTCGAAATTATCGGGAAAGCTGTCATCATCCGCGAAAGCGGATGATCCAGTATTCCGCGCTCTGGATTGCCCGGTCCTTGTGCGCAATTGCGCACTTGGCCGGGCGATGACGATCGGTGGTGCGGAGGGTGCTCACTCCTCCTTGAAGCCATACTCCAGATTATTCCCAGTGGCGCCGTAATACTTGAACGGCAGGAATTTTCCGCTCATGCCGATCTTGACGCGGTCGCCCTTGGGATTGGCGACGCGCGCGATCTCCAGGTCGAAGTCGATCGCCGACATGATCCCATCGCCGAACTCTTCCTCGATCAGCGCCTTCAGCGCCGGTCCGTTGATCATCACCAGTTCGTAGAGGCGATAGAGCAGCGGATCGGTCGGCGGCATCGGCGTGCCCTGCCCTCGCATCGGCACCTCGTTGAGCATCGCGATGTCCGCCTTGGAGAGGCCGAACAGCTTTCCGGCCGCCGCCGCCTGCGGCCTGGTCAGCTTCATGTGGCCGAGCAACGCGCTGACGATCAGAATTTCCGAAAACCCGCCGATCTCGCCGGCGATGTATTTCCAGCTCCATTCCTTCTCGCGCTTGATGTCGAGAATCTTCTCGGTGAGGTCGGACCGCTTCATCATTGCCTCCCGTTCTGAAAACGTCTGGGACAATGGCCAAGCAATGCCCGTGCCATGGACAAGACAGCGATTGACCTGAGAAAATCGGCGCGGCCGGCGAACGATTGACCAGAATGTGAGCAACGAATGCCGGATTAGCGGGCACTCCCCTAACGCGCGCAGGTGCCCACGAGGCGGGGACGTAAGCTCAACCCGCCCTTGCCGCCGCCGGGTGATAGGATTATATTCCACGGCATGGCCCCACCGCACATTCCTCCCGCCCTCGCCCGCCTCCGCGTCAAACCGGACGAACCGACTGAGGGGCCGGCCAATGGATCGAAGCCGATCCCGCGGAGTCACAGGCCACCCGGCGCGCGTGGGACGATTTGACAGTCAAGACGGTCCGCCACCTGTTCGAGCAGACGACTCTGAGTTACGCCGAAATCCGGGAGAGGACCGGCGTCTGTGAACCCACCATTTCGCATTGGAAGCGCAGCTATGGCTGGACGCGTCCGCCATTAGCGCCACGCTCGAGTTGCGATGTGCCGCTCTGGCGCGCCGGGCCGAGGCAGAAGCTGAGCACACTAACGGTGAGGCTGCTTGCGATTGCCGAGCGTATGGTCCGCGAGCTTGAGGACAACCCGGACACCGATCTCGACACACTGATGCGGGCGTTCCAGGTCGTGAAGATGGCAAAGCTGGCGGCGCAGGGTAACAGGCGCCGCTGGGCTTTCCTTGGCCCGTCACGCACGGGACAGCAGACCCTCGCGCAGGATCAGGCGATCCGCGCCGCGCTCAAGGACATGCGCCGCGGCGGCGTCGACATCGACCGCGCGCCAAAGGAGGCGCTGGACCTCGTGATCGACGCGAACTTGCCACCGGAGCAGGATCATCCGGCGCTGCGGGAGAGAGGGAAGCGACGGCTGTGATCAGCGAAAACAATCAATCCCATGTGGCGCACTAGTCGTAAAGTTAACTAGTTACCGATGCGAACCGCGTTAGTGATGATATAGAATTACTGCGCACGACTATTTGCACCGCAGTTAAATTGAGATGACCTTTCTCGGATTCGACATAAATTGGAGCGCACAAGCTTGGGCAGCGGTTGCCAGTGCAATTGCCGGCTGGGTGGCGTTTGCTCTTTCACTATTTAATTTGCGAACGTCGCGGTTGGCATTGCGCATTTCCGAGGCGCAAGAATCACGTTGTAAGCCGTCGATAGCCTCATATCTTCAAGATGCTTACATTACAGTCGGCGCGAAGCCGAGCGCGCGCGTATATGCAGTATTGGTTTCACTAAGCAATAAATCAGATAATGACAATGGAATAGCATCTACAGCTCTCCACCTAGCACTACAGTTGCCTTTTTGAGAGACGTCTGAATCCATAGGCAACCATGATTCGGAGATCATGGACGCAAGCAGCGTCGATTGAGGAGACGCTTGCGTTGTGGGCGGCGTCGCTTCGAGAAATCAAGCAGCGGATACGTCCGTTGTTCACGCAACAGCGTATTGCAGCGAATGCCGGCCTGTTCCTGGAAGGCCTGCTCGGAGACGAGCCGCGCAAGACCGGTTGGATGCGCGCCGAGGCGGCAGGCGATCCTGGCCCCTGGCGGCAGCAGGCCATTCTGGGTCGTGGAGATTGGGACGCGGATGCCCTGCGCGATATCGTGCGCGACTATGTCATCGAGCATCTGGCGGATGACGATGCGGTGCTGGTGATCGACGAGACCGGCTTTCTCAAGCAGGGCAAAGCGTCCTGCGGCGTGGCGCGGCAATACACGGGTTCGGCAGGGAAGATTACGAACTGCCAGATCGGGGTCTTCGCGACCTACGTTTCGCGTCATGGTCATGCGTTCATCGATCGGGCGTTGTATCTTGCGAAGGAATGGACCGACGATCCCGACCGTCTAAAAGCCGCATATGTGCCTGCCGACGTCGGCTTTGCGACCAAACCGAAGCTTGCGACAAGAATGATCGCACGCGCGATAGCCGCGTCTGTCCCATTCAAGTGGGTTGCCGGTGATACCGTCTACGGTGTTGGCGACATCGAACAGCAACTGCGTCGGGCAGGCAAAGGCTACGTGCTTGGGGTCAGCAGCGCTCATGTGTTTCGATCCTGGGGCAAGCGATCGCCGGTCGCCGGGACGGCTGCAGACATCGCCCGGACGCGGCGCTCATCTGACTGGAAGCGCCTGTCGGCGGGAGCCGGAACCAAAGGGCCGCGGCTGCACGACTGGTGTTATCTCGAATTGGCCGATCTCGAGGCCGGTCAGTTCAACCGCACAAATGATGGTGTGTGGACGCGCGGTCTCCTGATCCGCCGTCGCATCGCCGACGATGACCTCGCCTTCTTCACCACCTGGTGTCCAGCAGGCACATCAATTGAAACGCTGGTCGCGGTTGAAGGCCATCGATGGGCAATCGAGGACAGCTTTGAAACCGCGAAAAACGAGTTCGGCCTCGATCACAACGAGAGCAGATCCTGGCATGGGTGGCACCGTCATGTGTCCCTGGTGATGCTCGCCTTCGCCATGATGGCGGCGATCCGACATCGCGCTAATCCGCCACCCAAAAAAACCAAACGCCGCCCGCCGGCAAAAGCCAAAGCATCACCACGCCGCCACTGATCCGTTGGTCGATCCAGGAAATTCGCCGCGTTGCCATCCGACTCGCGCGAAAGCGGATCCAACCCGCACACATCATCGCATGGTCTTGCTGGCGCAGGGCTCACCAGGCTGCCGCTCAGCGCGCTCACTTCAAATCAAAACGGCAACTGTAATGCTAGGATCAGGACCCATTAATTTTCTTGCGGTTTGCCTGATTGGCTGATTCACTGGTGTCGTGAGGGAGACGCCGCCATGACTGATTTGTTTTTGCTGTCAGAGGCGCAGATGCGCCGGATCGAACCGTATTTTCCGTTATCGCACGGGATCGCGAGGGTCGATGACCGGCGGGTGATCAGCGGCATCATCTTCGTCATCAGAAACGGGCTGCGCTGGCGCGATGCGCCGCGCGAGTATGGCCCGCACAAGACCATCTACAATCGGTTCGTGCGCTGGAGCCGGCTCGGCGTGTTCAATAAAATCTTCGCCGAACTGGCCCGCAAGGCCGGCAAACCATCCCGGTTGATGATCGATGCCACGCATTTAAAGGCGCATCGCACCGCTGCGAGCCTTTTTAAAAAGGGCCTGTTCCCAGGCGTATCGGGCGCACCAAGGGCGGCCTGAACTCGAAGCTGCACGCCGTATGCGATGGTCAGGGACGTCCCGTCATCCTGCTGCTCAGCGAAGGCCAGATGAGCGATTACAAGGGCGCTGCATTGATGCTCGATGCGTTACCGCCCGCTAGGCAGTTGCTCGGCGACAAGGGCTACGACGCCGACTGGTTCCGCCAGGCGCTTGCCGCGCGCGGCATCACGGCATGCATTCCGTCGAAGTCCAATCGCAAGACGCCGATCGAGCATGATCGTGTGCTCTATCGCCAGCGCCACAAGATCGAGAACATGTTCGGCAGGCTGAAGGACTGGCGGCGCATCCATACACGCTACGACCGATGCGCCCATACCTTCTTGTCAGCCATCTGCATCGCAGCCGCCGTCATCTTTTGGCTCTGATCAATGAGTCCTGACCCTAACTTACGCGAAGAAAGGTGGCTTAGAGTTTACGGTAAAGGTCAGTCCAGAGGACCAGGCACCGAGCTTTTTTGCTGATAAGTCAGTCAAGCATCTTCAGGTGCCATTTCGCATTGATGCACACCAGACCGTATCGGGTTGGGCTTTCTTTGCAGTGGAGAATGCCATCCTAGAAGGTGCTTCCATCAAAGCAACCCGCTTTGCCTTCATTGATACACATGAGAATGAGACGGTTGTCGAGCCACTAAATGTTCGGGAATATGGCAATGTTTTTAAAGCGCGCCCGACTGAAGAAGACGTTCCAAATACTACAGGGGGGCCTTGTCGTCCCCATAGTGGCTGATGCTGCGATCGCAACGGAAACGTTGGGCTATGGTCGTCTTATCCCGTTGGTCATTCTAGACACGTCGAATCGGCAGGACTTGGAAGAGTTTATCAGAGTGCACCAGTACTCAGGTCCGGGCGACGTGATTTCACAATGGGCAACGCTGAAAGATGGTTCGGATCGGATTGGGCTGGTTCTAACTTTCAGCGGTCCGATGGATTTGACCGTTATTCTCGCCTTCGATCTCGACAAGCAAGGCGGACTAGTTGATCAAATCATTCACGCAAAAGGTCTCTACATACAAGCTGGCCGACCCGGCGATCGTCTAATCAAGAATCCAAATGCACCAAAAGTCATCGCGAATATCCCTGAAACTGGCTTTGGCACGATGTGGGAAAAGATTTTCTTTAAAGCCGCAGTGAAGCGGGCGCGCGCAGATGGGATTGGCAGGCGGCAGGCCAAAGAAGCTGCCCGCGAGTTTATTACCCAATGGAGGGAATTCGGAAACTTTCGTATCAACAAGAGGCTAACTGATTTTTCTTCCACCGACTAAAGAGCGCCCTACGCCTTCCTGCCCTCACCCGTCTCCATCCTCACCGCCAGCCCATCCAGCACGCCTGCCAGATCCGCCTCCACCTTCGCCGCTTCGATCGCGACCACGCGATAGCCGCGCTCGGCCAGCCACGCGGTGCGCGCGGCGCGATCGCGCGCGATGGCGTCGCTCTCGTTCGGATTGACCAGTTCGATCGCGACGCGCTGCACGAACGACACGAAATCCGGGATGTGCCGACCGACCGGGGTCTGGCGTTTGAACTGGCCGGCGAAGCGGCGGTCGCGCGTCAGCGATTGCCACAGAATGCGCTCGGCATCGGTGGGATTGCGCCGCAGAAGCCGCGCCAGCCCGCGCACCGTGCTGCTGCTGTCCGCGGACGCTCCGCTCGGTCCCTGCTCGGCCAGCAACGCCCGCAGCCGCGTCGCCTGCGCGCCGTCGAGCACGCCGCCCTTGGCCGGTCCTTTGCGCCCCTCGGCAATGGCCATCACCACGCCGTGCAGCGTATGCATGTCCTGCTTGGTCGGCTCCATGCGGGTGAAGATGTTGCGCAGGTTGACCAGCATGGTGTCGCGCTTCTCGGCCGGGCGGAGGAATTCCACCTTGTCGAGTTCGCTGACGAGATTGTCGAAGAACGCCTGCATCTGGTGCTGGGAGGCGCGCTCCGAACGCTCCGGCATCGCGAACGGCAACGCGGCTCGCGTCACCAGCTTGAACCATTCGTAGCCCATCAGCAGCACGGCCTGCGCCAGGTTGAGCGAGGCGAAACCGGGATTGACCGGATAGGTGATGATGCGGTCGGCCATCGCCACCTCTTCATTCAGCAGGCCGGCGCGCTCGCGGCCGAACAGGATGCCGACATGGCCGCCGGCCACGATCTGCGCGGTCGCCTCAACGGCCGCCGCTTCCGGCGCCACCACAGGCTTGGCCTGATCGTGGGCGCGCGCGGTGGTCGCGAATAGCAGCGTGCAGTCGGCGACCGCCTCGGCCACCGTCTCGAACAGCTCGACGTGCTTGAGGATGTGGTCGGCGCCCGCGGCTGAGCGCTGCGCCGCGACGTTGGGCCAGCCGTCGCGCGGGTTGACGATGCGCAGTCGCGTCAGGCCAAAGTTGCCCATGGCGCGCGCCGCCATGCCGATGTTCTCGCCGAGCTGCGGCTCGACCAGAATCACGGTGGGGCCGACCGCGTCGATGCCGGTTTTTGTCCTGTCGGTGCCGGACATTTCGCCTCGTCTTTCAGTTCAAGCTGAGATTCTGGTTCAACGGCCGCTCGCCGCGTCTTCGATTGCGCCTTTCCCGATTTTTCTCAAGCCAAATAATGCACTTATGGAATCGGATTGAATTTGCAGCGGAAGATGAGCACTTGCCGCCAAGCTTCAGGCTGGTTCGCTGCGAAAAACGTCAGAACGTCTGGAAAATCAGCGCCGTAATGCAGTCCGTTCGCTTCCGCCCGCGCCGTCGCGGTGCTATAGCCCGACACTTGCAGGCTATCCCCCTCCTCCGAAACGGCCCGATCCCCCATGGCAAAAATCAAGGTGACCAATCCCGTCGTCGAACTCGACGGCGACGAGATGACCCGGATCATCTGGAAATACATCAAGGACAAGTTGATCTATCCGTTCCTGGATATCGACCTGATGTATTTCGACCTGGGGATGGAATCCCGCGACAAGACCGACGACAAGATCACGGTCGAGGCGGCGAACGCCATCAAGAAGGTGGGCGTCGGCGTGAAGTGCGCCACCATCACGCCGGACGAGGCGCGGGTGCAGGAGTTCGGCCTCAAGCACATGTGGAAGTCGCCGAACGGCACCATCCGCAACATCCTCGGCGGCGTGATCTTCCGCGAGCCGATCATCTGCAGGAACGTGCCCCGCCTCGTTCCCGGCTGGACCAAGCCGATCATCATCGGCCGCCACGCCTACGGCGACCAGTATCGCGCCACCGACATCAGGTTTCCAGGCAAGGGCACCCTGAGCATGAAGTTCGTCGGCGAGGACGGCACGGTGATCGAGCGCGAGGTGTTCAAGGCGCCCGGCCCCGGAGTCGCGATGGAAATGTATAACCTCGACGATTCCATCATCGATTTTGCGCGCGCCTCGCTCAATTACGGCCTGCTGCGCGGCTATCCGGTCTATCTGTCGACAAAGAACACCATCCTCAAGGTCTATGACGGCCGCTTCAAGGACATCTTCCAGGACATCTACGACCGGGAGTTCAAAACGCAGTTCGAGGCCCGCAAGCTGACTTACGAGCATCGTCTCATCGACGACATGGTGGCTTCGGCGCTGAAATGGTCCGGCGGCTATGTCTGGGCCTGCAAGAACTACGACGGCGACGTGCAGTCGGACACGGTGGCGCAGGGCTACGGCTCGCTCGGCCTGATGACCTCGGTGCTGCTGACCCCGGACGGCCAGACGGTCGAGGCGGAAGCCGCCCACGGCACCGTGACCCGGCACTACCGCGAGCACCAGAAAGGCAAGGCGACCTCAACCAATTCGATCGCCTCGATCTTCGCCTGGACCCGCGGCCTGTCGCATCGCGCCAAGCTCGACGACAACGAGGCGCTGGCGAATTTCGCGGCCACGCTGGAGAAGGTCTGCGTCGAGACCGTCGAAGCCGGGTTCATGACCAAGGACCTCGCGCTTCTCGTCGGCGCCGACCAGCGCTGGCTGTCCACCACCGGCTTCCTCGACAAGGTGGCGGACAACCTGACGACAGCGATGGCGACGTCGTAACGCTCGATCCATTTTTGTTCTTGATATGTTCCTGTCGACAGCGTAGCTTCCTCCCAAACGGAGGACGCTATGATCGCTTATGTCACCATTGGTGCAATTGACGGCGATAAATCGGGCGACTTTTACGATGCCTTCTTTGATCCCATTGGCAGCGAACGCAAACTCGCAGGCGGTGGCTGGATCGGTTACGGCAAAAAGGGACCTGGCAAAACCATGATGGATTGCGATACCGCGATCTGCCCGCCGTTCGACGGCAAGGCCGCGCGGGCGGGCAATGGCATCATGGTCGCTTATGCCGCGCCCTCGCCGGAGGCTGTGAAAGCCGCGCATGACGGTGGAATGAAGAATGGCGGCACTGACGAAGGAGCGCCGGGCTTTCGTCCACCGGATGCAAAATCCGGATTTTACGCAGCGTATCTGCGGGATCCGACCGGCAACAAGCTGTGTGTGTTTTGCGTGGTGCAATGAGCAGCCGCTCGAACCGCGAGCATCGGATGGCTTAGCCGCCCATTGCCGCGGCAATGGCGTCGAGCGCGGCGCCCGCCTTGGCGCCGTCGGGACCGCCGGCCTGCGCCATGTCCGGCTTGCCGCCGCCGCCCTTGCCGCCGAGCACTTCGGACGCCTTGCGCACAAGATCGACCGCCGAGAAGCGCGTCACGAGATCGGGCGTCACGCCGACCACGATGCTCGCCTTGCCGTCGCCGCTGGTCGCGACCAGCGCAACCACGCCCGAGCCGAGCTGTTTCTTGCCCTGATCGGCGAGGTTCTTGAGATCCTTGATCTCGATGCCTTCGACCGAACGCGCCATCAGCTTGATGCCGCCGACATCGCGCACAGCCGTCGCGCCCGACGATGCGCTCCCGGCCCCGCCGCCGCCCATGGCGAGCTTCTTGCGCGCCTCGGACAATTCGCGCTCGAGCTTCTTGCGCTCCTCCATCAGCGCGGCGATCCGCGCCGGCATGTCGTCGAGCGTGGTGCGCAACTCGCCGGCGGCGGTTTTCGCAAGCTGGATGGCGTCGTTGGCGTGATGGCGCGCATGATGCCCGGTCAGCGCCTCGATCCGGCGCACGCCCGACGCGACTGCGCTTTCGCCGGTCACCGAGATCAGGCCGATATCGCCGGTGCGTTTCACATGGGTGCCGCCGCAGAGTTCGACCGACCAGCCAAGCGCGTTGCTCGCCGCGCCCTGCCGTCCCGTGCTGCCCATGGACACCACGCGCACCTCGTCGCCGTACTTCTCGCCGAACAGCGCCCGCGCCCCGGCCTCGCGCGCGTCGTCCACCGCCATCAAGCGGGTCGTGACCTCGCCGTTCTCCAGCACGACATCGTTGGCGATGTCCTCGATGCGGCGCAGTTCGTCCGTGCTGATCGGCTTGTTGTGGACGAAATCGAACCGCAGCCGCTCGGGCGCGACCAGCGAGCCGCGCTGCGCGATGTGATCGCCGAGAACCTGCCGCAGCGCCTCGTGGAGCAAATGGGTCGCGGAATGGTTGGCGCGGATCGCGCTACGCCTGCCGTGATCGACCTCCAGCGCCAGCGCCATGCCGGGCGTGAGCGTGCCCTGCTCGACGGTGCCGAGATGCACGAACAGGTCGCCTGCCTTCTTCTGCGTATCGGTAACGCGGACGCGCACGCCGTCGCCGGTCAGAACGCCGGTGTCGCCGACCTGACCGCCGGACTCGCCATAGAACGGCGTCTGGTTCAAAACGATGGCGCCGCTCTCGCCGGCCTTGAGGCCGTCGGCTTCCTTGCCGTCCTTCACGAGCGCAGCGACGACGCCCTCCGCGATCTCGGTCTCATAGCCGAGAAATTCCGTGGCCCCGAATTTCTCGCGCAACGGAAACCAGATCGTCTCAGTGGCGGCCTCGCCCGAGCCCGACCACGACGCCCTCGCCTTGGCCTTCTGCTGTTCCATCGCATCGGTGAACGATGCCAGGTCCACGCCGATGCCGCGCGCGCGCAACGCATCCTGCGTCAGATCGAGCGGGAAGCCATAGGTATCGTACAGCGTGAACGCGGTCTCGCCGTCGAACATGTCGCCCTTCTTCAGCGACACGCTCTTCTCGTCGAGAATAGAGAGCCCGCGCTCCAGCGTTTTGCGGAAGCGCGTCTCCTCGAGCCGCAGCGTTTCCTCGATCAGCGGCCGCGCGCGCTGCAACTCGGGAAAGGCCTCGCCCATCTCGCGCACCAGCACACCCACCAGCCGCCACATCAGCGGCTCCCTCGCGCCGAGCAACTGAGCGTGGCGCATCGCGCGCCGCATGATCCGGCGCAGCACGTAGCCGCGGCCTTCGTTCGATGGCAGCACGCCGTCGGCAATCAGGAACGAGGACGCGCGCAAGTGATCGGCGATCACGCGCAGCGACGCCTTCATCGGGCCCTGCGGGTCCGCGCCGGTCAGATCGGCCGCGGCGCGGATCAGCGCGACGAACAGGTCGATGTCGTAGTTGTCGTGCTTGCCCTGAAGCACGGCGGCAACGCGCTCAAGACCGGCGCCGGTGTCGATCGACGGCTTCGGCAGGTTGAGGCGGCTGCCGTCCGGCAGCTTCTCGTATTGCATAAAGACGAGATTCCATATCTCGACGAAGCGGTCGCCATCCTCGTCCAGCGATCCCGGAGGCCCCCCGGGAATCTTGTCGCCGTGATCGTAGAAGATCTCCGAGCACGGACCGCACGGACCGGTATCTCCCATCTGCCAGAAATTGTCCGCGCCACTGATGCGGATGATGCGCGATTCCGGCAGGCCTGCGATCTTCTTCCAGAGATCGAACGCCTCGTCGTCGTCGATGTAGACGGTGGCGATAAGCCTGTCCTTCGGCAGGCCGAACTCCTCGGTCACCAGCTTCCATGCCAACTCGATGGCACGATCCTTGAAATAGTCGCCGAACGAGAAGTTGCCGAGCATCTCGAAGAAGGTGTGGTGCCGCGCGGTGTAGCCGACATTGTCGAGGTCGTTGTGCTTGCCGCCGGCGCGCACGCATTTCTGCGAGGTGGTGGCGCGCTGATAGGGCCGTTTCTCGACACCCGTAAAGACGTTCTTGAACTGCACCATGCCGGCGTTGGTGAACATCAGCGTCGGATCGTTGCGCGGAACCAGCGGCGACGAGGGCACGATCTGGTGGCCGTTGGCCGCGAAGTAGTTCAGAAACGCCGACCTGATGTCGTTAACGCCGCTCATTGTGTTCCATCGCGTCAGTTAAGGGCTCGCGGCCCTGAGCGCGTATTCCGCAAAAGTGGGTACCGGTTTTGCGATCAGAATACGCGCAAGTTTGCAGTCGCATTTTGTCCAGCGACCGCTTTTAGACGGGGGTGGCCGGACTGTCCAGAAAGTGTGCAGGAGGATCAGGGGCTTGGCCGGTTCAAATAACATCCGTTGAAAGATGCTGCGGTGCGTTGACAGTCTTGTTGAAACCGTATTTTCCTCATATCTGATTGTAAGTCGCGTCGGGAGAGATCGGCCGCTTCTGAAGGGAAGCCGGCCGGCGCCGAAGGAGCAACCGCCCCGGAAACTCTCAGGCAAACGGACCGCGCGACTCGTTACATCTGGAAAGAGACCCTGCGGGCCGACGGTCCGGGAGGGTCCGCCGACGGGATAATACTCTCAGGCACAGCGACAGATGGGGTCTCTAACGGGTTTTCAGGGAATCGTCCCTTTGTAACCGCGAGGCCCCTGATGGTAACGGACGTTTCCGAAGCTCCGGTTCTGCAACGAACACCCCTGCACGCCCTGCACCTGGCGCGCGGCGGCCGGATGGTGCCGTTCGCGGGCCATGACATGCCGGTTCAGTACGCATCCGGCGTGCTGAAGGAACATCTCCATACCCGCGCCGGCGCCGGCCTGTTCGATGTCTCGCACATGGGCCAGATCGCGCTGCGGCCCAAATCCGGCAAGGTCGCCGACGCCGCGCTGGCGCTGGAGCGGCTGGTGCCGCAGGACATCGTGGCGGTCGCGCCGGGACGGCAGCGCTATGCCCTGTTCACCAATGCGGCCGGCGGCCTGCTCGACGACCTGATGGTGGCCAATTTCGGCGACCACCTGTTTCTGGTGGTCAATGGAGCCTGCAAGGCCGCCGACGAGGCGCATCTGCGCGAGCACCTTTCCGATGTCTGCACGATCGAGGTCCTCGCGGATCGCGCGCTGGTCGCGCTGCAAGGCCCGAAGGCGGCGTCCGTGCTGGCGAAGGTCTGCCCTGAAGCGTCCGCGATGCGCTTCATGGATGCCGGGCCGCAGCGGGCGGACGACATCGACTGCTTCGTCTCGCGGTCCGGCTACACCGGCGAAGACGGCTTCGAGATCTCGATTCCCGCGATACAGGCCGAAGCGCTGGTGTCCGGGCTGCTCGACGATCCCGACGTGATGCTGGTCGGCCTCGGCGCCCGCGACAGCCTGCGGCTCGAGGCCGGCCTCTGCCTTTACGGTCATGACATCGACGCCACGACAACGCCGGTCGAGGCCGCGCTGGAATGGTCGGTGCAGAAAATCCGGCGAAGCGGCGGCGCGCGCGCCGGCGGTTTCCCCGGCACGAACGTGATTCTCCCCCAATTCGAGCAAGGCGCGTCCCGCCGCCGTGTCGGGCTGAGGCCGGAAGGCCGTGCGCCGGTGCGCGAAGGCGCGCCGCTGTTCGCCGAAGCAGGCTCTGCCGATCCGATCGGCATCGTGACATCGGGCGGCTTCGGACCGAGCTTCAATGCCCCGGTCGCGATGGGCTATCTGCCGACATCACACGCCGCCATCGGCGGCACGGTCTTTGCTGACGTACGCGGACAGCGGCTGCCGCTGCGCGTATCCGCGATGCCTTTCGTTCCCCATAATTACAAGCGCTGAGGATTTGTCATGACCGTTTTATACACCACCGATCACGAATGGCTCCACATCGAGGGCGATACCGCGACCATCGGCATCACCGACCACGCGCAGTCGCAACTCGGCGACATCGTGTTCGTCGAACTGCCAAAAGTCGGACGCCAGTTGAAGAAAGCCGAAACTGCTGCGGTGGTCGAGTCGGTCAAGGCGGCCTCCGACGTCTACGCGCCGATTACGGGTGAAGTCATTGAAGTGAACGATGCGCTCGGCGCGGAGCCGGCGCTGGTCAATTCCGATGCCGACGGCAAGGCCTGGATTTTCAAGCTCAGAATCGCCGACAAGAACGAGCTTGACGGTCTGATGAATGAGGCCGCCTACAAGGCGCACACAGCGTGAGCATTTCTGTCGTGCCCGGCACAAAACGGGACATGACGCATTAAACTTAACCTATGCATCGAGGAGCAATCCGATGACCGCCCGTGAAGAGCCCGCCACCACCTTCGCGCGCCGCCATATCGGCCCGTCGTCACGCGATATCGCCGCGATGCTGGAAGCCGTCGGCGCGAAGAGCCTCGCGGCGTTGATGAACGAGGCGCTGCCGCCGTCGATCCGGCAGGCAGCGCCGCTCGATCTCGGCCAAGGCTTAAGCGAAACCGAAGCGCTGGCGCACATGCAGGAACTCGCTACCGGAAACCAGGCTTTCATCTCGCTGATCGGGCAAGGCTATTCCGGCACGATCCTGCCGGCGGTGATCCAGCGCAACATCCTGGAAAATCCGGCGTGGTACACGGCCTACACGCCCTATCAGCCGGAAATCAGCCAGGGGCGGCTGGAAGCGCTGTTCAATTTCCAGACCATGATCTGCGACCTCACCGGCCTCGATATCGCCAACGCCTCGCTGCTCGACGAAGCGACGGCAGTAGCGGAAGCGATGGCGCTCGCCGAGCGTGCATCTCCGGTGAAAACAAAAGCGTTCTTCGTCGATCACGAGGTGCATCCGCAGACGCTGGCGGTGTTGCGCACCCGCGCCGAACCGCTGGGCTGGACTCTCGTCACCGGCGATCCGCTGCGCGATCTCGACAAGGCGGACGTGTTCGGCGCGGTGCTGCAATATCCCGGCACATCCGGCGCGGTGCGCGATCTGCGCCCTGCGATCGCAGCACTGAAGGCCAAGGGCGGTCTTGCAGTGGTCGCCGCCGATCTTTTGGCGCTGACGCTGCTGGCCTCGCCCGGCGTGCTCGGCGCCGACATCGCCGTTGGATCGGCGCAACGCTTCGGCGTGCCGATGGGCTATGGCGGCCCGCACGCGGCCTACATGGCGGTGCGCGACACGCTGAAGCGGCTGCTGCCCGGCCGCATCGTCGGCCTCTCCGTGGACTCCCGCGGGGCACCGGCCTATCGTCTCGCTTTGCAGACCCGCGAGCAACACATCCGCCGCGAGAAAGCCACCTCCAACATCTGCACCGCGCAGGTGCTGCTGGCGGTGATCTCCTCGATGTACGCGGTCTATCATGGCCCCGAGGGGCTGGCGCAGATCGCGCGCACCGTGCATCGCCGCACCGCCACGTTGGCGGCGGGCCTGACGAGGCTCGGTTTCGCGCCGCTCAACGGTGCAGCCTTCGATACGCTGACCGTGAGCGTCGGCGACCAGCAGGACGAGATTGTTGCCCGCGCACTTAGCCAGGGCATCAACCTGCGGATCAACGCCGACCGTACACTCGGCATCGCGCTCGACGAGCTCACCACGCCGGAAACGGTCGAGGCCGTGTGGCGCGCGTTCGGCAGCGCGTTGTCTTATGCCGACGTCGAAACCCACGCCCCCGACCTGCTGCCTGCCGAACTCGGGCGCAGGACACCCTATCTGACCCATCCGGTGTTTCACGCGCATCGCTCGGAAACCGATCTGCTGCGCTACATGCGAAAGCTCTCGGACCGCGACCTTGCGCTCGACCGTGCGATGATCCCGCTGGGGTCCTGCACGATGAAGCTCAATGCCACCACGGAAATGATTCCGCTGACGTGGCCGGCGTTCGCGAGCCTGCATCCGTTCGCACCGCACGAGCAGGCGGAAGGTTATCACGCGCTGTTCGAAGAATTCGAACAATGGCTGATCGACATCACCGGCTACGATGCGATCTCGCTGCAGCCGAACTCCGGCGCGCAGGGCGAATATGCCGGGCTTCTGGCGATCCGCGGCTATCACGCCGCACGCGGCGAGGGTCACCGCACGGTGTGCCTGATCCCCTCCTCCGCGCACGGCACCAATCCGGCCTCCGCCAACATGGCCGGCATGGAGGTCGTGGTGGTGGCTTGCGATGCG
Organism: Nitrobacter sp. NHB1; assembly: GCF_036964665.1. Lineage (NCBI taxonomy): Bacteria > Pseudomonadati > Pseudomonadota > Alphaproteobacteria > Hyphomicrobiales > Nitrobacteraceae > Nitrobacter > Candidatus Nitrobacter laanbroekii. The sequence goes on from NZ_JBAMDA010000001.1 coordinate 1,250,147, forward strand.
CGCGGCGACGTCGACGTCAACGATCTCAGGGCCAAGGCGGCGCAGCACGCCGATCGGCTCGCCGCGATCATGATCACCTATCCCTCGACGCACGGCGTGTTCGAAGAGCGCATCCGCGAGATCTGCGATATCGTGCATGGCCACGGCGGACAGGTCTATCTCGACGGCGCCAACATGAATGCGCAGGTCGGCCTGTCGCGGCCCGGCGATTACGGCGCCGACGTCAGCCATCTCAACCTGCACAAGACCTTCTGCATTCCGCACGGCGGCGGCGGGCCGGGCATGGGCCCGATCGGTGTGAAGGCGCACCTCGCGCCCTTCCTTCCCGGCCACCCCGCGACCGACGGCGCGACGCCGCCCGCGGTCGGACCGGTCTCGGCGGCGCCGTTCGGCTCGGCCTCGATCCTGACGATCTCCTACATCTATGTCCTGATGATGGGCGGCGAAGGCCTGACGCGCGCCACCGAAGTCGCGATTCTCAACGCCAACTATGTCGCGCAGCGGCTCGATCCGCACTTTCCCGTGCTGTATCGCAACGTGAAGGGCCGGGTCGCGCATGAATGCATCATCGATCCCCGCGCGCTGAAGGCCGAAACCGGCGTCACCGTGGAGGATATCGCCAAGCGGCTGATCGACTACGGCTTCCATGCCCCGACCATGAGCTTTCCGGTACCGGGCACGTTGATGATCGAGCCGACCGAATCCGAATCGAAGGCGGAGCTGGATCGATTCTGCGACGCCATGATCGCGATCCGGCACGAGATCGCGGAGGTCGAGGCCGGACGCTGGAGCGTCGAGGCATCGCCGCTGCGCCACGCGCCGCATACGGTGCACGACATCGCCGACGATACCTGGTCGCGGCCCTACAGCCGGGCCCAGGGCTGCTTCCCGGCCGGCACCTCGCGGCTGGACAAATACTGGTGCCCGGTCGGACGAGTCGACAATGCCTACGGCGACCGCAACCTCGTCTGTTCGTGCCCGCCCATGGAAGACTACGCGCAGGCGGCGGAGTAGAAGATCACCGCCATCCAGAGGATCCGGCTGAAATGAGGCGTCATCGGCCGCGAAAGCGGACGATCCAGTAACCGAAGCGCACGCGACCGAAGTCGAGGCTAGAGCCTTTTTGCTTCTGATGGAATCGGAAGCGGAGCTCTATGATTTTGATTTGACGCGTTTTCTTCACGCGAACCGGTATCCATCCTCGGGTCAAGCCCGAGGACATGCTTCGCTTGAAAACGCTCTAATATGATTACTGGATACTCCGCTTTCGCGGAGTATGACGGCTTTCGTGTTGCACCTTCGCCCGCAAAGCTGCTTCCCGGTCGACCACGGAGGTGCGCGACAGCAAAGCCGGGGAGGATGTCCTCCGAGGGCGATCAAAAACAACAACGGACGCTGGGGATGTCGGCAACTCAACATCCACAGCGCCCGCCTGCTTCCGAGAGGTGCGACATACGCTTCCGCAAAGGATTCCCGTCTTCGCGGATCGCACCGAGCCCACGAGCCCGTGCCCGGAATAATTCTCTATCGGCCGACTTTCAGTCCTCCGCCGGCTCCTCGCCGTCGGCATCGCGCTCAGGGCTGCCGACCAGAATCTGCTCGGCGATCAGTCCCGAATTCTGCCGGATCGCCATCTCGATCTTGGCGGTGATGTCGGGATTGGCTCGCAAAAACGCTTTCGCGTTCTCGCGACCCTGCCCCATGCGCTGGCTGTCATGGGAGAACCAGGCGCCGGATTTTTCGACAATGCCAGCCTTGACGCCGAGATCGAGGATTTCCCCCATCTTGGAGATGCCCTCGCCGTACATGATGTCGAACTCGACCTGCTTGAACGGCGGCGCCAGCTTGTTCTTCACCACCTTGACGCGGGTCTGGTTGCCGACGACCTCGTCGCGCTCCTTGATCGCGCCGATGCGGCGGATGTCGAGGCGCACGGAGGCATAGAATTTCAGCGCGTTGCCGCCGGTCGTGGTTTCCGGCGAGCCGTACATTACCCCGATCTTCATGCGGATCTGGTTGATGAAGATCACCATGGTGTGGGACTTGTTGATCGAGGCGGTGAGCTTGCGCAGCGCCTGGCTCATCAGCCGTGCCTGCAGTCCGGGCAGTGCGTCGCCCATCTCGCCCTCGAGTTCGGCACGCGGCACCAGCGCTGCGACCGAGTCGATGATCAGCACATCCACAGCGCCGGAGCGCACCAGCGTATCGGCGATTTCCAGCGCCTGCTCGCCGTGATCGGGCTGCGAGATCAGCAGCTCGTCGACATTGACGCCGAGCTTGCGGGCATAGACCGGATCGAGCGCGTGCTCGGCGTCGATGAAGGCGCAAATGCCGCCCTTCTTCTGCGCTTCCGCCACGGTATGGAGCGCCAGCGTGGTCTTGCCGGAGGATTCCGGGCCGTAAATCTCGACCACCCGCCCCTTCGGCAGACCGCCGACGCCAAGCGCGATGTCGAGCCCTAGCGAACCCGAGGAAATGACCTCGATGTCCATCGACTTGTCGTTCTTGCCGAGCTTCATCACCGAGCCCTTGCCGAACTGACGCTCGATCTGGGACAGCGCGGCGGACAGGGCCTTCGACTTATCCATGGAGGATCCTTCGACGATACGCAGGGCAGCTTGAGACATAGGCCGGGCTCCTTATGAACGGGATTCGCGGGGGGGACAACGAATGGCGTTGTGGGGCATCAGGTAGAACTAATGTACCTTATTTGTTCTCAGTTCGCAATATGTTCTTTTTATCAGAACGCAGATTTATCCCTTGACGACAAGTGACGATTGCGATGTACCAGACTAGAACGCGACTGCAGTATGGTTTTGATTCGCCCCGCCATGGGCCAATGCGGAGCGTCCCTGGTTTCAAAATGCTGCTTCGGGAAGACCTTCGAAAGTGCATCGCCTTTATCGGCACGCCGGGGCCAAAGGAAAACGGCGGCATAACTTGCTGTGCGACTGGTTTTTTTATCGGATACGGCGGCTCACGTTATTTAGTCACCGCGCAGCATGTGGCTGTTGGTCTTGGTGATGATCCTTATCTAATCCGTCTCAACAAGACTGACGGAACGGCAGACAACATCACTGTTGATCCGCTGACGGATAACGTTCGTTGGTTTGTGAATGAAGCCGACCCTGATGTTGATCTGGCAGTAATGCCCTTCAACTACGCCTTAAGAGAGGCTGGTTACGAGTGCTTGTTTCTGAATGGTCCCGACTTCATTCGAGAGATGAACCCGCAAATCTCGCCGCCGGGCATTGGGGACTTCTGTTACACGCTTGGGCTATTCCAGTTGGTAGCGGGCAAGAAGCAAAATCTGCCTGTTGTCCATCGTGGTAGTCTCGCGATGATAGCTAATGAAGAGCGTATTCCCGTTTGGGATTGGTTAGCGCCGCCCGGCTCCGGGAAAGTTAGACAAGTACAGTGTCATCTAGTCGAGACTCAAAGCTTGCAGGGGTTAAGTGGCGCGCCAGTATTTGGGCGCGCATCCTTCGACATCGAAGGTTTTCCGGTTAGTGGATCGGAAGAGAAGATGACAATCAGAACTGCTGAACTCGGCGTGAGTCTATTGGGTATTTGGCAAGGTTCATGGGACGCTCCGCCGGGATCTATTCTTGGCGTTCAGGAGCATGGGTCATTTCGCGTTCCGGTCGGGATGGGTGTAGTAGTCCCAACAAAGAAGCTTATTGAGCTATTGGAAACGGAGCCAGTCGTGAATCAACGAGAAGATCACAAGCGCAAGTTTGCTAACGCCGCAACACTCGATTCCGCATTTCCCGAGAAATCCGTCCCTCCCGCCATCGGCGCAAACCCCACTCACCGAGAGGATTTCATGCGTCTTGTAGGCGCGGCAGCGCGAAAGCCTCCACAAGAAGGTTAAACATCGCCCAGTGCGACTTACGCATGTTGCGGCGATAGCTAAATTCGCTGACGTACTTCCAAGAATGCTTCGCTGAGATATGGACGTGAGTGCCCTTGATGGCGCGTTTGAACAGCGACCAATGGCTTTCCAGCCCGTTCACATGATGAATGCCTCGAACGTACTCTTTCGCGGAATGATTGACGGTGCCGTGGTCGTAAGCATGGCGAAGGCCATGGTAGGCTTTATGTTCGTCGGTGCTGATGATCGTGCCAGCCGGGATGTTTTCGTTGATGATGCCTTCAACCGTATAGGTAGTCACATCCGGGATCGGCGCGGCCAGCAAGCGCCCGTCGCGCTGTAGCATCCCGAAAACGACCGTCTTGTTGTCAGGCTCACCTTGCTTGCGACGGCCTCCAACGTGCGTTTCGTCAATTTCAATGTGGCCATCCATAGGGCCGCCCCACTTGTCATCTGCCGCAGCCATCAGCTTGCGAAGTTCATGGCACATACGCCATGCACATTTGTACGTGACACCCAACTGTCGCTCGACCTCCTTAGCCGCAACGCCGTGGCGGGTGCTGGTCATCAGGTACATGGCAAAGAACCACTTGGTCAGGTTGGTGCGAGACTTGTGGAAGATCGTTCCGGCGGCCGGGTAAACATGGTGGCCACATTCCTGACAGGCATAAGCTCGACGCTTGCTCATAGGGTGGAACGTCGCCCGCTGTTTGCAGCTGGGGCAAACAATCTCGGTCCCACCGAAGTTGATTTCCATCAGCTTGGCGAGGCAGGCGGCATCGTTGGGATATTCCTCTTGGAACTGCTTGAACGTGTATTTTGCCATCGTCTTATCCCCTTCGCGGGCCAGCTACCTGCGATTGAGGGATAGCCTATCGAACGGATTACTTGTCGTCAAGGGATAAATCTGTCAGAACGGTACTGGCCTGTTTCGACCCTTAGCGGCCCAATTTGGAATATGCGGTGGCCTAGTTTGAAACCTCCCGCTACGCTCCCTTTGGTTGAAGCGGCCGTAACAACCATGCGAGGGATCAAATGCGAAAGATCGTGGCTATTGCAGCCATCGGGATATTGCCGTTTTTGTTCAATGGTGGCGCAAATGCCCAAGGGGGAGGAGCAAGGGGCGCTAGCGGAAAATCTGTTAGGTGTCCCGTGAACACCTGCTCAAAAATCGGCACCGAACGGGCAAAGGATGTCAGATACTGTTCCGCCGCGAACTGCAGGAAAAACAGGCCGAAATGAAGATAAGGCCGTCTCAGTACTGGCCTACTTTTTTGACCCAGCAAGTGGCCTAGTTCGGCCAGTACCTCGGCGGAGGTGGAGAACCGCTGTGAGAATCGCAGAGGAAAAAGGAGGAATCGATACGGCCGGTGGTCGGAGCGAGAGGATTTGAACCTCCGACCCCTAGTCTCCCAGACTAGTGCGCTAACCGGGCTGCGCTACGCTCCGTGCCGTTCCGGCCCCGTTCCATTATAGCGTTTTCGAGCGAGGTGATACCGGTTCGCCCAAAGAAAACGCGTCAAAACAAAAAGCCGGAGGTAAGCTCTAGCCGCGTTCACGCGGCGGCGCAAGAAGCCCGCGGCATCCGCCGCGAGCGTCCTTGAAACGGGCTCCTCGGGACCCGTCAGCCGTCCGTGAGCGCGCTGTCCAGCAGTTGCCTGCAGGCGACAAGTTCGGCCAACACATCCTTGAGCTTCGCAAGGTCGAGCCCAGCGCTTACGCCCCGGATTGCCGCGCTGTCGGGACCGGACCACAGCACGTCATCGAGATCGTGCCGCAGCGGCTTATGCTCGCCCGGCTCCCGCGCGCGGGGCAAGCTGTCGCCGACATCCTCATCGTCCTCATGGTCCTCGGTCTCATAGCCGGGCGCGTCGTCGTCATCGATCGCGCCGAGGGTGCTGCGGATGTCGTCCTCGATGGCGCCAAAGGCCGCGGCGGACGACCCCTCGGTCAGGCCCTGCACCGATTTGATGCCGTGTTCTTTCAGAATCCGTTGCACGCCGCGGATCGTATAGCCCTCGCTGTAAAGCAGATGGCGGATGCCGCGCAGCAAATCGACGTCGTCCGGGCGATAGTAGCGCCGGCCGCCGCTTCGTTTCATCGGCTTGATCTGCGCAAACCGGGTTTCCCAGAACCGCAGGACATGCTGGGGAACATCGAGATCAGCAGCGACCTCGCTGATGGTCCGGAAGGCATCCGGTGCTTTGTCCAAATGCTCGCTCCTCTGCCAATCGTGTGCCGAACGCCGGACCAGTGTCCCGATTCCGAGGTTCGCATGCCCTCGCAGCAACCTTTGATGCGAACTTAGGAATCAAAGGGACACTAGCCTAGTCAGACTTGGTGTCGGCGCCGTTGCCGTTGCTGTTACCGTTGATCCGCTGCTTCAGAATAGCCGACGGCTTGAATACCATCACGCGACGCGGAGAGATCGGCACCTCGGTGCCGGTCTTGGGATTGCGGCCGATACGCTGGCCTTTTTTGCGCACCATAAACGACCCGAACGACGACAACTTCACCGTCTCGCCCTTTTCCAGGCAATCGGTGATCTCCTTCAGAACCAGCTCAACGAATGCAGACGACTCTGTCCGCGACAGTCCCACCTTTTTGTAGACTGCTTCGCAGAGATCGACACGAGTGACTGTTTTTCCGGTTTCGGTCATCGCCTGCCCCACGCTCCCGGCGAACAATTCGTAACTGAAATTAAGAGTTTAACGCCCGACGGTCAACCTATCACATCATGCTTTCGCATACTAGATGACGGCAATTTCCGGTGGATATTTTGACTCAACTCTTACCAGCGCAGGAGCGCAGAGCCCCAGGTGAAGCCTCCGCCCATCGCTTCCAGCAACACCAAATCGCCCCTTTTGATGCGTCCGTCCGCGACGGCGACCGATAATGCCAACGGAATCGATGCCGCGGAGGTATTGCCGTGGCGATCGACCGTCAGCACGACTTTTTCCGGCGCAATATGCAGTTTGTGGGCCGACGCATCGATGATTCGCTTGTTGGCCTGGTGCGGAACGAACCAGTCGATGTCGTCCGCGCTCGTGCCCGACGCATCGAATGCATCGACGATGACGTCGGTAATCATGCCAACGGCGTGCTTGAACACCTCGCGGCCTTCCATCCGGAGATAGCCCACGGTCCGGGTCGAGGAAGGTCCGCCGTCGACATAAAGTTTTGATTTATGACGGCCGTCCGAGCGCAGATGTGTCGTCAGAATGCCGCGATCCGAAGGCTTGCCGGGCTGCTCCTGGGCTTCCAGCACGACCGCGCCGGCCCCGTCGCCGAACAGTACGCAGGTCCCGCGATCGGTCCAGTCCAGAATGCGCGAGAAAGTTTCCGCGCCGATCACCAGCGCGCGCTTGAACGCGCCGGTACGCAGGAAATTATCGGCGGTGGCCAGCGCAAACACGAACCCGGAACAGACCGCCTGGAGATCGAAGGCCGCGCCTTGCTTGATGCCGAGTTCGCTCTGGACCACGACCGCCGTGGCCGGAAACGTGTTGTCCGGCGTCGACGTCGCCAGCACGATCAGGTCGATCGACTGTGCGTCGATGCCGGCATGAGCGAGCGCAGCCTGCGCCGCATGGATGGCGAGGTGCGACGTGAACTCCCCCTCCGCAGCGATGTGGCGCTGACGAATGCCGGTGCGCTGGACGATCCACTCGTCCGAGGTATCGACCCTGGTGGCCAGTTCGGCATTGGTCAGTATTCTTTGTGGCAGGTAGGAGCCGCAGCCGAGCACGACCGAACGTATCGCAGTCAAGAGAGGGCCTCCTGCACTGCCGACGCCGAAGCAAGGGTGTGGCCGTGGCGGTTGAGCGTTTCGTTGATCTTGGTCAGGAGATCGTAGCGGACCATCTCATAGCCAACATCGACCGCGTAAGCAAAGCCTTCGGCGTCGGTTCCACCGTGGCTCTTGACCACGATCCCGTTAAGGCCGAGGAACACGCCGCCATTGGACTTCCGGGGGTCCATCTTGTCGCGCAGCGCCTTGAAGGCTCCCCGCGCGAACAGATAGCCGATCCGCGATAACAGGGTGCGCGACATCGCGCTGCGCAGATATTCGGCGAGTTGCCGCGCGGTTCCCTCGGCCGCCTTCAGCGCGATATTGCCGCTGAAGCCCTCGCTGACAATGACGTCGGCGGCCCCCTTGCCGATACCGTCGCCTTCGACGAAACCGATGAATTCGAGCTGCGGCAGATCCATCGCCCGCAGCAATTCCGCGGCTTCGCGGATTTCCTCCCCGCCCTTGATCTCCTCGACGCCGATATTGAGGAGACCGACGGTCGGCCGCTCCAGATCGAACAGAACACGCGCCATGGCGCTGCCCATGATCGCGAGCGCCATCAGGTGGTGGGCATCGCCGCCGATCGTGGCGCCGAGATCGAGCACCACGGAATCGCCGCGCATGGTCGGCCATACCGCCGCGATCGCCGGGCGGTCGATGCCGGGCAGCGTCCGCAGGTTGAATCGCGCCATCGCCATCAGCGCGCCGGTATTGCCGGCGGACACCGCAACGTCGGCCTCGCCTTTCTTCACCGCATCGATCGCAAGCCACATCGAGGAGGTCTTGCGGCCGCGGCGCAGCGCCTGGCTGGGCTTGTCGTGCATGGCGACGGCGACGTCGGTGTGGACGACGCGAGAGACCGCCTTCATCGCCGGGTGAGCGGCGAGTTGCGCTTCGATCAGGACGCGGTCGCCGTAAAGCAGAAACTCGGTGTCGGGATGACGGTTCAGGGAAATCGCGGCGCCCGGAATGACCACCGATGCGCCGATGTCGCCACCCATGGCGTCAAGCGCGATTCGAACCTTTTGCGGCATGGAAGTCCCGGAAACCCTGATCTCTTGCAGCCCTGAAGCGCCCGGCCGCAAACGGAAGGATCGCCACCCCAGTGGCAGTCGCGAACGGCAGAGCGCGGCGCTTCATCGGCCCGGCCGCGACAATAGCGTGTCCCGGCCTTGATACAACCTCCCGACCCCGTGGAATCCCGCAGCCTTGCAACTCAAAAACAAGCGTCGAAAATAGAACGAAATCCCTTTATCTTCAATTGTTTACCATCAAATTTCTGAAAAATCACATCCGGTGTTTCGCACCTCAATCCTGCGTTGGCTTCTTCTTGCGCGATGAATTCGGATCGATTTTCAGCGCTTTAAGGCCGGCGAAGGGATGATCCTCGGGATCCGCCGCGCTGGAGGGGGGAGCGAAAACGGCATCGGGTTTCCGCGGATAAGGGTCGATCCCCAGAAACAATGCGTCGGTCGCCAGGCGCCCGAGATCGATGACTCCATTGACGATGGGCTCAAGCGCATCCGCAATGTCGCGGCCCGCATCCTCATCGTTATTGGCGGACTCCGCGAACTCGCGGACCCGACCTTCCGGCACGAAGACGAGGTCGATGTCCTCGACGATGTCGTTCTCGATCGGCTCGAGGGACACCACGCAGGTCTGCCCGACCCGCGCCGACACCCTGCCCCGCACATGCACCCTGTCATCGCGGCCGGGCGTCAGATCGAACGATGCGCGGGCCGATTCGATATCGCGCAAACCGGCGATCCTCGCCAGCGCCACGCGCGTGGCGTCGTCGGCCTCGATGTCGCGATGAAGGCCCGTTTCCGGAATCTGCGCCGCAACGACTCGCGCGCTCCAGGGATTTGCGATCGTGTCCGGCCTGTCCCTGGCGGTCATGCCCTGCTCTTTCATGTCCGTTGCGCGAGGTCCGGAAAGCGCAACCCTGCGCTCGAGGTTGCCTCGTCGCCATCGGCGAGCGTGGCTATCGCGTCCGCCGTATAGGCGGCAAGCCGCCGCGCGCTTTCGATGTCCCGGCCATTATAGATATTCTTGTCGAGCGCCTGTGCCAGCGGCTCCGGGCCTCCGGCAAAGGAAAGATCGTAGGCCGCCGAGCGGCCGTAGAACGCTTCCCCAAACGCCCGCATCCGCTTGGGAACGCTCAGATCGCCGACACCCATTTCGCGCAAGTTAGCGTCCATGTCGCTGCAGAAATGATCGAACAGCGCCTGCCGAAGTGCGTCGTCCGGTCTCGGCTTCAGTTGCCGAAGGACCATCCACAAGTGCAGCAGAACCATATCGAAGCGGCCATCGACCGTGTCCGGCACTCCTAAGGCACGATAAAACAAGGGCTCTCGCGCTTGCGCCACGATCATGCCATAGATGGCTTCAATGGTGCGGCGCGACGGAGCGCTGGGTTGTTTTCTGAAGCGATTGAACGGCCAGAGCATGTGGGTTTCCGAAAGACAGCCCGCAGGACTCCCGATTGTTGCAATCGGGGACCGTTGCCGGGTACGTCAACGGCTCGCGCGATGCAAGAGGATGAGGTCAGCCTCGAAAATGACGATTTCGACCCCGACAATTTCGATCCCAAAGACAGCACGCGGAAACGCCGCGCCGCGATGGCGTCGCCTGCGCGCGACGCTCGCAGCCGCGCTGGTATGTGCGGCCATGGCGGGCTGCACCGGCGAGCAGTTCCAGAAGGGCTACATCCTGCCTCCCGGCGCGCTCGAGCAAATCCAGATCGGGGCCAGCCAGGATCAGGTGCTGATCGTGATGGGGACTCCGTCCACGGTCGCGACGCTGAACGGCGAGGTCTTTTATTACATTTCGCAGCGCTCGAACCGTCCGGTCGCGTTCATGCATCAGCGTGTCACCGATCAGCGCGTGATCGCCATCTATTTCGACAAGAACCGCCAGGTGATCCGGCTCGCCAACTACGGGCTGAAGGACGGCAAGATCTTCGACTTCATCAGCCGCACCACGCCGACATCCGGCCAGGAGATAAGCTATCTCGCGCCGCTGTTTAAACTGCTGAGCTTCAATTAAAGCGGGATGTTGACGAACGTTTCAACGCGTCACGGCCGGGCATAGCCGTTCGAAGAACGGCGTCGCTTCGCTCGCCTATGTCCCGACCATCCAGGTCTTTGATCGGATTGTTTCAAGACGTGGATGCCCGGCATAAAGCCGGGCATGACGGGCCAATCAAATCTCATCCCCCTTTAGCGTCACGCCCGCATCGCACCGAACGACCTCACCGCATCCGACAGGTGCTCGCGCGGGTATCACGCATCGAAGGCGGCACGTTTGGAAACGGCGGAGGATGTGAAGGAGGGGCATTAGATTAAGACGCCAGCTTAACCTTCGATATCTCGAATCAAAGAAAGATTATCCTCAAACTTCCTTTCGATAGCAGCCCAAACCTTTGGGTCACGAGGCAGTGAAAATGCCGTTCCTTCCTCGCTACTGAGCATATCTCGATAAGATTGGGATAATGTGCGGCTTATAACTTTCATTGAACGATCAAAAAACGAGTTAAACTTCCCCCCGAAAGCAAAAAGTTCATCAAACGAAACAATCCGATCTACTACAACCACTTGATCACAATATCGCTTGAATAGCTTCAGGCCATAGTACTTCAGACGCGAAATCTGCCTTAGGTCGACGATACTGGTCTGCAAAGACTTCAGCGCGGATTCAATTTTCCAAAAAGCATGTATCGCAAGCAACGTCGTACGGAATTGATCATCACTCCAAATATCAACTAATTCCCCATCCGCTCCAAAAGAGAATCCATACAACCCTCCCTCCTCCGGCAATAAAAATAGTTTCGCCGGATCGGAAATAGGAATGCGAGGATCATTATGCCACGCGTATCGGATTTTTCCTAAGTCTTGAAGCTTAAGAACCGATTGTGCAGCACTCGATCGCGGATAAGGCCGCTTTCTACCATAAGCAATCTGAGGAAATTCGCCCCGAGGCTTTGTAGACTTAAACTTCTCCTCAAGCCAAAGCTGGATCTTATCATTAGATCGAAAGTCTGGCGCTCGAAGCGTATTCTGTGTGTTGTTCGTCTTGATTAGGGACGCGGCTATCCCTGTTTCGCGGTGGGCATGTCTAACGGCAGTTAGCTTCACCAAGACAAGAACGTCTTTTAATTGCTCTGAATTGGTATGCCTAATTGCACCAAGCGTTTGAGCGCCGTTTACGACCTGCAACTTTGTAATTTGCAGTTTTTTCGATTTTGGTTCGAAATGGAATTCCTCGCAGAGTGCAGAAATGCCGTTATTAAAATAGTAAAAGTGCTCCGGGTGCTTGGATAGCGTCTCTGTCAGACCAGCATTCACCTCGCCCTTACGCCCCAAAAATCGACGTATATTCCAGTTGAATAAACTATCCTTATGCTCTAGCGCCAAATCCTTTAGGGCAGTTCCCCGAATAGCGAATGTCAGATTATTTAGATTCCCGTCCGGTTGCATAAAATGCCCGCCAGCCAGAGTAAGCGTTACATTGTCGGGATACTTTTCCTCAATACTTTGAACAGAGACGTATTCATCACGAAGTCCAGAAATATCCCAGACGTCAAATTTAACATTGGCTTTGTGTTTTGCGCCGTTAAAATTTTCAATTAGAGCCGCGACCTTATCATCAGCGATGCCAGTACTTACAAAAATAAAATGAATCAGGTATCCCTGCTTAATCCAATACTCAAACTCAGCAACAAGCTCCAATATTTTCGGATTTTTTGTTCTCCGTTGCTCAAAATATTTATGATCCCGCAATAATTCGTAGTTCGAGAAAAACGATTTTATTTCGTGCTCAGGAATAGGGTCTGACGCGGCAATTTTGGGATGCTTGCACTGAAGAATGTAAATTTCTTCAGTCTCCTTGCTCTCAAAAAATATATCAATTCCGGCGTCATCGCTTCTGACTATGCATTGCTCAGCGTTGTTATCCGCGGCAGGGTACCGATCGCTCAACAGACGAAAGCACCAATCTTCGAATACCATCCCCCTCTGCTTAGCGTTGTCGAAGCTCCAATTGTTGTGCGCACATGTTTCCTGCAAGGAAGATCGCAGACTTTGCTTGAATTCCTCGATCTTCATACGTTCATCCTCACAACGGAGTATTATCGAGCTTCTTCGTCAGCGCATCGACGTGTTTGTCCCTCAGCATCGCGATCACGCTTGCACGACGCGGCGGCACGCCGAGCGCGCCATGATCACGTCGTCGATGGTGCCACGCTCGGCGGCGCTGTCCTTCGCTACGCCTTACTGATGGCGTCGTAAGCGTCCATCACTCTTGCGGAAAAAACCAGCGCAGCCCCGGCATTTATCGCGATGGCGACCCCAAGCGCTTCCGCGACTTCCTCGCGTGTTGCGCCATACTTGATGGCCGCGTCCGTATGCACGGCGATACAGCCGTCGCACTGCCGGGTCACAGCGACAGCCAGGGCGATCAGTTCGCGGGTCTTGTCGCCAAGCTTTCCTGTCTTGGCGCTTGCACCGCTGATCTCTGAGTATCCCCGCGTAATCGAAGGACTGATCTTTCCAATTTCGCCAATCCTGCCCGAAAGCTGCTTCTTGTAGTCGTTCCAGTCGAACATCATCGTCGCCTCCTCGATTATCCGGGTTTACGAGTTTGCTAACATCGAAGTCGTGAGATCGTTTGCAAGCGTCTCATTATTATTCCAGGCTAGAGCCTTTTCGCTTCTGATGGAATCAGAAGCGGGGCTCTATGATTTTGATTTGACGCGTTTTCTTGACGCGAACCGGTATCCACTTCGCTCGAAAACGCTCTAATCTTCCGTCGTATCCGCTCACAGCGGAATATTGTCGTGCTTCTTCATCGGTGCGTCAACGTGCTTGTCCCTCAGCATCGCCAGCGCACGGGCGATGCGCTTGCGGGTCGAGTGCGGCATGATGACGTCGTCGATGTAACCGCGCTCGGCGGCTATGAACGGCGACAGGAAGCGATCCTCGTATTCTTTTGTGCGCGCGGCGATCTTCTCCGCATCGCCGATGTCGCTGCGGAAGATGATCTCCACCGCGCCCTTGGCACCCATCACCGCGATCTGCGCGGTCGGCCAGGCGTAGTTCATGTCGGCGCCGATTTCCTTGGACGCCATCACGTCGAACGCGCCGCCATAGGCTTTGCGCGTGATGACGGTGACCAGCGGCACCGTGCATTGCGAATAAGCGAACAACAGTTTTGCGCCGTGCTTGATCAGCCCGCCATACTCCTGCGCCGTGCCCGGCAAAAAGCCCGGCACATCGACGAACGTCACGATCGGAATGTTGAAGGCATCGCAAAAACGCACAAAGCGCGCGGCCTTGCGTGATGCGTCAGAATCCAGCACGCCCGCCAGCACCATCGGCTGGTTGGCAACAAAGCCGACGGTGCGCCCGGCAATGCGGCCGAAGCCGGTGACGATGTTTTTCGCAAACGTCTCCGCGAGTTCGAAGAAGTCGCCCTCGTCCACGACCTTCAGGATCAGTTCCTTGATGTCATAGGGCTTGTTGGGATTGTCGGGAATCAGCGTGTCCAGCGAGTCGTCGGTACGCTCGATGTCGTCGAAACTCGGCCATTCCGGCACGCCGTCGGTGTTGTTGCCCGGCAGGAAGTCGATTAGCCGGCGCATCTGCAAGAGTGTTTCGACATCGTTTTCGAACGCGCCGTCGGCGATCGACGACTTCGTCGCGTGCACGCTGGCGCCGCCGAGTTCTTCCGCGGTCACCACTTCGTTGGTGACGGTCTTCACCACGTCGGGACCGGTGACGAACATGTAGCTGGTATTCTTCACCATGAAGATGAAGTCGGTCAGCGCCGGCGAATAGACGTCGCCGCCCGCGCACGGCCCCATGATGACCGATATCTGCGGAATGACGCCGGAGGCCTGCACGTTGCGGCGGAATACATAGGAATAGCCCGCGAGCGCGGCGACGCCTTCCTGAATGCGCGCACCGCCGGCATCGTAGAGGCCGATGATCGGCGCCCGCGCCTTCAGCGCCATGTCCTGTATTTTGGTGATCTTCAGCGCGTGCGTTTCCGACAGCGAGCCGCCGAACACCGTGAAGTCTTTCGCGAACACAAACGTCTTGCGGCCGTTGACGGTGCCCCAGCCGGTGACGACGCCATCGCCCGGCACCTTCGATTTCTCCATGCCGAATTCGGTCGAGCGGTGCTCGACGAACATGTCGAACTCCTCGAACGAGCCCTTGTCGAGCAGAAGCTCGATACGCTCGCGCGCCGTCAGCTTGCCGCGCGCGTGCTGCGTCTCGATGCGCTTCTCGCCACCGCCGAGTTTTGCAGCGGCGCGGCGGGCGTCGAGGGTTTCGAGGATGTCTTTCATGGGCTCCGGCCGGGGTTTCGTCGATTCCCGTTTGCGGCAAAAAAGGCGGTTTGGGCTGCCTCGGGTTTGCCGCATCGTTTCAGTCGATTCTAGCACGCCGTTTTTGAGGCTGTCACCAACGCGCGCGGTGCGAACGACGTCAGGGCGCCCGTCCCGACAGCCGCAGCACGAACACCAGCACTTCAGCGACGGCCTTGTACAGTTCGGCCGGAATCTCGTCGCCGAGTTCGACATGCGACAGCGCGCCGGCCAGCACCTCGTTTTCCTCGATCGGAATGTCGTGCTCTCTCGCCACCTCGATGATCTTCGCGCCGAGCGATCCCCTGCCCTTGGCGACCACGCGCGGCGCACCGCTGCCCTTGTCATAGTGAAGGGCGACCGCGACTTGATCCTTGGTCTCCGGGCTCATAACGCGCGATCCAGAAAATGGCCCGCCGGCGCGGGCCTCTGTTGCGGCGGCACGCCCTCGCTGATGACGATATCGCCCGGCTGCAATTCGGCGCGGCTCAATGCCTGACTCAACTGCGAGGCGCCGGCGCGCAACCGGCTTACTGTTGCAGGACGCTCGGCCCAGAGCCGCACCGACGTGTTGTCGCCGGTCAGCGACACCAGCGCATGAACCGGCCCTGTGGGTTCGACGTCGAGCGAAAAGCGCGCGCGCCAGACCCGCTTCGCCGTCTCGACATCGTGAGCAGCGGCATCGCGCGCAATCTCGAACTGTGCAATGGCGGTGCCCATCGGCGTCGCGAACGGAATCTCGAAATTCCAGCGCGGCGCAAGCTGATCGGACCTCACGCCTGCGGTGTCGACACGATCCGGGAGCGAGGCAACCTGCAACAACGTTTGGCGCGCGATCGCTGCATCGGTATCGTCAAGCAGATGCCGTGCGATCTCGCTCGCCGGTGCGCCCGACGCTAGCAGCGGCAACGCGACGGGTTGCGCGCTCGGCAGCGCGTCGCGAAAGGGCGGCGACGGTGTGCTGGTGCGTACGATGAAGACGTTGTTCTCAGTGGGGCCGTTCGCGGCAGCGGCCCTGAGCGGCGACGGTCCGGCCGCGGGGTCGCCGTCGAGTCCGAGTTCAACACCGAAGCCGGTTCTGCTCCCTCCGTTCTGAAGCACTTCTTGCAAACGATTCAAGGCAGCACCGGTGGCGGCGGCGCGAACGCCGGCATCTGATACGCGCGAAAACAATGTCTGGTTCATAGCCGCCGGATTGTCGGGATCGTCGGTGACGGGCAGCCGCGCCTGCGGCAGATAGGCTTCCTGCGGCTCGAAGTCCGGTGACAACGGCGGCGCGCCTGTCATCGATGGCGCTGGCCCGGCCGCGGGTTGCGGCGCTTGCTGTGCGCCCGACGCGCTCTGCGTTACCGGCGCGCCGGCAGTGATCGAAAGCGCCTCGCGAAGCACAAGCAGCGCGGCCTTGAGATCGGGAAGTTGCGCGGGCGCCGATGCCGGCGCAGCCGATGGCGCACCCTTCAATCCTGCCGCCAGCGATACCTCGAGAAAAAGCCCGGAATTCCGGAACGCGGTCTTGATGTCGCTCCCGGCCAGGTTCGGACCGAGATCGGGACGCAGCGACAGCAGCCGATCCACGACCTGTTGCGCCTGCGGCGGCAGCTTGCCCGATCCGGCGGCCACCAGCAGATTGGCATAGAGCGGCGACAGGCTGCCTTGCCGCGTCGCGGCGGACTGCGCCGCGGCCGATACGAAAAGGGCTTCCAGCGCTGTCAGAGCGGATTTTGAGGGTGGGGCCAGCGCATCGGCTTTAGCCGCAGCGACGGTGGCCGCGCCATCCGCCGTCAGCGTCACGGTATCCGTCGGCTCCGCGGTAGCCGCCGCCGCAGCGGCCGCCAGATTTGGCGACCCGCTTTGCCCCACCACTGACAACTTCAGGCCTTGCGCGGTCTGCGACACCGCAAGCTGCAGGGATTGGCCGACTTGAAGCGGAATTTCGGACAGCACCTCGATCGTCAGGTTGGCGATCGCGATGCGAACGAGATCGTTGGCGAGGATCTTCTGGACCCGCGCGTCGATCACGCTGCCCGGCTGAAGCGCAGCATCAGACGCAGCGCCTTGCGCCGCGATGACCGGAAAGATCGGATTGATCGAAATCGCCATGAAAGCCTCGTTTGACCCGCGAGGCTAACTTCGGTGTCTAAACCTCTCGTTAACCGAATGGTTTAGTCTGCACCGCCAGAACCGCCGCAGCGGCCCTGAAATCGGCCATACGGGCCGCCCGCCGGACGGCCACCTCCTCGTCGACGCCCCATTGCTCGCTGTTCCAGTCCTCATCGACATGGGCGGCGGCCCAGACCGCGTCCGCATCCAGCCGTCCTCGCATCAAGGCGAGCGCGAGCAACGCCGAGCCGGTCAATGTCGTGGCCACATGCAGGGCTCCAGCCGCCCAGGGATCGGACGGCAGCGCCGCGCGAGCGACGGCGATCGCCTGATCCGGCTGGCGGACGTGGACGATGCCCTCGCTCAGGATGAAATGCGCTCCCAGCGTTTCGGCCGCCCAGAACAACACGGGATCCCAATGCGCGGCTTCGCGCGCAACCAGCGCCTCGGGATGGCCGGCGCGGTAGAACAGAAGGTCCGATCCGAAGTATTTGGCAATATCCTCGACCACGGCATCGACGTGGCCGGCCACGGCATCGATGACGCTGTTGGCGAGCCGCGTCATCGGCATGGTCATGGGGTTGATGAGGTCCTGCTGCGCTTGCCATTCGGCGGCAATGATTGCGGCGATCTCCCGGACCGGCGCCGCCAACAGGTTGCGCGACGGCGTGCGAACAGGCTTGTCATCGAGCAGGATGGCGAACCCTTCCGGCGCCTCCCTCACACCCGCGCGTGCATAAAAACGCTTGCGCTGCCCGGTTCGCGCAGAGTTGCGCGCAGCTTCCTCCGGATCCAGCGGCGACGGGCCAAGACCTTCTTCGAATAATTCACGCATGGCATACTCTCATCTCGCCCGATGCCGATTGAACCCGAAGGCCCCGGCGCAACGGCACGGACCTACTCCTCCGGCGCGTTCTCGATCGGGTCGAACCGATCCGCTTCAAGGCCGAGCAGATTCCAGGATTGCAGCATGTGCGGCGGCAGCGGCGCAGTGACGTCGATGACGCCGCCGCGCGGATGCGGGATCACGATGCGGCGCGCCAGGAGATGCAGCCGCTTCTGAAGACCTCCCGGCAATTGCCAGTTTTCCTTGTTGAAATACTTGGGATCGCCGACGATGGCATGACCGATATGCGCCATGTGCGCGCGGAGTTGATGGGTCCGTCCCGTGACGGGCTTCAGCGATACCCAGGCAAGCTTCTGCGCCGAGGTTTCCACCACCGCGTAGTAGGTCACCGCGTGGCTCGCGCCCTCGTCGCCATGCGCGGCGATCCGCATGATTGAATCCTCCTCGCTCTCGTCCTTGGCGAGATAGGTCGATATGCGGCCCTGCTTCGGCTTCGGCACGCCCGCAACCAGCGCCCAGTAAACCTTGCGCGCCGAACGATGGCGGAACGACCCTGTCAGGGCGGTCGCCGCAAAACGCGTCTTGGCCACCAGCAGGCAGCCGGCTGTCTCGCGATCGAGCCGATGCACGAGGCGCGGGCGCTGACCTTTCGCGTCGCACATCACGTCAAGCATACCGTCGATGTGCCGCGACAGACCCGAGCCGCCCTGCACCGCAAGACCAGCCGGCTTGTTCAGCACCATGACGTCGGCATCCTCGAACAGCACCATCTTCTGCAATTCGTCGCGTATCTTTGTCTCGGCCTCGGACAGGCCCGACGCGGCCTTCGGCGTGTCGAGCTTGAGCGGCGGGATGCGGACCTTGTCGCCTTCGCCCAGGCGATCCTTGCTGTCGGCGCGCTTGCCGTTCACGCGCAACTCGCCTTTGCGGACGACGCGCTGAATGTGGGAAAATGACAGGCCGGGAAAGCGCGCCTCAAGAAAGCGATCGACGCGCATGTTGGCTTCGTCGGCCGTCACGGCCACGGTCTGCACCTTCGTCGGCAGCGGCATTTCCTTTCCCTCCCCCTGCCTGGCGGTGGGGAGGGTCGGCGTCGCAGACGCCGGGGTGGGGTGAGGCTTCGAGGTCGAATGCCCCCCACCCCCGACCCCTCCCCGGCGCTTCGTTTCGCTTTGCGGAGGGAGGGGAGCAGACTTGCGCTCGCTACGCACTCTGGCGCGCTTGTCATCGCGCACGGACTTCTTCGCGAGAGGTCGCTTGACGCGGCGGCTCATCCGTTCCTCTAACTTGCCAACAAACCGTGTGGGTAGCGCAGAAGCCGGGCAGCGTCACGATGAAATCACGTCGCTCGCCCGCCACCCGAGCGCTACTGGCAAGCCGCCTGCCTCTTTAGCATGAAGAGATCGATCATCACGTCGCGCGAGCGCTTGAGCTTGTCAGCCTTGCTCGCGGCCGCACACGCGCCTGCGGCGTCGCCGGTCTGCAACCGCGCAAGTCCGAGACTGGCCCACCCATCCGCGAATTCCGGCGCGTCGCGCACGCCCGCCTCCAGCATGGTTTTCGCCTCGGCCGGACGCTTGGTCTTCAGCAGCAGGCGTCCGTAATCAGCCTTCAGCGTTTGCCGCGGTTTCGGCTGGCGAAGCGCAATCTTGAACAGTTCTTCGGCATATTCGAGATCGCCGAAGCGCGCCGCAGCGATCACCGCAAAACCGTGATAGACCGCGCTGCGCTCCGGGGCGAGCAGCCACGCCTGATTGAAGCGTTTGGCCGCCTCCGACAGGTCGCCGCGAGCGATATGCGCCCAGCCGCGCGCGATGGCTATATCGAAAACCGCCTCGCGCGAGCCGAGCTTATCCGCCGCCGCAAGAAAGTCGGCATCGGCCTTGCGCCGTTCGGGAGTTTTCTCGGCAAATCCGAAGAACGGCTGCTCGTCACTCGGTGCCGGGAATGTCTTCTTCGTCACCTTGACGCCGGGAGCGGTCTCGACCATCTCCGCATGCGACGGCGTCACGCACGCGAGAGCGACGATGCCGATGATCCAGGCACGGATAAACTTCATAATCATACCCTGCCGCTCTCCTTCTCTCGTCGCAGCCTGGCCCAGTAGTCCAGCCGCTTCCTGATCTCGCGCTCGAAGCCGCGATCGAGCGGATCGTAGAACGTCCGCCGTCCCAGCGCTTCTGGAAAGTAGTCCTGGCCGGAAAAGCCATCCGGCGTATCGTGATCGTACTGATAACCGCCACCGTAGCCTTCCGACTTCATCAGCCTGGTCGGCGCGTTGAGAATATGCTTGGGCGGCAAGAGCGACCCCGCCTCCTTTGCCGTGCGCATCGCCGCGCCGAACGCCTTGTAAGCAGCGTTGGATTTCGGCGCGGTGGCGAGATAGATCACGGCCTGCGCGATCGCCAGCTCGCCCTCGGGCGAGCCGAGAAAATCGTAGGCATCCTTGGCGGCGTTGCAGATCGCCAGCGCCTGCGGATCGGCAAGACCGATATCCTCCACCGCCATTCGCACCACGCGGCGCGCCAGAAACAGCGGATCCTCGCCAGCCTGGAACATCCGCGCCAGATAATACAGCGCCGCATCCGGATCGGAGCCGCGCACCGACTTGTGCAGCGCGGAGATCAGGTTGTAGTGCCCATCGGCGGACTTGTCGTAGATCGGCGCGCGGCGCTGCAGCACGCCCTGCAACTGTTTAGCGTCGAAGATCTCGCCTTCGCGAGCCGACCGCCAGACTTCCTCGACCAGCGTCAACGCCGCGCGGCCGTCGCCGTCGGCCATACGCACCAGCGCAGAGCGCGCCTCGGTATCGAGCGGCAGCGGCTTGCCTTCGACCTGTTCGGCGCGCGAGAATAGCTTCTCGATCGTCGCAGCGTCGAGCGAGCGGAACACCAGCACGCGCGCCCGCGACAACAGCGCCGCGTTCAGTTCAAACGACGGGTTCTCGGTGGTCGCCCCGACCAGGACGACGGTGCCGTCCTCCATGACAGGCAGAAACGAATCCTGCTGCGCCTTGTTAAAGCGATGCACCTCGTCGACGAACAGAAGCGTTCCGGTCCCCAACTCGCGGCGCTCGCGGGCGGCGTCGAACGCCTTCTTCAGGTCGGCGACGCCGGAGAACACCGCCGACAGTTGCTCGAAGTGCAGCGCAGTCGCATCCGCCAGCAGCCGCGCCACCGTGGTCTTGCCGGTCCCCGGCGGCCCCCAGAAGACGAGCGAGCCGAGCGTGCGGGTTTCCAGCATCCGGGTCAGCGCGCCGTCCGGTCCGAGAATGTGATCCTGCCCGACCACGTCGGACAGCGCCCGCGGTCGCAACCTGTCCGGCAGCGGATGCGGCGCATCGCGCTCCAGACCCGCCGCGGCAAACAGGCTTTTAGAATCGCGCTGGCGCTTCGGGTTCATCCGCCGAGCATGACTTGAATCTGCCGGCCGCCGCGCATCAGCGTGATCCGCCAGAGCCGCCTGGCTTCGCTAACGGCCCGTTCGAGATCGGCCGTCTTGACGATCTTCTTGTTGTTGACCGACAGGATGATGTCGCCTTTCTTGAAGCCGACATTCGCGGCCATCCCATCATCGGTCAGCGCGGTCACCACGACGCCTTCGGCGCCGGCATCGAGATGAAGTTCGTCGGCGAGCGCTGGCGAAATGTTCGCAACCTTCGCGCCCTGGAACGGCGACTGCGCGGTGATCACGATCTCGTCGCGGCCTGTGTCCGGCGCCGTCTCCAGCGGAACAGAGAGTTTCATCAGCTTGCCATTGCGTTGAACTTCCACTCGCGACGTGCCGCCGATCGGGCGCGTCGCGAAGCGATAGTCGAACGCATTGGGATCCTCGACGGGCTGTCCGTCGATCGACACGATCAAATCGGACAGCTTGAGGCCGGCCCGCGCCGCCGGACTTCCCGGCGCAACGCTGGCGACCAGCGCGCCGGCAGGCGCCTTGAGGCCCATGGTTTCGGCAATTTCCGGAGTCACCGCCTGCAGTCGCGCGCCGAGCCAGGGCCGCTTCACGGCCTTGCTCCCGTGCTTGGCGGACGCCACGACGACCCGCACCATGTTGGCCGGAATCGCGAAGCCGATACCCTGCGATCCTCCCGAGCGCGAGAAGATTGCCGTGTTGATGCCTGCAAGACGGCCCGTCATATCGACCAGCGCGCCGCCGGAGTTGCCCGGATTGATCGCCGCATCGGTCTGGATGAAGAACTGGTAGTCGGAAATGCCAACCTGGGTTCGCGCCAGCGCCGAAATAATGCCGTGCGTCACCGTCTGCCCGACGCCGAACGGGTTTCCGATCGCGAGTACAACGTCTCCGACCTGCAATTCATCCGAATTGGCAAAATCGAGCGTCGGAAATTTCTCATGCACATCCTTCAGGCGCAGGATCGCGAGATCGGTCCGCGTATCCTTGAGCACGATCTCGGCCTCGAACTCGCGCTTGTCAGACAAGGCGACCTTGACCTGATCGGCGCCCTCGATCACGTGATTGTTAGTCACGACAAGGCCGGACGGATCGACCATCACCCCCGAGCCGAGCGAACGCTGCATCTGTTCCGGCTGCTGGCCGGGAACACCGAAGAAGCGGCGAAAGATCGGGTCGTCGAGAAGCGGATTGCGGCGCTGGATCACCTTGGCGGCATAGACGTTGACCACGGCCGGCGCCACCCGCTGCACGATCGGCGCATAGGACAACCGAAGCTCGGCTTGAGAGGCCGGCACGCGGCGGTCCTGCGCCGCTGAAGAGTTGACGCTGCCGGATACGACGACGGCGCACAGAGCCGCCGCAAGGAAAGCACTGATTCGGAACATCGAGGCCTCTCGGAAAACTGACGAAATATAAGCGGTTCGGCGGCGCAATAGAAGGTGATTTGCTCCGATTTCGGCGCTTTGGCGATTCGCGCGGCAAGACGGTGCTGAGGGCTGGTAGCTCGCGGGTCGGCACCGGTGTGACGAACCGCAGACGACGTTGCAGGATGGCGAAACCGCTACGCAATGGTCGGAACCAAACCGCCCTCCGCGCGCAGCGCAGCGCCGTTCGTTGCCGACGCCTGCTTTGAGGCGACATAGACGACCATGTTGGCGATCTCGTCGACGCTGGCGAATCGCTGGATCAGTGATGTCGGCCGATGCTCCCTGATGAAATTCGCCGCGTCGGTGTCGACCGACTGGCCGTTCTGTTTGGCGAGGTCCTGCACAAAGGTCTTGACGCCCTCCGACATGGTCGGCCCCGGCATGACGGCGTTGACCGTAACGGCGGTCCCGCGCGTCAATTCGGCGAGCCCTCGCGAGATCGCAAGTTGCGCCGTCTTGGTCATGCCGTAATGGATCATCTCCTTCGGAATCATCAACGCCGATTCCGAGGCAATGAAGACGATACGACCCCAGTCACGCTTGAGCATGCCAGGCATGTAGCCGCGCGACAGACGGATTCCGGACATGACATTGACGTTGAAAAGCCGGGTCCAGTCTTCGTCGGGAATATCAAAAAAATCCTTTGGTTCGAAAATGCCGGTGTTGTTGACGAGGATGTCGACGTCCGGCACAGCCGCCAACAGCACCTTGCAACCCTCGGCCGTCGAAACGTCCGCCGCAATGCCGCGCACCTTGCCCGCTGACGACAGTTTCACGATGGCCTCGTCCACCCTCGATTGGGTTCGGCCGTTGACCAGAACATCCGCCCCCGCCTCCGCAAATCCCTTGGCGATGGCGTGACCGATACCGGATGTCGACCCGGTGACGAGTGCCGTTTTACCGGAAAGATCGATGTTCATGATGGTCTCCGTTGTCTGATCACGGAGATATCGTCACCACCGGGCAGCTTCGCAATTGTCCGCAGCGCACTGCAGACGTGCAACAAAAAACGGCGCTTGAGCGCCACTTCTACAGCCTCGGTTTCGATGGAATCAGAAACGAGGCTGTATGATTTTGATTTGACGCGTTTTCTTCACGCGAACTGGTATCCATCCTCGGGTCCAGCCCGAGGACATGCTTCGCTCGAAAACGCTCTAATGTTCCCCAGGTACCGCTAAGACCTCACGCGTCCTCGGCGGCCTTCTCCTGCACCGGACCGGAGTCCTGACCCTTGGCATCGACGTCGCGATCGACGAACTCGATCACCGCCATCGGCGCGTTGTCGCCATAGCGGAAGCCGGCCTTGATGATGCGGGTGTAGCCGCCCTGACGGTCCTTGTAGCGGGGCGCCAGCACGGCAAACAGCTTCTTCACCTGATCGACGTCGCGCATCTCGCTGATCGCCTGACGGCGCTTGTCGAGACCGCCCTTCTTGCCGAGCGTCACGAGTTTTTCGACGATCGGCCGCAGTTCCTTCGCCTTCGGCAACGTGGTGACGATCTGCTCGTGTTTGATGAGCGACGCCGCCATGTTGGCGAACATCGCCTTGCGATGCTCCGCGGTGCGGTTGAGTTTCCGGTGAACCTTGCCGTGACGCATTTTCTCTTCCTCAATGCTCGTCGCGACCGCGGGTCGGACATTTAATGCAGGTGGGCATCCTGCGTTCGCCCTGCTCCTGTCCCCTCTCCTCGGAGGGGACAAATAAAAAGCTCAGTAATGATCCTCGAAGCGCTTGGCCAGTTCGTCGATATTCTCCGGCGGCCAGCCGGGCACTTCCATGCCGAGATGCAGACCCATCTGGGCCAGCACTTCCTTGATTTCGTTTAGCGACTTGCGGCCGAAGTTCGGCGTGCGCAGCATCTCCGCTTCCGACTTCTGCACTAGGTCGCCGATGTAGACGATGTTGTCGTTCTTCAGGCAGTTTGCGGAGCGCACCGACAGTTCCAGTTCGTCCACTTTCTTGAGGAAGCCCGGGTTGAACGCCAGATCCGGAATAATCTCGGCGGCGACTTCCTTGCGCGGCTCCTCGAAGTTGACGAAGACGTTAAGCTGATCCTGCAAGATGCGCGCGGCGAAGGCCACGGCGTCCTCCGGCGTCACGCCGCCGTTGGTCTCGATCGTCATCGTCAGCTTGTCGTAGTCGAGGATCTGACCCTCGCGGGTATTCTCCACCTTGTAGGAGACCTTGCGCACGGGCGAATACAGGCTGTCGACCGGGATCAGTCCGATTGGTGCGTCCTCGGGCCGATTGCGCTCGGCGGCGACGTAGCCCTTGCCGTTGGCAACCGTGAATTCCATGCGGATTTCGGCGCCGTCGTCGAGGGTGCAGATCGGAAGGTCGGGATTGAGCACCACGATATCGCCGACGGTCTGGATGTCGCCTGCGGTGACGGTGCCGGGGCCCTGCTTCTTCACGACCATGCGCTTCGGGCCTTCGCCCTGCATCTTGATCGAAACCTCCTTGATGTTCAGCACGATGTCGGTGACGTCCTCGCGAACGCCCGCGATCGAGGAGAACTCGTGGAGCACGCCGTCGATGTGCACCGACTGCACCGCAGCGCCTTGCAGCGACGACAGCAGGATGCGGCGCAGCGCATTACCGAGCGTCTGGCCGAAACCGCGCTCAAGCGGCTCGGCGATCAGGGTCGCGAAGCGCGAGGGATCACTGCCGGGCACGACATGCAGCTTGTTCGGTCGAATAAGTTCTTGCCAATTTTTCTGGATCGTCACTGTGTCACCCATGCCATCAATATCTCTGGCGTTGGAGTGCGCGGATCAACCCGCGCGATAAAAGGTCTCGAACCTGCGCAGACAACAAACCGCCCGCGGTCGAAATATCAAACGCGCCGGCGTTTGCGTGGACGACAACCGTTATGCGGGATCGTGGTCACGTCGCGGATCGAAGTGACGGTGAAGCCCGCGGCCTGCAACGCGCGCAGCGCCGATTCGCGGCCCGAACCCGGTCCCGCCACCTCTACCTCGAGGGTGCGCATACCGTGTTCCTGCGCCTTCTTGGAAACGTCTTCCGCCGCCACCTGCGCCGCATAGGGCGTTGATTTGCGCGATCCCTTGAAGCCCATGGTTCCGGCCGACGACCAGGCGATCGTATTGCCCTGCGCGTCGGTGATGGTAATGGTGGTGTTGTTGAACGACGAATTCACATGCGCGATGCCGGACGCGATGTTCTTGCGTTCGCGACGGCGGACGCGTGTCGCAGCTTCCTTACCCATTGTCAGCCTTTCCTGTGATCTCAACGCCGCCGTAATGCCAGCGGCTCCACCTGATGAGCGGATGGCGAGTGGTAACCAGCGAATAGTGAGTTGCCCTATTCGCTATTCGCCATTCCTATTCGCTCTCTTACTTCTTCTTGCCGGCGATCGACTTGGCCGGCCCCTTGCGGGTGCGCGCGTTGGTGTGCGTACGCTGGCCGCGTACCGGCAATCCGCGGCGATGACGCAGGCCGCGATAGCAGCCGAGATCCATCAGGCGCTTGATGTTGATGCCGACCTCGCGGCGAAGATCGCCTTCGACGATGTAGTCGCGATCAATGACTTCGCGAATCTGAAGCACTTCCTGATCGGACAGTTGCGAGACCCGGCGATCCGCCGGAATCTTGACCTTTTCGACGATCTCCGCGGCATTCTTCTGACCGATGCCATGGATATACTGAAGCGCAATGACGACGCGCTTATTGGTCGGGATATTCACGCCGGCAATACGGGCCACAGACTTCTCTCCTGCCGCCAGCCCTCGACAGGCCGGCCATTCCTTCGATATTTCAGGCGGGTATCCTCAAACACAAACACGACGCCCGACCCTCTGTCATCCTGGGGCCCGGCATCGTCTGAAAACCATCCGACTGGATGCCCGCTTATTAAAGGATTCAACGTCGTTTCGTCAACCGATTCGCGGCCTTAGCTCACTTTTTCGTGACTTTTTTGATCGCTTTTTCGGCTCGTTCCACTTGCCGGTTCCTCGGCTCGCGGGAGATATCGCTCGGGCGATCATTTGTCGGCTCATACACGCGTTTTCGGGCCGCTTTTCCGGGCAGGCTTTACCACCTGCGGACGCCGAATTTGGACATCGGAACCCCGGACCGCCTCAGGACGCGGCGGATATCCCGTGTGACCTCCTCGATGGCCATCATGCCGTCAACAGTCAGCAGCTTGCGGCGCTCCGAATAGTAGTGAACGAGCGGCTCGGTCAACGCGCGATAGCTGGTCAGCCGCTTCGAGAGCACCTCCGGCGTATCATCGGCCCGCACCTGCTCGCCCCGCGCCGTCATTTCCGCGACACGACTTTCCACGCGCTGCAGCAGCGCGCGCTCGTCGACGCGAAGCTCGACCACGGCATCGAGCGCGAGATTTTTGGATTGGAGCAGGCGATCCAGCGCCTCGGCCTGCGGCACGGTGCGCGGAAAACCGTCGAGGATAAATCCATTCGTTGCGTCCGGCTGGTCCAGCCGGTCGGAAATAATGCCGATGACGACATCGTCGGGAACCAGCCCCCCGCTCGCCATGATGTCCTTGGCCTTGAGGCCGACCGGCGTGCCGGCGGCGACGGCTGCGCGCAGCATTTCGCCGGTGGAGAGCTGGACGATCCCGTAGTGATGGACCAGACGCTGCGCCTGCGTTCCTTTTCCCGCTCCCGGCGGTCCGAGAAGAATCAGTCTCATGAAGAATTACCCCATCGCCGGGTGAGCGAGCGGTCGTGCACCTGCGCTTCGATATCGGGAACGGCGCAAACCACAATCAGCACCGAGCCTCCGGCAAAGTCATACGGTACCTTGCCACAGGCGATCAATACCTCGGAAACAAGAAGCACTGCGACAAGACAGGCCGCGCCGGCGAATGTCGTATACGCCCCCCTAAACGAGGAGCGCGCCGGGCGTGAAAGCGATACGCTTGGCCAACTCTAGCGCGTATTCCGCAAAAGTGGATACCGATTTTGCGATCTTAATACGCGCAAGATATTAATTGAGAGCATTTTCTTCAGGCTAACCGGATTCCACTTAGCCGGAAAATACTCCAGCGTCATCGACGGCGGCCCCTCAGTTTGGACTTTTTGATCAGTCCTTCATACTGATGAGCCAGCAGATATCCCTGCACCTGCTGCACCGTATCCATCGTCACGCTGACGACGATCAGGAGCGAGGTGCCGCCGAAATAGAACGGCACGGCCGCATAGGAAATCAGAATCTCAGGGATAAGGCAGACAAGCGCGAGATACGCCGCCCCCGGCACGGTGATACGCGAGAGCACGTAGTCGATATATTCGGCGGTCCGCTCGCCCGGCCTGATGCCCGGAATGAAACCGCCGTGTTTTTTCAGATTGTCGGCGGTCTCGGTCGGATTGAAAACAATCGCGGTGTAGAAGAAGGTGAAGAACACGATCAGCGCGATGTAGAGGATCAGAAACAACGGCCGGCCGTGGCCGAGTTGCGTGGTCACCCACTGGAACCATTCCGGTCCCTTGCCCGCGTTGAAATTTGCGACCGTCGTCGGCAGCAGCAACAGCGACGACGCGAAGATCGGCGGAATCACGCCCGAGGTATTGAGTTTCAGCGGCAGATGCGAAGACTGGCCCTCGAACATCTTGTTGCCGACCTGACGCTTCGGATACTGGATCAGCAGCCTGCGCTGGGCGCGCTCCATGAACACGATGAAGGCGATAACGCCCACGACCATGATCAGAACAATCAGGATGATCCCGGTCGACAGCGCGCCTTGACGGCCGAGCTCCAGCATATTGGCGAGCGCCGATGGCAACTCGGCGACGATGCCCGCCATGATGATGAGCGAAATGCCGTTGCCGATGCCGCGCGAGGTAATCTGCTCGCCGAGCCACATCAGGAACATGGTGCCGCCGGTCAGAGTGATCGCGGTCGAGATCAGGAAGAACATGCCGGGATTGGTAACGACGTTGCCGGCGCCCTGGAGACCGACGGCGATGCCGTAGGACTGGAAGAACGCCAGCACCACGGTGAGATAGCGGGTGTATTGATTGATCACCTTGCGGCCGGCTTCGCCCTCTTTCTTGAGAGCCTCAAGCTTAGGCGATACGGTGGTCAGCAGTTGCAATATGATCGATGCCGAAATGTACGGCATGATGTTCAAGGCGAAGATCGCCATGCGGTTGATACCGCCGCCGGAGAACATGTTGAACATCCCGAGGATGCCGCCGGCCTGGGAGTTGAAAACCTTCTGCCAAACTGTGGGGTCGATGCCCGGCAGCGGAATGTAGGTGCCGAGCCGATAGACGAGCAGCGCGCCCAGCGTGAACCAGATGCGCTTCTTCAGTTCGTCGGCTTTCGCGAACGCGGAGAAGTTAAGGTTCGCCGCCAGTTGTTCCGCTGCTGAGACCATATTCAGCTTTCTCCCGCGCCAATCTTGCCGTCATACTCCGCCATGGCGGGGCGCTCGGCAGACGCCGGACCGCTTATGGTGCTCGGCTTTCGATAAATCTACCATCCGCAAGTCCACCGTCGTGCGCCAAAGCGGGCGATGACGCAGATGTTACGCTGCCTCACCTTCGTCCTTCTTCGGCGCAAGGATTTTCACCGTGCCGCCGGCCTTCTCGACCGCCGCAATCGCGGACTTCGAGGCGCCATGAACCTCGATCGTCAGTTTTGCCTTGATCTCGCCGCGGCCGAGCAAGCGAATGCCGCCCTTGGCACGCCGCACCACGCCGGACTTCACCAGTGACTCGGCGTTGACCGTGCCCTTGGCATCGATCGACCCGGCGTCGATCGCATCCTGAAGCCGGTCGAGATTGATCTCGGCGAACTCCACCCGGAAGATGTTGTTGAAGCCGCGCTTCGGCAGACGCCGGTGCAGCGGCATCTGACCACCCTCGAAGCCCTTGATGCGCACGCCCGAGCGCGCAGTCTGGCCCTTGCCGCCACGGCCGCCGGTCTTGCCCTTGCCGGAGCCGATACCCCGGCCGATCCGCATGCGCTTCTTGCGCGAGCCTGCGTTGTCGGCGATATCGCTGAGCTTCATTGTCGCGTCCTCATCGTGTTCGTCGTACCGGGATCGTCCCGGCTACCCCACGTCTTTTGCCGAAGGCGGCGCCTGGAAGGCGTGGACCCCCGGCAACAAGCCGGGCATGATGGCAAATTGTTAGGTCTCGTCGATCACCCGGACGAGGTGTTGAACCTTCGCGATCATGCCGCGAGTTTCAGGCGTATCCTGCAACTCGGCGACCCGACCGATCTTGTTGAGCTTGAGTCCGACCAGCGTCGAACGCTGCGAGTGTTGGCGGCGGATTGCGCTGCGGGTCTGCTCGACCTTGATCGTCTTTGCGGCCTTGGCCATCGTCGTCACTCCAAAAGTCCTGTCTCGTCCGACCGGGTCGACAGGGCCGGCGGCAACCGCCGCTCAGGCTCAGCCCAACTTATTCGGCAACCGCTTCCGCGTCGCCGCCGACCCGGCGCGATTGCAGCGTGGATACCTTGATGTTGCGGCGAGCCGAAACCGACCGCGGCGAATCCTGATGTTTCAGCGCGTCGAATGTCGCGCGAATCATATTGTAGGGATTGGACGAGCCGACCGACTTCGCCACCACGTCCTGGATGCCGAGCGTCTCGAACACGGCGCGCATCGGGCCGCCGGCGATGATGCCGGTACCGGCCGGCGCGGCGCGCAGGTAAACCCGGCCGGCGCCGTGACGGCCCGCGATGTCGTGATGCAGCGTCCGGCCCTCACGCAGCGCCACGCGCGTCAGATTGCGCTTGGCCGATTCCGTCGCCTTGCGGATCGCCTCGGGAACTTCGCGCGCCTTGCCGTGACCAAATCCGACCCGGCCTTTCTGATCGCCGATCACGACCAGCGCCGCAAAGCCGAAGCGCTTGCCGCCCTTGACGACCTTCGCCACCCGATTGATGTGGACGAGCTTGTCGACGAATTCGCTATCGCGCTCTTCCCGACCACCCCTGTGGCCGCCACCGCGTTCGCGTTCACCTGCCATGGTGCTTTTCCGATCCTGTAAAGACTTGCCTTGAGAGGCTTTCGCCCCAGTCCTCGTTCAATTTCAAATTCTTTAGAAGCTCAACCCGCTCTCGCGAGCCGCGTCGGCCAGCGCCTTGACGCGGCCGTGATAAAGATAGCTGCCGCGATCGAAGACGACTTCCTTGACGCCGTTCTTCACCGCCCGCTCCGCCAGCAGCTTGCCGACCGCCTTGGCCGCATCGATGTTGGCGCCGGTGTTGCCGGCATCGCGCATCGCCTTCTCGAGCGACGACGCCGACGCCAGTGTCTCGCCTTTCAGGTCGTCGATGACCTGGGCATAGATGTGCTTCGACGAACGGAACACCGACAGACGCGGGCGGCCGTTGGCGGTGCGGCGCAACGACAGCCTCACGCGTTGCTTGCGCCGGGCATTCGTGACCTTGAGTTTCGACATGACCGGCTCCGTTACTTCTTCTTGCCTTCCTTGCGGAAGATGAATTCATCGGCGTACTTCACGCCCTTGCCCTTGTAGGGCTCCGGCGGACGATAGCCGCGGATCTCGGCCGCGACCTGACCGACGCGCTGCGCATCATTACCCGCGATCGTGATTTCGGTCGGCTTCGGCACGGCGACCGTGATCCCCTCAGGGATCGCGTAACTGACGTCGTGGCTGTAGCCGAGCGCGAGTTGCAAGGTCTTGCCCTGCAACGCGGCGCGATAGCCGACGCCGACGATCTCGAGCTTCTTCTCGAAACCCTTGGTGACGCCTGCGACGAGGTTGGCGACCTGCGCGCGCGCGGTGCCATACAGCGCCTGCGCCCGGTTGGTCTCGTATCGCGGCGCGACCTTCACCGCGCCGTTCTCGAGCTTCACCTCGACGTCGCTATGGACGACGAACTCAAGCTGACCCTTCGGCCCCTTCATCCTGACCGTCTGCCCTTCGACGGTCGCGGTCACACCGGACGGCACCGTGACTGGCCTCTTGCCAATGCGTGACATGGCTTATTCCTTCCAAAGCGTTTTCCGGCGAAGTGCAAAGCGGTTCGCCGCAGAAAACGCGTCCTGAATAATAGTCTGTGCGCAGTCTTGTCGCAAAACCGGTTCCCACTTTTGCGGAATGCGCACTAGAACACCGTGAAGAGAACTTCGCCGCCCACGTTCGCGTCGCGCGCCTCGTGGTCGGCCATGATTCCCTTCGGCGTCGACAGCACCGAAATTCCCAGCCCGTTCTTGACGCGCGGCAAATTCTTCACCGAGGCGTAAACGCGCCGCCCCGGCCTGGAGATACGCTCGATCTCCCGAATCACCGGCTCGCCATCGAAATACTTCAGCTCGATTTCGAGCTCGCTGCGGCCCGACGAATGCTCGACGCTGGCGTAGCCGCGGATATAGCCCTCGCTCTTGAGAACTTCGAGCACATTGGCGCGCATCCTCGAACCCGGGGTCGAAACCTTGGACTTGTTGCGCATCTGCGCATTGCGGATGCGGGTGATGAGGTCGCTGATCGGATCGTGCGTGGACATTTGGCGATCCTCCTTACCAGCTCGACTTCACGAGGCCGGGAACCAGGCCCCTGGAACCGAGATCGCGCAGCGCGATGCGGCTCAGCTTGTTCTTGCGGTAATTCGAACGCGGGCGTCCGGTCAGCTCGCAGCGGTTGCGAATACGCGTCGCCGACGAGTTGCGCGGCATTTCGGCGAGCTTCAGGGTGGCGGCGAACCGCTCCTCCATCGGCCTGGTCTTGTCGGCGATGATGGCCTTCAGCCGCGCGCGCTTCGCAGCCGCGTTGCCGGTCATCCGCTTGCGCCGGTTGTTCTTCTCGATCGAACTCTTCTTTGCCATGCTTGGCTCCTTGCCTTTCCGCGTCTGAGCGCTTCTCAGCGTCTCACTGCCGGAACGGAAAATTGAATGCGGCCAGCAGCGCCCGGGCTTCGTCGTCCGTCTGCGCGGTCGTGCAGACAGTGACGTCCATGCCCCAGCTCTCCCCGGCCTTGTCGAAGTCGATTTCGGGGAAAATGATGTGCTCCTTGATGCCGAGCGAGTAATTGCCGCGACCGTCAAAGCTCTTTGGATTGAGGCCGCGGAAGTCGCGCACGCGCGGCAGCGCAACGTTTATCAGGCGATCGATAAACTCGTACATTTTCGTCTTGCGCAGCGTCACCTTGCAGCCGATCGGCTGGTTTTCGCGCAGCTTGAAGGTCGAAATCGCGACACGCGAATAGGTCACGAGCGCCTTCTGGCCGGCGATCAGCGACAGGTCACCAGCCGCCGTCTCGGCCTTTTTGCGGTCGTTCACGGCTTCGCCGATTCCCATGTTGAGAACCACCTTGTCGAGGCGCGGCACCTGCATGACGTTGACGTAGCCGAACTGCTCGGTCAGCTTGGTGCGAATGCTCTTGTCATACTCCGCGCGCAGGCGCGGTACGTAAGCAGTCTCAGCCATCGATCTCCGCTCCCGAACGCTTGGCGACACGCACCTTGGTGCCGTCGGCCTGAATCTTGAAACCGACGCGGGTCGGCTTGCCGTCCTTGCCGACAATCGCGATTTTGGACAGATGGACCGGCGACTCCTTCGAGATAATGCCGCCCTCCTGGTTCTGGGTCTGCTTCTGGTGGCGCTTCACCATGTTGACGCCGCGCACCAGCGCCCGGCTTTCCGCGGGGCGCACCTCGAACACCTCGCCGGTGCGACCCTTGTCGCGGCCCGACAAAACGATAACCTTGTCGCCCTTCCGGATCTTGGCAGCCATCACAGCACCTCCGGCGCCAGAGATATGATCTTCATGTGGTTCTTGGCGCGCAACTCGCGCGGCACCGGCCCGAAAATACGGGTGCCGACCGGCTCGGACTGATTATTGATCAGAACGGCCGCATTGCGGTCGAAACGGATCACCGACCCGTCCGCGCGGCGGATATCCTTGCGGACCCGCACCACCACCGCCTTCATGACGTCGCCCTTCTTCACCTTCCCGCGCGGGATGGCTTCCTTGATCGACACGACGATGATGTCGCCCACCGTTGCATAGCGGCGCTTGGAGCCCCCGAGCACCTTGATGCACATGACACGGCGTGCGCCTGAATTATCGGCCACGTCGAGGTTGGTCTGCATCTGAATCATTGATGCACCTAGTCCTCTTTCTGGTGCGCAAAATCGCGCTTAAGCGGTTTTCTTCTGTTCGCCCCGGACCACGGTCCAGCGCTTCAACTTCGAGATCGGCTTGCTTTCCTCGATCCACACCATGTCGCCCGGCTTGAACTCGTTGTTCTCGTCGTGCGCGTGATAGTTTTTCGAGCGACGAATGGTCTTCTTGTAGAGCGGATGGGTAAAGCGGCGATCGACGCGCACCACAACCGTCTTGGCTTGCTTGTCACTGACGACCACGCCCTGAAGCGTACGTTTCGGCATCTCGGGCCCCTTATTTCTTCGCGTCGCGCTTCTGCGCGGCGATGGTCTTGATCCGTGCGATATCGCGGCGGGCTTCACGCATCCGCGAAGTGTTCTCGAGCTGCCCGGTGGCGCGCTGGAAGCGCAGATTGAACCGCTCCTTCTTCAGATTGGCGACGGCGTCGTCCATCTGGTCGGGGCTCATCGCGCGGATGTCGGAGGTCTTCATTGCGGCCATGTCGGTTACTCCGCGATGCGCGCGACGAAGCGCGTCTTGATCGGCAGCTTGGCGGCGGCAAGCGTCAGCGCTTCCTTCGCGGTCTGCGGAGCCACTCCGTCGATCTCGAAAAGAACCCGACCCGGCTTGACCCGCACGACCCACAATTCCGGCGCGCCCTTGCCCGAGCCCATGCGGACCTCAGCCGGCTTCTTCGATACAGGCACATCCGGAAATACGCGGATCCAGACGCGGCCGGCGCGCTTCATGTGGCGCGTCAGCGCGCGCCGCGCGGCTTCGATCTGGCGCGCCGAGATGCGCTCGGGCGCCATCGCCTTCAAGCCGAACTGGCCGAACGCCAGCGTCGCGCCCGACGACGCGGTGCCGTGGATGCGGCCCTTGTGCGCCTTCCGGAACTTGGTCTTCTTCGGTTGCATCATGGCTTACGCCCTCAAGCCTTCTGTCTATTGCGCATGATCTGATCCGAAAACCGGTATCCACTTTTCGGGATCATGCTCTTGTTCAAGCCGCGTCGCGGCGCGGACGGTTGTCGTCACCAGCCAGGCGCTTGTCCTGGGCCATCGGATCGTGCTCGAGGATTTCGCCCTTGAAGATCCAGACCTTGACACCGCAGGTACCGAACGTCGTGAACGCGGTGGCAACGCCGTAATCGACGTCGGCGCGCAGCGTGTGCAGCGGTACGCGGCCTTCGCGATACCACTCCATGCGGGCGATCTCGGCGCCGCCGAGACGGCCTGAGCAGTTGATGCGAATGCCCTCGGCGCCGAGACGCATCGCCGACTGCACGGCGCGTTTCATCGCGCGGCGGAACGCGACGCGGCGCTCAAGCTGCTGTGCGATCGATTCGGCGACCAGCGTGGCATCAAGCTCCGGCTTGCGAATCTCGACGATGTTGATGACGACGTCGGACGAGGTGATGTCGGCAACCCTCTTGCGAAGCTTGTCGATATCGGCGCCCTTCTTGCCGATCACGACGCCGGGGCGCGCCGAATGGATCGTCACGCGGCACTTCTTATGCGGACGCTCGATCACGATGCGCGCGACGGCCGCCTGCTTGAGCTCCTTGTGCAGGAGTTCGCGGATCTTGACGTCCTCGTGCAGCAGCTTGCCGTACTCGTTCTTGCCGGCATACCAACGGGAGTCCCAGGTCCGGTTGATGCCCAGACGCAGCCCGATTGGATTGATCTTTTGACCCATCGTTTTCTCCTGCGCCTGTTTAAGCGCTCGCCTCGGCCTCGACCTGACGCACCACGATCGTCAGTTGCGAGAACGGTTTATAGATACGGCCCGAGCGGCCACGGCCGCGCGGTGCGAAACGCTTCATCACCATGCCGTTGCCGACAAATGCCTCGGACACAACCAGTTCGTCGACGTCGAGGTCGTGGTTATTCTCGGCGTTGGCGATCGCCGATTCCAGGCACTTCTTCACGTCGCCCGCGATCCGCTTGCGCGAAAACTGCAGGTCGGCGAGTGCCGCCGACGCCTTGCGGCCGCGGATCAGTTGCGCGACCAGGTTGAGCTTCTGCGGGCTCACCCGAAGCATCCGGGCGATCGCCTTGGCCTCGTTTTCCGGGAGGCTCCGTTCGCGCTTTGGTTTGCTCATAACTTAAACCTCAAGCCCTCTTGGCTTTCTTGTCGCCCGAATGGCCATGGAAGGTCCGGGTCGGCGAAAACTCGCCGAACTTGTGACCGACCATCTCCTCGTTGACAGACACCGGCACGTGCTTATGGCCGTTGTAGACGCCGAACACCAAGCCGACAAACTGCGGCAGAATGGTTGAGCGGCGGCTCCATATCTTGATGACGTCATGACGGCCGCTTGCCCGCGCGGCATCTGCTTTCTTGAGCAGCGAGCCTTCGACGAACGGGCCTTTCCAGACTGAACGAACCATGTCCGGCTTTCCTTACTACTTCTTCCGCTTGTGGCGGCTGATGAGAATGAACTTGTTGGTCGACTTGTTGGAACGGGTCTTCTTGCCCTTGGTCGGCTTGCCCCACGGTGTCACCGGGTGACGGCCGCCCGAGGTGCGGCCTTCGCCGCCGCCATGCGGATGGTCGATCGGGTTCATGACCACGCCGCGGTTGTGCGGGCGGCGGCCCATCCAGCGGGTGCGGCCCGCCTTGCCGATCGAGGTATTCATGTGATCCGGATTCGACACCGCGCCGATGGAGCCGCGGCAACGGCCGTGCACCAGGCGCTGCTCGCCCGAATTCAGGCGCAGGATGACGTAGTCCTGGTCGCGGCCGACGATCTGGGCATAGGTGCCGGCGGACCGCGCGAGCTGACCGCCCTTGCCGATCTTCATCTCGACATTATGGACGATGGTGCCGACGGGCATATTGCCGAGCGGCATGACATTGCCCGGCTTGACGTCGACATAGTTGCCGGCAACGACGGTGTCGCCGACGGCCAGACGCTGCGGCGCGAGAATATAGGCCTGCTCGCCGTCCTGATATTTGATCAGCGCGATGAACGCGGTGCGGTTCGGGTCGTATTCGAGCCGCTCGACGAGCGCCGGCACGTCCGCCTTGCCGCGCTTGAAATCGACGTTGCGGTAGGCCTGCTTATGGCCGCCGCCGCGAAACCGCACGGTGATGCGCCCGGTGTTGTTGCGGCCGCCCTTGCCTCGCTTGCCCTCGGTAAGCGCCTTGACCGGCTTGCCCTTGTAGAGGGCCGAGCGATCGACCATCACCAGCTGGCGCTGGCCCGGCGTCGTGGGGTTGAATGTCTTAAGTGCCATAATCTATCGCCTTAAAGCCGTTTCCGCCTCAGAGACCGGTGGTGACGTCGATGCGGTGGCCCTCTTCGAGGGTCACAACCGCGCGCTTGGCGTCCGACTGCGAACCGAAGCTGCCGCGGAACACCTTCGCCTTGCCCTTGCGCACCAGCGTGTTCACACTCTTGACCTTGACGTCGAACAGTTTCTCGACCGCTTCCTTAATCTGCGGCTTGGTCGCCTTGCGCGCGACCTTGAACACAACCTTGTTGTATTCGGAGGCCATCGTCGCCTTTTCGGTAATGACCGGAGCGACGATCACGTCGTAATGCTTCGCATCGATTGTCATTTGAAGCGCGCCTCCAGCGCATCAACCGCCGCCTTGGTCAGCACCAGCTTCCGACGGCGCAGGATGTCGTAGACGTTGATGCCCTGGATCGGCAGCACGTCGATGTTCGGAATGTTGCGCGCGGCGGTCGCGAACCCGGCATGAACCGCGGCGCCGTCGACGATCAGCGCGCTGGTCAGGCCGAGGCCGGAAAAATGACCCATCAACGCCTTGGTCTTGGCCTCCTGCAGTTCAGCGCTGTCGATGACGATCAGACCGCCGTCCTTGGCCTTCGCCGACAGCGCATGACGCAGCGCCAGCGCGCGCACCTTCTTCGGCAGATCGTGCGCATGACTGCGAACGACCGGGCCGAACGCGCGACCGCCACCACGGAACTGCGACACGCGGGCCGAGCCGTGACGGGCATTGCCGGTACCCTTCTGCTTGAACATCTTCTTGCCGGTGCGCCAGATTTCCGCGCGGCCCTTGGCCTTGTGGGTGCCGGCCTGACGCTTGGCAAGCTGCCAGTTGACGCAGCGCTGGATCAGATCCTTGCGCGGCTCAAGACCGAAAATCCCGTCCGAGAGCTGAACCGAACCCGCGGCCTTGCCTTCGAGGGTGGTGACGTTCAGTTCCATGTTATGCACCCTCCTTCTCGGCCGGGGCATCCGTCGTGACCTTGTCATCGCCCGCAGCCTGCGCGCCGCCGCCCGCAACCTTGAACTTGCCGGGTTTCGGCGCTTCCTTCGGCAACGGCTTCTTCACCGCGTCACGCACCGCGATCCAGCCGCCCTTGGAGCCGGGAACGGCACCCTCGACCAGAATCAGGCCGCGCTCGACGTCGGTCTGCACGACGCGCAGGTTGAGCGTGGTGACGCGATCGACGCCCATGTGGCCGGGCATCTTCTTGTTCTTGAAAGTCTTGCCCGGATCCTGACGTCCGCCGGTTGAGCCGATCGAACGATGCGAGACCGAGACGCCGTGCGTGGCGCGCAGACCGCCGAAGTTCCAGCGCTTCATGCCGCCGGCGAACCCCTTACCGACCGAGGTGCCGGTAACATCGACGAACTGGCCGACCACGAAATGGTCCGCCTGAATTTCCGCGCCAACCGGAAGCAGCGAATCTTCGGAGACACGGAATTCCGCGACCTTGCGCTTCGGCTCGATCTTGGCGACCGCGAACTGTCCGCGCTCCGCCTTCGGCATGTAGACCGTCTTGCGCGCGCCCGAGCCGAGCTGCAAGGCGACGTAGCCGTTCTTCTCACTGGTCCGGTGCCCCAACACCTGACAATTGCTCAGCTTCAGCACGGTCACAGGGATATGTTCGCCGGTTTCTGTGAAGACCCGCGTCATCCCGACCTTTTGTGCGATCACTCCGGAGCGCATCGTCGTGCTTCCTGTTCTTTCTGTCCGCTAACGTTCGGACTGTTCCCAAACTTCGTTTCGACTTCCGCGTGCCCCGATCCGAAAAACGGCGGGCTCTCGCGTCAGAGCTTGATCTCGACGTCGACACCCGCGGCCAGATCGAGCTTCATCAAGGCATCGACTGTCTGCGGAGTCGGATCGACGATATCGAGAAGGCGCTTATGCGTACGCATCTCGAACTGCTCACGGCTCTTCTTGTCGACGTGCGGCGAACGGTTGACCGTAAACTTCTCGATCCGCGTCGGCAGCGGAATCGGTCCGCGAACCTGCGCGCCGGTGCGTTTCGCGGTGTTCACGATCTCGCGGGTCGACGTATCGAGAATCCGATGGTCGAACGCCTTGAGACGGATGCGAATATTCTGGCCGTTCATTGCCTTGATCTCTCTGTTCCGTCATGGCCGGGCTCGTCCCGGCCATCTCCGTCTTAAGAAGAAGTCGTGGATGCCCGGATCAAGTCCGGGCATGACGAAAGCTGGTTACTCGATGATGCTCGCGACGACGCCTGCTCCGACGGTGCGTCCACCCTCGCGGATGGCGAAGCGCAGCTTCTCCTCCATTGCGATCGGCACGATCAGGTGCACTTCCATCGCAACGTTGTCGCCCGGCATCACCATCTCGGTGCCGGCCGGAAGATGCACCACGCCGGTCACGTCCGTGGTGCGGAAGTAGAACTGCGGACGGTAGTTGGTGAAAAACGGCGTGTGACGACCGCCCTCCTCCTTGGTCAGGATGTAGGCTTCCGCCTTGAACTTGGTGTGCGGCTTCACCGAACCCGGCTTGCACAGAACCTGACCGCGCTCAACGTCCTCGCGCTTGGTGCCGCGCAGCAGCGCACCGATGTTGTCGCCGGCCTGACCCTGGTCCAGCAGCTTGCGGAACATCTCGACGCCCGTCACCGTCGTCTTCTGCGTGTCGCGGATGCCGACAATCTCGATTTCCTCGCCGACCTTGACGATGCCGCGCTCCACGCGCCCCGTCACCACCGTTCCGCGGCCCGAGATCGAGAACACGTCCTCGACCGGCATCAGGAACGGCAGGTCGACCGGACGCTCTGGCTGCGGAATATAGGCGTCGACCGCCTTCATCAGTTCCAGCACCGCGTCATGGCCGAGCTTCGGGTCCGAGTTCTCCAGCGCCGCCAGCGCCGAACCCTTGATGATCGGAATGTCGTCGCCCGGGAAGTCGTACTTAGACAGAAGCTCGCGGACTTCCATCTCCACCAGTTCCAGCAGTTCCGGATCGTCGACCATGTCGCACTTGTTCAGGAACACCACGATCGCCGGAACGCCAACCTGGCGCGCCAGAAGAATGTGCTCGCGGGTCTGCGGCATCGGACCGTCCGCCGCCGACACCACCAAAATCGCGCCGTCCATCTGCGCCGCACCAGTGATCATGTTCTTCACGTAGTCGGCGTGGCCCGGGCAATCGACGTGCGCATAATGCCGGTTCGGCGTCTCGTACTCGACATGCGACGTCGAAATCGTGATGCCGCGCGCCTTCTCTTCCGGCGCCTTGTCAATCTGGTCGTAGGCCGTGAACGTCGCTCCGCCCGCTTCCGCCAGAACCTTCGTGATCGCAGCCGTCAAAGACGTCTTGCCGTGGTCAACGTGACCAATCGTCCCGATGTTGCAATGCGGCTTGTTCCGTTCAAACTTCGCTTTGGCCATTTGACTCTCCGTTTAGTCGTTGACTGTCGCCAGCGACAATCAGGCAAACTTCTTCTGGACTTCCGCCGACACATTCGCCGGGGCTTCCGCGTAATGATCGAATTGCATGGTGAAGGTCGCGCGCCCCTGACTCATCGAGCGCAGGTTGTTCACGTAACCGAACATGTTCATGAGCGGCACCATCGCGTTGATCACGTTGGCATTGCCGCGCATGTCCTGACCCTGGATCTGGCCGCGCCGCGAGTTGAGATCGCCGATGACCGATCCGGTATAGTCTTCCGGCGTCACCGCCTCGACCTTCATGATCGGTTCGAGCAGCACCGACTTGCCCTTCTGCAGAGCCTCGCGGAAGCAGGCGCGGGTCGCGATTTCGAACGCCAGCGCCGACGAGTCGACGTCATGGAACTTGCCGTCGATGAGCTGCACCTTGACATCGACCACGGGGAAGCCCGCGACCACGCCGGAGCCAAGCACGCTCTCGATGCCCTTCTCAACGCCGGGAATGTATTCCTTGGGCACCGCGCCGCCGACGATCTTCGACTCGAACTCGTAGCCTTTGCCAGCCTCGTTCGGTTCGACGATCAGCGTGACCGCCGCGAACTGGCCGGTGCCACCGGTCTGCTTCTTGTGGGTGTAGCTGTGCTCGACACGCTTGGTGACACGCTCGCGGAACGCCACCTGCGGCGCGCCGATGTTAGCGTCGACCTTGTAGGTGCGCCTGAGGATATCGACCTTGATGTCGAGATGGAGCTCGCCCATGCCCTTGAGGATTGTCTGGCCGGATTCCTGATCGGTGGAAACGCGAAACGACGGATCTTCCGCTGCGAGCTTCGCCAGCGCGATACCGAGCTTTTCCTGGTCGGCCTTGGACTTCGGCTCGATCGCGATCTCGATGACCGGATCGGGGAATTCCATCTTTTCGAGGATCACCTGATGGGCCGGATCGCACAGCGTGTCGCCGGTGCGCGCTTCCTTCAGGCCGGCCAGCGCGACAATGTCACCGGCATAGGCCTCCTTGATATCCTCGCGGTTGTTCGCATGCATCAGCAACATCCGGCCGATGCGCTCCTTCTTCTCGCGCGTCGAATTGACGACGCCGGTGCCGCTCTGAAGAATACCGGAATAGATACGACAGAACGTGATGGTGCCAACGAACGGGTCGTCCATGATCTTGAACGCCAGCAGCGACATCGGCTCCTTGTCGTCGGCGTGACGGAGGATTTCGTTGCCCTTGTCATCCACGCCCTTGATGGCCGGAACGTCAAGCGGCGACGGCAGATAGGCCACCACGGCGTCGAGCAGCGGCTGCACACCCTTGTTTTTGAACGCGGTACCGCACAGCACCGGATAGAAAGCCCCGGACAGCACCGCCTTGCGGATCAGCCTCTTCAGCGTGGCTTCGTCGGGCTCGGTACCCTCAAGATAGGCCGCCATCGCATCGTCGTCGAGCTCGACGGCAGCTTCCACGAGCTTCTCGCGGTATTCCCTGGCTTTATCGGCGAGGTCGGCCGGAATCTCGGCGATGTCGTACATCGCGCCCGCCGCTTCGCTGCTCCAGACCAACGCCTTCATGCGGACGAGGTCGACCATGCCCTTGAAGTTGTTCTCCGAGCCGATCGGGAGCTGCAGCGCCACCGGGCGCGCGCCGAGACGATCAACGATATCGGAGAGACACTTGTAGAAGTCGGCGCCGGTCTTATCCATCTTGTTGCAGAAGACGATGCGCGGCACCTTGTACTTGTCGCCCTGGCGCCAGACCGTTTCGGTCTGCGGCTCAACGCCCTGGTTGGAGTCGAGCACGCACACGGCGCCGTCGAGCACGCGCAGGCTACGCTCCACCTCGATGGTGAAGTCGACGTGGCCGGGGGTGTCGATGATGTTCAGACGCTTGCCATCCCAGAACGCGGTAGTCGCGGCAGAGGTAATGGTGATGCCGCGCTCCTGCTCCTGCGCCATCCAGTCCATCGTCGCAGCGCCCTCGTGGGTCTCGC
This sequence comes from Nitrobacter sp. NHB1, assembly GCF_036964665.1. Classification (NCBI taxonomy): domain Bacteria; kingdom Pseudomonadati; phylum Pseudomonadota; class Alphaproteobacteria; order Hyphomicrobiales; family Nitrobacteraceae; genus Nitrobacter; species Candidatus Nitrobacter laanbroekii. The sequence continues at coordinate 1,292,677 of NZ_JBAMDA010000001.1, forward strand.
CGATCTTATGGTTCTTGCCGGTGTAATAAAGGATACGCTCGGTCGTGGTGGTCTTGCCGGCGTCGATATGCGCCATGATACCGAAGTTACGGTAATCCTCGATGGCATGTTGGCGGGGCATGGAGCTGTCCTTAAATTCCTGTTGTGTCGCCGTTACCAGCGATAGTGCGAGAACGCACGGTTGGCTTCCGCCATCTTGTGCACGTCTTCCCGCTTCTTGACTGCGCTGCCCCGGTTGTTCGACGCGTCGAGCAGTTCCGCCGAGAGCCGCTCCGTCATCGTCTTTTCATTGCGCCCCCGCGCTGCCGCGATCAGCCAGCGAATGCCGAGCGCCTGACGGCGAGTCGAGCGAACTTCCACCGGCACCTGATAGGTGGCCCCGCCGACGCGGCGCGAACGCACTTCGATGGTCGGCATCACATTCTCAAGCGCCTGCTCGAACACCCCGAGCGGGCCCTGCTTGGTCTTGGCCTCGATCATCTCGAGCGCACCGTAGACGATGCCTTCGGCGACCGACTTCTTCCCGGCATACATCACCGAGTTCATGAACTTCGTAACGACAATGTTTCCGAACTTCGGATCCGGAAGCACTTCGCGCTTTTCAGCAGAATGGCGACGAGACATCGTTTCTGTTCCCGATTATTTCGGACGCTTGGCGCCGTACTTCGAACGGCGCTGCTTGCGGTTCTTGACGCCCTGGGTGTCGAGGACGCCGCGGAGGATGTGGTAGCGCACACCGGGCAAGTCCTTGACGCGGCCGCCGCGGATCATGACCACGGAATGTTCCTGAAGGTTATGCCCCTCACCCGGAATGTAACCAATGACCTCGAAGCCATTGGTGAGGCGTACCTTGGCGACCTTACGCAGCGCCGAATTCGGCTTCTTCGGAGTCGTGGTGTAAACACGCGTGCACACACCGCGCTTTTGCGGCGACTGCTGCAACGCAGGCACCTTCTTGCGCGACTTCTGTATGACGCGCGGACTTGCGATCAGTTGGTTGATCGTCGGCATCGTTCGCCTTCACCCTTAAATTTACGCGAAACCCCGATCGGTTTCGCAACTTCGTTCGAGGCCACCGCCCATCCGCTCGCGATGCATGAAGCGATCCACGCAAAACGAAATCGCGCCAACCGCTCATTGCTGAGCGGGAAGCGCTTCGACGCCACAGAGGACCGCGATCAACGCCAACCGATAACGAACCGGCCGACTTCCACCGAGGTCATGCACCCGAAATCGATCGCAAGAGTCTCGCTCAAGAGAACGACTATCGTCCTGGCACTGCCTAGCTATTATCAGCAGCGTCTGAGCAGCATTCGTCGAGGTTGGTGCCCGTCTCTATCAATTAAAACAGATAGAAAGGGTGTTCCGTTCCAACGTTGGCTTAGCTCACCGCCTGCCGTTAAGTGGGCGGGTTTTATCCACCGCGAGTCGTCAAGTCAAGGCTAAACCGCCGTAGCGGAAGCACTTCTGGCCGTCGATACCCGGCATCCACGAGAATTCTGGTCCGCCGGGAATCGCTGGCGCACCGGGTTCGCCGGCCGCCGGATACCCCTCGAAACAATGGTCTTTCTGCGATATCGGCCACGCTCACCCGCTGCGTCCATCCCGCCGGCGACGGTGGCGACCGCAAGGTCAAGCGACCGTCCGCACCGCCGAATCCCGGGTTCTTAATATATGCCCCGACCGCCTCCGCCGCCGTGGTGCCGAATCGGATATCCGCGACCGCCTGGCGAAGGCTCCTGCCGATGCTGAAGGGTATGGGAAGGTCTGAACCGGACGGCGGAGGGTTTCGCGTCTGGACGGAAACATCGCGATCATCCGCCATCTCGGGAGGCGGCGATGGATGCGCGGGTCACTGGCGGGGCGAAAGCGACACCCATCCTCGAACAGCTATGCCCTGCGCATGGCGTCGGATCAAAGAGTGATTCTGGGTAATCGAGAGTCGCCGTGCGCCGCAATAGCTGCTCGCGCCTCAGGCCTGCCGCCCGCCAATCGCGAATTCCGCGTCGTGGTGAGATGGCGCAACATCACGCCCCGCCAGTCGCCGCGCAGCGCTGCTATGGGATTGAGTTGCTATTGGATTGAATCGGCTCGTCCGTGACGACCAAGCAGCGTTATAGAGGGTGGACAAGCCCGGCTGCGGATCCAAGCGACCCGATTCACATCGCTTGGCATGGTCAACGCATTTCGGAAGGCGCAGGCTGTAACATGTGAAGACGAGAAGATTAAGCAGATCGCTTGAAGCGACAGCCACCTGCGGCGGGGGCTAATTAAAGAGCCTCCGCGGCAGAAAGCGATGACGATATCTGAACCGCTAGGGCGGCTCGCACCGTCTACTTCTTTAATTCAGCCTAATGGCCGTGACCGTGGCTGTTCGCCGCTTCACGATGAGCCAACTCGCTCAACAGATCTTGCGCAATCAAGTCCTGTCCCATTTGGTCGAAGCGGGATCTGCCAAAATGACCGAAGCGGGCACTCTTCGCGCCCAGCGTTCCCGAGCCGGCATGGATCACCTTGCCGTCCGTTATGTATGAACCTTCGACCTGTATTCCCAGCGATTCGTCATAGAAAGAGACATGTCTCGGCATTGGTGTGCACTCCTCCATTATCGGATTTCTTTATGTACCGATGGAGACAGCGACGGGATAGCCAACTAGTTTACATAGCTGATAATTATTTTGTGAAAGAGCCGGGCAGCAGCCTGTCGTATTCACGCCGAACCGCGCGATAGCACTCGCAGGATGTGCGCTCCAATAGCCTTCGGTCCAATATCGTGATGATGCCGCGGTTGTATGTGAGAGCCTGCTGTTGCTGAAATTTTTTTAGCTCTGCGTTAACCGCCACGCGGCTGACAACCAACAACTCGGCCAGGAACTGCTGCGTTAATCGAAGCTCGTCACCTTCGACACGATCGTGAGACTTCAACAGCCATCGCGCACAGCGCTGAAGGAGCGTATGGCTGGCGTTGCATGCAACGGACTGCATCACTTGCCCGAGAAACGCACGTGAGTAGGCGTTGAGCTTGCGCCGGAATACCGGCAGACGTGCCTGCAGCTCCTGAAACTCGCGAAAGGAAATGCGGATGGCGTCACCGGACACATGGACGACAGCTCGGTGCATCGATTGGTCATCGCCCATGATAGCACCGACGTTAACCACCCCCTCCCGTCCGGTGGTCGAGGTTTCGGCCGTCTTGTCGGCCTTCAGCGGGGCGACGTTGGCGATAATCGCCGTTTCCGGAAAGTACACGTAATCGAATGGGCCGCGTGGTTCGTACAGCACGCGTCCAAGTGACAGTTTGACCGACTCGCACAGGCTCTGAATCTCGAGCCATTCCGAGTCCGGTATGCTCGCCAACAGGCCGTTCTTTAGTCTGTTCACCATTGTCTTACGATCACCGGTTCTTGCCGCGGTTCAAACCGGCGGACACAATCTGGGTATTTGGGAGGCGAAGGCAAGCCGCGCCGGATTGACGGCACCCGGCAAGCCACATCTGCCCGCCCGGCTAGCGATGCGCGGCAAAACTCACCTTCTTGCTTTTGGGTACGGCCAGCACCGACCCGGTTCGAATCCGGTCGCGAAACCGACGGAGCTGGTCATAGCCCTGCTGGCGGATGGCTTCCAGCGAAAACACCAGCGATTTAGGCGGGCCGACATCAATGAGCAGATCGGCCATCTTCCGGCGGCCCGCCCAGAGCTGAGCCATAAAGCTTCCCTCGTGCGAACAGGAATCGATCGCCGCGATCCCGGCGGAGGAAAACAGGTCGTCTGTGATCCTGTCGATCAGCAGCGCGCCCGGCGAATATTTTGCGTAGTCCGGGCTGAATGCCGTTTTCCAGGTGTAGGCTGTAGCGCCACAATACATCAGCACCTGCGCGGCGATGGCGCGGCCATCGACGCGAAGCAATGCCACCGAGGCATTGCCACGTTCGGCGAGCGCGGCGACCATCTGTCTGGCGAAGGCCGCGTCCGCGGCATTGCACAGCAAGGCCGTACCGCGCGCTCCTTTCCAGCTAGCGGCTTCCAGCTTCAGGAACGTCTCGAACGCCTCGCGCGTATCTGCCGTGCGGTTGTTGACGATATCGACCGCGCCAACGGCGGAGAGCCGGTTCCAATCCTGCCGCAACTTCTTCCGGGTCGAGCCGGACCGTTTCACGCCAGCGTCGGGGGTCGCGATAGGCCGTCTGCTCTCGGTCAATCTAAACCGCGCGCTTCCCTGCTCCGTCAGCGCGTTCACAAGCATCTCGAAGCTCGGAGCCTCCGCATCGAGTGACTTCAGACTGATCACCTTGGGCAGCAGCGGGCTGTCCCGGATCGCCGACAGGAAGGCCGGGATGACCTCGCTGACATAGGCGGGATCGACGACCGGGTTTGAGAGGAAGGCGTAGTTGTACGGCAATGCCTCGAGCAGCGCAGGCCACAGCGGCGAAATCCTGCGGACCTGAAAGGCCCAGATACCGACCAGCCTCCTGGGTCCGGTGCTGTCGTCCCACGCCAGCAGAACCTGGATGCGCGCGAAACCAGTCTCGTTCGCGACGGTCAGGACAACCGGATTCATGAACACATTGGACGAGGCCCGCCGGACGAGATCGTCCCACGGCGCCGCCATGTCCAGCGTTGGTGAACAAATATTTACCGAAATCATCAGACGCCTTGGATCATCCCTGGATCATCCTTGGAGCGATCCCGTTTGGACGGCATAATGTTGCTCCGGCATTGCTTTTCAGTTAAGCCGCATCGATCCGATCCAGGCCCGATCACTCGATATCTTTCAAGGTTTATTTGCTTTTTGCGGGGCAATGATAGCCCTGCGGAACAAGGGCCGATCCATGCGCTATACCGACATTGCGATCGTTGGCGGCGGGCTGGCCGGCTCGACCACAGCCGCGATGCTGGGCCGCGCGGGTATTGCTGCGATCATGATCGATCCGCACACGGCGTATCCTCCAGACCTGCGCTGCGAAAAGCTCGGCGGCACTCAAACTCCGAGATTGCGCAAGACAGGGCTCGACGAAGAGATACTGCGCGCGACGACCGTGGACGGCGAAGTCTGGGAAGCACGGTTTGGTTTCGTGGTGGCCAAAAAACCCAGCGACCAGCACGGCGTGATGTACGACACCCTCGTCAACACCATGCGCGCGCAAATCCCGTCCAGTGTGGAGACCCTTTACACCAAGGTCGTCGAGGTCGCCACGAGCGGTGAACGCCAGCGCGTGGTGCTGGCGGGTGGCGATACGATTTCCGCGCGCCTGATCGTGCTCGCGAACGGTCTCAGCATCAGCCTGCGTCACCTGCTCGGCCTCAGGCGGCGCATCATCAGCGAATGTCATTCGGTGACGCTCGGTTTCGATGTCGCGCCGGTCGATCGACCGGAATTCCCCTTCCCGGCCCTGACCTATTGGCCGAAACGCTCCGACGCGCGCATGGCCTATCTCTCGATGTTTCCGATCGGCAATGCCATGCGGGCCAACATGATGGTCTATCGGTCGATGGACGACATCTGGTTTCGCGAATTTCGTGAAAACCCCGAAGCGACGATGCGCGCGATAATGCCGGGCCTTGACCGCATGACCGGCGGTTTCAAGGTGAGCGGGCCGATCAAGATCCGGCCGGCGGATCTGTACGTCACGGACAATCATCGACAAGCCGGAGTCGTTCTCGTCGGCGACGCTTTCGCGACCTCGTGCCCGGCCGCGGGCACCGGCACCGACAAGGTGTTCACCGACGTCGAGCGACTTTGCAACGTCCACATCCCGAACTGGCTTGCGACCGAAGGCATGGACCGCACCAAGATCGACATGTTCTACGACGATCCGGTCAAGACAGCATGTGATGCATGGTCGACCGCGAAAGCCTGGCATCTTCGCTCGCTTTCGATCGACGACGGCCTGACGTGGCGCGCACGCCGGTGGGCACGCTTCATCGGACGGCTGGCACAGGGCCTGACACGACCGACGAATGGATCGGGCATCCGGCCATCCGCATCGCCGCCGCGCTCGGAATCCCACGAAGGCAGGCTTGCTTAGCGCGTATTCCAGGTGGATGCCGGTTTTGCGATCGGAACACGCGCAAGTTGTTGATAGCGTTTTCGAGCGAAGCATGTCCTCTGGCTTGACCCGAGGACGGGCACCGGTTTGCGTGAAGAAAACGCTATCGCCGCGCGCAGATGTGGCAGCGCTACTCGTCATCACCATCGCTGCTATCGTGCCCGTGTCTCTGGTCGTCCCACAGCTTGCGGTAGAGGCCATTGGCCTTCATCAGTTCTGCATGGGAACCCCGTTCGATCGCCCGACCGCTGTTGATGACGATGATCTCGTCCATATCGACTACCGAGGTCAGGCGGTGAGTTGAAGAGATCATGGTTCGACCCCTGGCTACCTTCAGCAGCGTACGATTGATAGCAGCTTCTGTGGTCTGGTCGAGCGCAGACGTCGCCTCGTCGAGCAGCAGAATCGACGGGTCGCGTACGATCGCGCGCGCAATCGCCACCCGCTGGCGCTGGCCACCCGACAGCGTATCGCCGCGCTCGCCGACGACGGTGTCGTAGCGTCGGGGCAGGCTCATGATGAAGCGATGGATCTCGGCCTTTTTCGCCGCGGCCTCGACCTCCTCGTCGCTGGCGTCTTCCTTGCCGAGACGGATGTTTTCCCGGATCGACAGGTTGAAAAGCATGTTCTCCTGGAACACCACCGCCATGCCGGATCGAAGCGACTCGCGCGTCACCTTACGGGTATCGACGCCGTCGATAGTGACGCGCCCATGGTTCGGAACATAGAGGCGCAGGATCAGATTGAGCAGCGTGCTCTTGCCGGAGCCGCTCGGTCCGACAATCGCGATGCGCTTTCCCGCATCGAGCTTCAGACTGAGATTGTTGAGAACTGGTGTCTCGTCGCCATCATATCGAAACGTCACGCGATCAAAGGTGATGTCGTGGCTGATGCGCGGCAGGTCCGGCGCACCGGGGCGGTCGGCGCCACGCGTCGGCTCGTCAAGCAGTTCCTCCATGTGGCGCACGGCGGCTGCGGCCTGAATCGAGACCGGCACGTAGGACATCAGATGCGCGATATTGTATGAGACTTCCCAGAACGCACTTTCAAACGTCACGAACGTTCCGATCGTGATCTGCCCGCTGGTCGCGAGATAGGCGCCGATGCCGAGAACGACAAGGTGCAACAGCAGCACGGCGACGGTGACCGACCGCTCGACCATGCTCGACAGGAAGGTGGAGGATGCGATCTTCCTTCTGGTCTCCTCGTTGCTGACGGTGAACCAGGCGCGGGCGCGACGCTGGAGGCTGAAAGCCTTGACCAGGGCTTGCGCCGCAATGTTTTCCTGAACCACGCCGAGGATCGCGGACTCATTGACCTTCTGCTCGTAGTTTGCCTGCACCGCTTTCGGAGTCAGGATACGCGGCCCGATCAACGTGATCGGAAAGATCAGCAACGCGACCACCGCCAACGGCCAACTCAAAAACAGCATCAGAACAATACCTGCGACCAGTTCCATCGCCGGAAGCAGCGCCGTACTGACGAGCGCTTTCGTCGCACCTTCGAATGCCGAGAGATCGACGGAGAAGCGCGACAGGATTTCTCCCCGTCTGGTGCGTGCAAAAAATGCCGATGGCAGATCCTGCACGTGATTGAACAACCGCTGCCGCACCTCCGAGACGATCGACGACGACAGCCAGGCGTCCCAGCGTTCGTACCAGATCGAGATCAGCGAGGTGACGATGCCGGCGACCGCGAGCACCGACAGGATTCGAACCAGAACGCCGAAATCCTCCTCGCCGAGCGCATCGTCGATCAGGAACTTGAGACTGAGCGGCATGATGACGTTGAACACCGTCTCGACCAGCAGGCCGAAACCGACGAAGGTTAATGCCTTGCGGTAATTCCGAAGCAAAGGCCGGATGAACGCATAGATCGTCGCGGCCGCACCGGCGGCCTCGCGCGCCGTATAGACGACGAGTTCCTCGTCATCATCGTCGAGGACGGGTTCGCCTTCCTCGCCATCGTCCCCATCGTCGGCTTCTTTATCCTCGACACGCTCATGCGGTCGGGACTCGAGAAGAGGTTTGCGCGGCGCTGGCGGCGCGGACGCCGGCCCGGTCTCGGCAGGCGGGCTCTCTGGCGGAGCCGTTACTGCGTCATCGGGAACGAGTGAATGGTCGAGCGGCGGCACCTTGAGCACGACTGGGTTTTACCGTTGCGAAACGGCCGGACCGGCCGCCGGGTGAAATACGGAAGTCTTCCATGGCAAGCCGGATCGACCGGAGGCACCCGCGGATCAAGGCAGATGCATGTTCCGGTTTCGCCTGACGACGACTCAGGCACTGTCCTCGACCTTGTCGAACAGCGAGTAACGCAGGCTTTCGGAATCCGCGTACCACCGATCCGGTCCCTTGTTGGCTGCGATGGCCGCCGCCCACAATTCGTCGGTGCGATCGTTGCGGTTCATGGCGAGGTCGAAACCGTTATTGAAAAAGATTTCAGACCACTCCCACCAGGTACCGAGCTTCTTCACGCCGCACAGCAAGTCGTATCGGTCGATCAACGCCGGCTTCATGTCGCTGGTGACGGAGCCGAAGATCAGCCCGGTCTTGACGACGCGGTTCAACTCGCGAACCGCCCGCTGCGTCTGGGATTCCGGGACATGGCAGAGGCTCGTTTCATAGATGAAATCGAACTGCCCGTCCTCGAACGGCATGTCGACGATCGAGCCGAACCGGTTAAACGTTTGCAGTGCCGCCGGAGTCATCGCATGAATCGCGCGGTTGTTCTCGATGCCCCAGGCATCGATGCCGCGGGCGCGCAACGCGCCAACCAGTTCGCCGCTCGCGGATCCCGCCACCAGCAGCTTGCAGTTCGTCGTCCCGTTCCAGGCGATCCGGATCAGATTCATCAGAAAGTCCGGATCGCTGAACTGCTGCCAGACCTCGCGATAAAGCCCGAGGCCGCGATAGTTCTCGAAGTAATTGCGATCGATCCGGTTGAAGGCGGTTGCGCGACTCCCGCCGCGCGCACGGCGCAGCTTCATCATCTCGGTGACGACGATGTCGGTCGCCGCGTCCGACGAATCCAGAAGGCCGTTGAGAGTCGAATCGAACAGATAGTCGCCGACAACAACCAGGCCCGGATGCGCCTTCGGCTCGGGCCGATGGTTGGTCATGACGTCGCGCGCCGGAAGGCCGCCGGGAATCGCGTTGACCGACGACATCCAGCGATGGATCTTGCCTTCGAGGAAATGCTCGCGCGCATTGCCGAGCGACGCCGGCAGCGACTTCAGCGCCGCATCGATCAACTCCATGTCGCTGAGGTTTGCGAACGCCAGCGCGTCGGAGCCGGCGATCAACCAGTTCAGCACGCCGTGACGGCCGACGTCGTGCCGCGCGCCCTCGTTGTAGACGCAACAGCCGCCGAAGGCTTCGGACATAAACCATGCGCCCGAAATCTTTTCGCCCCAGAACGGCTCGTCGAACAGGACCGAAACGCGAAGGTAATGCGCCGGCCGGTCGAAGTAAGCGACATGCTTGACCATCGACTTGCGCAACTGCTCGCCATCCCATCCCACGGTCGCGAGCCAGCTATGGGGCAGGCACATGATGACGAGATCGAAGTCGCGGGTCTCCGGTCCCTTGCCGTTCATCATGTTGAGTTGATACCGGCCGGCCGGTGTCTTGCCGACCTTGAGGACGCGGTGATTGAGCTGGATGTCGGCATCGACCTCAGCCCTCAGGCAGTCGATCAACTGCTCGTTGCCGTTCTGGATCGAATACAGACCGATGTAACCGTCCACATCCATCACGAAGTTCTTGAGCGCGTTCAGCCCGTTGGTGTTGTGGCTCTCGGTGGCGATATCGGAGCGCGCCATCACCTTGAAGAAGCGCCTGGCGACCGGGTCCGCGACCTCCTTGTCGAGCAACTCCTCCGCCGTCATGAACGCCCAAGGGTGCTCGTTGTCGCGCGCGCCTTCGTAATACTCGATCGGCGACATCATCTCGGCGCAGCGCTTGCGGAAGGCGACGATCGCATCGGCAGTCACCGCGCCGTATTTGCGGCGCATGCCAGGAATGTCGTCTAGCAGTTCGCCGTCGAGCTGCACCTGCCCGGCGTCTATCGGAATCGTCTGCAATCCGAAATGCTGGATCAGTTCGCGTAGCGGATCCGGCCCTGTCGCCGAGTAGTCGTAGATCTCCGCAACGCCCGCCTCGTACATCGCCGGCGCGGTCTCGAACTTGTGGGTCAGCAGCTTGCCGCCGAGGCGGCCGGAAGCTTCAAAGATGGTAACGCGGCACAGTTCTCCGAGTTTTTTCCTGAGGTGCCATGCGCTCATCAGCCCGCCGGGGCCACCGCCAACAATTGCTAGATCAAGCATATCTTTCTTTCGACATCCGCCCCTGGCGCTTTCGCGGCCCAGATCCGGCCTTTCCCTAAATCTGCCCAGCGAAGTTCGGTCCATCGAGGGAGCATCAGCTTGCTCGATGGTTTAATTTTTTGGTCTGTCGCCGCGTGCTGTTTTCGAGTGCAGCCCCTAGAGCATTTCCCGGCGAAGTGGAAACCGGTTCACCGTAAGGAAATGCGCCCCCTCCATAGTTTAGAGCGCCCGTTCTGATTCCATCAGAACGGTAAGCGCTCTAGGGAAAGCGCTTTCCACATGA